>NZ_PDZN01000001.1:0-442676 GCF_002735765.1 Janthinobacterium sp. BJB304
AGATCTTCGGTGGCTGCACCGGCCAGCGTGGTTTTATCGGCCAGCAGCAGCGCTTGACGCTCTTCCACTTCCCACGCTTCTTTCTCTTTGCATGCATCGTGGAAGGCCGCGCAACGGGCATAAAAAAACGGCACTCGAAAGTGCCGTTCTTGTCAGCTAGCAACGCAGATTACGCTTCGTCGCCGTGGTGTTGCTGGGTCTCGATTTTCTAGCAGATCTTCGGTGGCTGCACCGGCCAGCGTGGTTTTATCGGCCAGCAGCAGCGCTTGACGCTCTTCCACTTCCCACGCTTCTTTCTCTTTGCATGCATCGTGGAAGGCCGCGCAACGGGCATAAAAAACGGCACTCGAAAGTGCCGTTCTTGTCAGCTAGCAGCGCAGATTACGCTTCGTCGCCGTGGTGTTGCTGGGTCTCGATGTCCTGCAGCGCTTCGGCAGCTTCGCCAGCCATCGAGGCTTTCTCGGCCAGCAGCAGTGCTTGACGCTCTTCCACTTCCCACGCTTCTTTCTCTTTGCGTGCGCGGTGGAAGGCCAGGCCCGTACCGCCAGGAATCAGACGGCCGACGATGACGTTCTCTTTCAGGCCGCGCAGACCATCGCGCTTGCCCATGATCGCCGCTTCGGTCAGCACGCGGGTGGTTTCCTGGAACGATGCAGCCGAGATGAACGAATCGGTCGACAGCGATGCCTTGGTAATACCCAACAAGACGTTTTCGTAAGTCGCTGGAATCTTGTTCTCAACGGCCATGCGATCGTTCTCGTCCAGCAGTTCCGAACGCTCTACCTGCTCGCCAACGATGTAGTTGGTGTCGCCGGCATTGACGATCTGTACGCGGCGCAGCATCTGACGCACGATCACTTCGATGTGCTTGTCATTGATCTTCACGCCTTGCAGACGGTACACGTCCTGCACTTCGTCAACGATGTAACGTGCCAGCGCTTCGATACCCAGCAGACGCAGGATGTCTTGCGGATCGGCCGGGCCGTCCACGATCATCTCGCCCTTGTTCACGACTTGGCCGTCATGCACCAGCACTTGCTTGTCCTTGGTGATCAAGAACTCATGCTTGTTGCCGTCCATGTCCGTGATTTCCAGACGCTGCTTGCCCTTGGTTTCTTTACCGAACGCAACCGTACCCGTGACTTCCGCCAGCATACCGGCGTCTTTCGGCGAGCGCGCTTCGAACAGTTCCGCAACGCGTGGCAGACCACCGGTAATATCGCGCGTTTTTTGCGATTCGGTAGGAATACGTGCCAGCACTTCACCCACCGATACCTGTTGACCGTCCTTGACCATGATCAGCGCGCCGACCTGGAAGCCGATCGCCACCGAGTGTTCGGTGCCGGCGATCTTGACTTCTTCGTTCGCATCGTTGATCAGCTTGACTTGCGGACGCAGGGTCTTGGTCAGCGAACCGCGGCGTTTCGCATCGATCGCCACCAGGGTGGACAGACCGGTCACTTCGTCGACCTGACGGGCGACGGTGACGCCTTCTTCGACGTTCTCGAAACGCACTTGACCGGCGTATTCGGTAATGATCGGACGGGTCAGCGGATCCCACGTTGCCAGGGCCGTACCGGCCTTGATGACCATGCCGTCCTTGACGATCAGGGTCGCACCGTACGGTACTTTATGACGCTCACGCTCACGGCCGTGGTCGTCGGTAATCAGCACTTCACCGGAACGGGAAATGACGATTTGCGCGCCCTTGCCGTTCGTCACGTAACGCATGGTTGCCGTGAAGCGGATGGTACCGTTCGACTTGGCTTCCACCGACGATGCCACTGCCGCACGCGATGCCGCACCACCAATGTGGAACGTACGCATGGTCAGCTGGGTACCAGGTTCACCAATCGACTGCGCTGCCACCACACCGACGGCTTCGCCGGCGTTGACCAGCATGCCGCGGCCCAGGTCGCGGCCATAGCACTTGGCGCACAGGCCGAAGCGCGTGTCGCAAGTCAGTGGCGTGCGGACCTTGACTTCATCGATGGACAGACGCTCGATCTCTTCGACCATGTCTTCGTCCATCAGGGTGCCGGCTTCGTACAGCGTTTCCTGGGTTTCAGGATTGACGACGTCATGCACCACCACGCGGCCGAGGATACGGTCACGCAACGGTTCGATGACTTCACCACCTTCGACCAGTGCCTTCATGACGGCGCCGTTCATGGTGCCGCAATCGTCCTCGATCACCACCAAGTCTTGCGTCACGTCAACCAGACGACGCGTCAGGTAACCGGAGTTCGCCGTTTTCAGCGCCGTATCGGCCAGACCTTTACGCGCACCGTGGGTCGAAATGAAGTACTGCAAAACGTTCAGACCTTCGCGGAAGTTCGCGGTAATCGGCGTTTCGATAATCGAGCCATCCGGTTTGGCCATCAGACCACGCATACCGGCCAACTGACGAATCTGGGCTGCGGAACCGCGCGCGCCGGAGTCGGCCATCATGTAAATGGCGTTGAACGATTCTTGCGTCGACTTGGTGCCGTCGCGGCGGATCACGTCTTCGACTTTGAGCTGGTCCATCATGGCCTTGCCGACTTCATCCGAGGTTTTGCCCCAGATATCGACGACCTTGTTGTAACGCTCGCCGGCGGTCACGAGACCCGAGGCGTATTGCTGTTCGATCTGCTTGACTTCCGACTCGGCCGTCGCGATCAGGGTAACTTTTTGAGGCGGTACCAGCATGTCGTCGACGCAGATCGAGATACCGGCGCGTGTCGCCAGGCGGAAACCCGATTGCATCAGTTTGTCTGCGAACACCACGGTGGCGCGCAGGCCGCACTTGCGGAACGACGTGTTGATCAGCTTGGAAATTTCTTTCTTTTTCAGCGCGCGGTTCAAGACGGAGAACGGCAGGCCTTTCGGCAGAATTTCCGACAGGATCGCACGGCCGATCGTCGTTTCGTAACGCGTTACCGTTTTCTCGAATTCGCCCGTTTCGGCGTTTTTCGGGTATTCGGTAATACGCACGGTGACGCGGGTCGTCAGTTCGACTTCCTTGTTGTCGTAGGCGCGGATCACTTCCGACACGTCAGGGAACATCATCCCTTCGTTCTTCGCATTGATCGCTTCGCGGGTCGCGTAGTACAGACCCAGCACGATATCCTGGGAAGGAACGATCGATGGTTCGCCGTTCGATGGGAACAGGATGTTGTTCGATGCCAGCATCAAGGTGCGTGCTTCCATCTGCGCTTCGATCGACAGAGGAACGTGGACCGCCATTTGGTCACCGTCAAAGTCGGCGTTGAATGCGGCGCAGACGAGCGGGTGCAGCTGGATGGCCTTGCCTTCAATCAGGACTGGTTCGAAGGCCTGGATACCCAGACGGTGCAAGGTCGGTGCGCGGTTCAACATGATCGGATGTTCCCGGATCACGTCTTCCAAAATGTCCCACACGACCGGTTCCTGGATCTCGACCAGCTTTTTAGCGGCCTTGATCGTGGTCGCCAGACCCATCAGTTCCAGTTTATTGAAAATGAATGGCTTGAACAGTTCCAGTGCCATCAGTTTCGGCAAGCCGCACTGATGCAGTTTCAATTGCGGGCCCACGACGATGACCGAACGACCGGAGTAATCGACGCGTTTGCCCAGCAAGTTTTGACGGAAACGGCCGCCCTTGCCCTTGATCATCTCGGCCAAGGACTTCAGCGGACGCTTGTTGGCGCCGGTCATCGCTTTGCCGCGACGGCCGTTGTCCAGCAGCGAATCGACCGCTTCTTGCAGCATGCGCTTTTCGTTGCGCGTGATGATCTCTGGAGCGCGCAGCTCCATCAGGCGTTTCAGGCGGTTGTTACGGTTGATGACGCGGCGATACAGATCGTTCAGATCCGAAGTCGCGAAACGGCCACCGTCCAGCGGTACCAGCGGACGCAGCTCCGGCGGCAGCACTGGCAGCACTTCCATGATCATCCAGTCAGGCTTGATGCCCGAACGTTGGAACGCTTCCAGCACTTTCAGGCGCTTCGCGTATTTCTTGATCTTGGCTTCGGATTTCGATTCCTTCAGTTCCACGCGCAGGGTTTCGGCATCGCGGTGGATGTCGATCGAGCGCAGCAGTTCACGGATACCTTCGGCGCCCATGAAGGCGGTGAAGTCGTCGCCGTACTCTTCGTACTTGGCGGCGTAGTCGTCTTCCGACATGATCTGGCACTTTTTCAGCGGAGTCATGCCTGGATCGGTCACGACGTATGCTTCAAAGTACAGCACGCGTTCGATGTCCCGCAGGGTCATGTCCAGGACCATGCCCAGACGCGACGGCAGCGACTTCAGGAACCAGATGTGCGCGGTCGGCGAGGCCAGCTCGATGTGGCCCATGCGCTCGCGGCGCACCTTGGCCAAGGTGACTTCGACGCCGCACTTTTCGCAGATCACGCCGCGGTGTTTCAGGCGCTTGTACTTGCCGCACAGGCATTCGTAATCCTTGATCGGGCCAAAGATCTTGGCGCAGAACAGGCCGTCGCGCTCAGGCTTGAAGGTACGGTAGTTGATGGTTTCCGGCTTCTTGACTTCGCCGTAGGACCACGAACGGATTTTCTCAGGCGAAGCGAGACCGATCTTGATTGCATCGAAGGTCTCGTTGGTCTGTACTTGCTTGAATAGATCGAGCAGTGCTTTCATGTATCACTCCAGAGGTGATTAAATTTCTATATTCCTGAGACTACATTGCCCGGCGTGGTTTCCCAGCCGGGCTTTGTGTTTCCCAAACCAAATGACAGGGTGCTGTCGTTTAGTTGCGTTCGAGGTCGATATCGATACCCAGCGAACGGATTTCCTTGACCAGCACGTTAAACGATTCCGGCATGCCGGCGTCGATCACGTGGTCGCCCTTGACGAGGTTCTCGTACACTTTGGTACGGCCATTCACGTCATCGGACTTGACCGTCAACATCTCTTGCAAGACATACGACGCGCCATACGCTTCCAGTGCCCAGACTTCCATCTCACCGAAACGCTGACCACCGAACTGGGCTTTACCGCCCAGTGGCTGTTGCGTCACCAGCGAGTAAGGACCGGTCGAACGCGCATGCATCTTGTCATCGACCAAGTGATGCAGTTTCAGCATGTGCATGACGCCGACAGTGACCTTGCGCTCGAACGCTTCACCGGTGCGACCGTCATACATGGTCACCTGGTTTTTCGAAGCGGTCATGCCCAGGTTCTTGGCGATGTCGTCCGGATACGCCAGGTCCAGCATGCGGCGGATCTCTTCTTCATTGGCGCCGTCGAACACTGGCGTGGCGAATGGAACACCTTTTTTCAGGTTTTCCGCCAGCTTCATGATCTCTTCGTCGTCGAAGTCGTTCAGATCTTCCGCGCGGCCATTGTCGTTGTAGATCGTCGTCAGGTACTTGCGCACTTGCTCGACCTTGGTTTGCGCCTTCAGCATTTCGCCGATGCGGATACCCAGACCCTTGGCAGCCCAGCCCAAGTGAGTCTCGAGGATCTGACCAACGTTCATCCGCGAAGGAACGCCCAGCGGGTTCAGCACAACGTCGGCTGGCGTGCCGTCGGCCATGTATGGCATGTCTTCCACAGGAACAATACGGGAAACCACACCCTTGTTACCGTGGCGACCTGCCATCTTGTCGCCCGACTGCAGGCGGCGTTTCACGGCCAGGTAGACCTTGACCATTTTTTGCACGCCTGGTTGCAGCTCATCGCCTTGCGTCAGTTTCTTGCGCTTCTCTTCGAAGGCCAGATCGAACTGGTGACGCTTCTCGTTGATCGACTCCTTGATCGCTTCCAGCGCTACCGCAGCATCGTCGTCCGCAGGGCGGATATCGAACCAGTGGTATTTGTCCAGATCGGCCAGGTATTCCTTGGTGATCTTGGCGCCTTTGGCCAGCTTTTTCGGGCCGCCGTTGACGACTTTGCCGATCAGCATTTTTTCCAGACGCTGGAAGGCATCGCCTTCCACGATACGCATCTGGTCGTTCAAATCCAGACGGAAGCGTTTCAGTTCGTCATCGATAATTTGCTGGGCACGCTTGTCGCGCACGATGCCTTCACGGGTGAAGACTTGCACGTCGATCACGGTACCGATCATGCCCGAAGGCACGCGCAGCGACGTGTCTTTCACGTCCGAGGCTTTTTCGCCGAAAATCGCGCGCAGCAGCTTCTCTTCCGGGGTCAGCTGGGTTTCGCCTTTCGGCGTCACTTTACCGACCAGGGTGTCGCCCGCTTGGACTTCAGCGCCGATGTAGACGATACCGGACTCATCCAGACGTGCCAGCTGATTTTCAGCCAGGTTCGAGATGTCGCGCGTAATTTCTTCCGCGCCCAGTTTCGTATCACGGGCCACCACCGACAACTCTTCGATGTGAATCGAGGTGTAGCGGTCGTCCTTGACGACGTTTTCCGAGATCAGGATCGAATCTTCGAAGTTCAGACCATTCCATGGCATGAAGGCCACGGTCATGTTCTGGCCCAGCGCCAACTCACCCAGGTCGGTCGATGCGCCGTCGGCGATCACGTCGCGCTTGGCAACACGGTCGCCCACTTGCACGATAGGACGCTGGTTGATGTTGGTGTTCTGGTTCGAACGGGTGTACTTGATCAGGTTGTAGATGTCGACGCCGACTTCACCAGCTTGCGCTTCGTCATCATTGACGCGAATCACGACACGGCCCGCATCGATGTAATCGACGATACCGCCACGCAGCGCTTGCACAGTGGTGCCCGAGTCGACCGCAACGGTGCGTTCGATACCGGTACCGACCAGCGCTTTTTCCGGACGCAAGCAAGGTACAGCCTGGCGTTGCATGTTGGCGCCCATCAATGCACGGTTTGCATCATCGTGTTCGAGGAACGGAATCAGCGAGGCAGCGACGGAAACGATCTGGCCTGGCGCCACGTCCATGTACTGGATGCGCTCCGGGGAGACCAGGATGGTTTCGCCGGCTTCACGGGCCGAGACCAGTTCATCGGACAGCATGCCGGCGTCGTTGATGGTCGCATTCGCCTGAGCGATGATGTAGCGGCCTTCTTCGATGGCGGACAGGTAGTCGATCTGATCGGTAATCTTGGAGCCTTCGACCTTGCGGTACGGGGTTTCCAGGAAGCCGTATTCATTCAGGCGGGCGTACAGAGCCAGCGAGTTGATCAGACCAATGTTCGGACCTTCCGGTGTCTCGATCGGGCAGACGCGGCCGTAGTGGGTCGGATGCACGTCGCGCACTTCAAAGCCGGCGCGTTCGCGTGTCAGACCGCCGGGTCCCAGAGCCGATACGCGGCGCTTGTGGGTAATTTCCGACAGAGGATTGGTTTGGTCCATAAACTGCGACAGCTGGGACGAACCGAAGAACTCGCGAATCGCAGCCGAAATCGGCTTCGAGTTGATCAGGTCGTGCGGCATCAGGTTGTCCGCTTCGGCTTGGCCGAGGCGTTCCTTGACGGCGCGCTCAACACGCACCAGGCCGGCGCGGAATTGATTCTCGGCCAGTTCGCCCACGCAACGTACGCGACGGTTACCCAGGTGATCGATATCGTCGACTTCGCCACGGCCATTGCGCAGTTCCACCAGGATCTTGATCACGGCCAGCACGTCTTCGTTCGACAGCGTCATGGCGCCGGTCAGTTCATCGCGGCCAATGCGGCGGTTGAACTTCATGCGGCCCACGGCCGACAGGTCGTAGCGGTCCGAGTTGTAGAACAGGCCATTGAACAACGCTTCAACGGAATCTTCCGTTGGCGGCTCGCCTGGACGCATCATGCGGTAGATCGCCACTTTCGCAGCCATCTGGTCGGCGGTGTCGTCGATACGCAGGGTTTGCGAGATGTAGGCGCCCTGATCCAGGTCGTTCGTGTACAAGGTCTGGATTTCGGAAATGTTGGCGTCGCGCAGGCGGCCCAACAGATCTTCGGTCAGCTCATCGTTCGCGGAAGCGACGACTTCACCGGTGTCGGCATCGACGATGTTCTTCGCCAATACGCGGCCCAGCAGGTAGTCTTCCGGTACGGAAATGTGCTTGATGCCGGCAGCTTCGATATCACGCACGTGTTTCGCGTTGATACGCTTGTCTTTCAGCACCAGGGTCTTGCCCGACTTGTCGACGATGTCGAAACGCGCCACTTCGCCGCGCAGACGCTCGGAGACGAATTCCATCTCCGCGCCTTCGGAGCGCAGGTTGAAATTGTCGAAGACGAAGAAGTTCGCCAGGATTTGCTCGTGCGACATGCCGATGGCTTTAAGCAGGATCGTTACTGGCATCTTGCGGCGGCGGTCGACGCGGAAGAACAGGATGTCTTTCGGGTCGAACTCGAAGTCCAGCCACGAACCGCGGTAAGGAATGATACGCGCGGAGAACAGCAGTTTACCGGACGAGTGGGTCTTGCCGCGGTCATGCTCGAAGAACACGCCAGGCGAACGGTGCAGCTGGGAAACGATCACCCGCTCCGTGCCGTTGATCACGAACGAACCGGTGGTCGTCATGAGCGGCAATTCGCCCATGTAGACTTCCTGTTCCTTCATCTCTTTGACGACGGGCTTGGTTGGCGATTCCTTGTCCAGGATCACCAGGCGCACTTTCGCGCGCAGCGGCGACGCGAACGTCAGGCCACGTTGTTGACATTCTTTGACGTCAAAGGCAGGATCGCCCAGAACGTACGACAAGAATTCGAGACGCGCAAAACCATTGTGCGACACGATAGGGAAAATCGAGGTGAAAGCCGACTGCAGGCCATCATTCTTGCGGCCGGACGGTGCTATGTCCTCTTGCAAGAAGCTATGATAAGACTCGAGCTGGGTCGCCAGCAGGAACGGAACGTGGTGAACGTTGGCGCGCTTCGCGAATGATTTGCGAATGCGTTTCTTCTCAGTAAATGAGTAGTGCATGGACACTCCGTGAGTGACAGAAAGGATAGAAAATTCAGGTTTTGCAAGTGTTCGTTTGCACCGCTGCGTGTGACACAGACGAAACCTCAAGGCTCTGCTTTCCGGCTTGAATCGAATAAAAACTGCTGCTACAACTACATGACAAATACGATGCAGACGACAAAGGAGCCAAAGTCGGATTTCCCCCCTTGCGAGGGGAAACCTCAGACTTTGACTCGGGCGCTAACTGCCGCCGGTACAGATATTACTTCATCGAAGCGGTTGCGCCGGCTTCAACCAGTTTCTTCACTGCAGCTTCAGCGTCAGCTTTCGACACTGCTTCTTTCACAGTTTTTGGTGCGCCATCGACCAGGTCTTTAGCTTCTTTCAAGCCCAGGCCGGTGATTTCGCGAACTGCTTTAATGACGCCAACTTTGTTTGCGCCGAAGGTGTCCAGCACAACGTTGAACTCGGTTTGCTCTTCAGCAGCTGCTGCTGGGCCTGCTGCAGGACCGGCCGAAGCCATTGCTGCTGCGGACACGCCGAATTTTTCTTCGAATGCTTTAACCAGGTCGTTCAGGTCCATTACGGACATGGCGCTAACTGCTTCCAGGATATCGTCTTTGCTAATTGCCATTTTGAAACTCCTAAATTTATTACGTTAGTTACATCAGATTGGTACTGAGAGAAAAAAGCGCGCGCAATTAAGCGGCTGCTGGGGCTTCTTCTGCTGCTGCTTCTGCAGGAGCTTCGGCGCCTTCGCCTTTTTTCGCTGCCAGGGCAGCCAGACCACGTGCAAAGCCCGAAACCGGAGCCAGCATAACGCCCAACAACTGCGAAATGAGGACTTCACGGCTAGGAATGCTCGCCAACGCGGTGACAGCAGCTGTATCCAGCGGCTTGCCTGCGTAGTTACCTGCTTTGATGACCAGTTTGTCGTTGGTTTTAGCGAAGTCAGCGATGACTTTAGCTGCTGCAACGGCATCGGCCGAGATCGAGTAGATCAACGGGCCGGTCATGGCATCTGCCAGGCTGGCGAATGCGGTACCTTCAACGGAGCGACGAGCCAGAGTGTTTTTCAACACACGCAGGTACACGCCTTGGGCACGCGCTTTAGCACGCAGTTGCGTCAAGTGACCAACCTGGATGCCACGATATTCGGCCACGACGATCGTTTGCGCATTTGCTACTTGTGCGGAAACTTCGGCGACGACGGCCTTTTTGTCATTCAGATTGAGACTCACGGTCAACCTCCTTAAATGATGTTCGGCAATCACAACCGAGTGGTTGAGCGCCTTGCATCGGTTCGAACACGGCGTCCGAAGTCAAGAAGTACTAAACTGAGCGGATGGATTCACGCAGCATGAGGACTACAAAACTTGTTCGGGTACACCATCTGCGTTGGGCACTTGCCGTTACCGGCAAGCCTATTAACCTTCTGCATGTGCAATCGCAGTCGGCCCAACGGTCTTTGATTGTCTGCCTGCCTGATGTGAACACCAGGCAGGCAGCCCAAAGATGCGCCCGCAGCGCCCGAAGGCGCTACAGGACTTGATTCTGTTACTTAAGCTGCCAGGCTAGCCTGGTCAACACGGACGCCAGCGCCCATGGTCGACGACAACGAAACTTTGCGCAGGTACACGCCTTTGCTCGATGCTGGCTTGGCTTTGTTCAGTGCGTCGATCAGTGCGACCAGATTCGACTTCAGATCTGCGTCAGCGAACGATTTACGGCCGATGGTAGCGTGGATGATACCGGATTTGTCGGTACGGTACTGAACTTGACCGGCTTTCGCGTTTTTCACGGCGGTAGCGACGTCAGGAGTAACAGTGCCGACTTTCGGGTTAGGCATCATGCCGCGTGGGCCCAGGATCTGACCCAGGGTACCAACGATACGCATGGTATCTGGCGAAGCGATAACGATGTCGAAAGGCATGTCGCCGGCTTTGATCTGCTCAGCCAGGTCTTCCATACCAACGATGTCGGCGCCAGCTGCTTTGGCAGCTTCCGCTTTTTCGCCCGACGCGAAGACTGCCACGCGTACGGTTTTGCCGGTACCAGCTGGCAGCACGACAGAGCCGCGCACCACTTGGTCGGATTTCTTAGGATCAACACCCAGTTGTACCGATACGTCGATCGATTCATTGAACTTGGCCGTTGCGCACTCTTTGATCAGAGCGACAGCGTTGTCGAAAGCGTACACTTTGGTACGGTCGACTTTGGCTTTCAAAGCCTTGATACGTTTGGATAACTTAGCCATTATACAACACCTTCCACCGTGATACCAATCGAACGAGCGGAACCAGCGATGGTGCGTACAGCAGCATCCATGTCGGCAGCGGTCAGATCAGGGGTTTTCAATTTAGCGATTTCTTCAGCTTGTGCGCGGGTCAGCGTACCGACTTTGTCGGTATGTGGCTTCGGCGAACCTTTGGTGATCGCAGCAGCTTTTTTGATCAGGTAGGTTGCTGGAGGCGTCTTCATCACGAAGGTGAAGGACTTGTCCGCAAACGCGGTGATCACGACTGGGATCGGCATGCCTGGTTCCATACCTTGGGTCTGCGCGTTGAACGCTTTGCAGAATTCCATGATGTTCAGACCGCGTTGACCCAGAGCTGGACCGATTGGTGGGGATGGGTTTGCTTTACCAGCTGGCACTTGCAGCTTGATAAAACCAATGATTTTCTTTGCCATGATGGCTCCTATCTTGGATTGAGTAGTAGCGCCCCGCCGATCCTACCCTGGCGGGGCTCCTCTGACCGGATTTTGCTGTTACTACCGCAACGCTCCTGGTGGCGCTTTCAAACCTACTGCGCGGCGCGATTTGCGGCTTCCGATGCTCACTGTGCATTTGCACAGCTCCGCTTCTCAGCCACAACTCACATCCGCTCGCTACGGCTTTGTGAACCGCCTTAAACTTTTTCGACCTGGCCGAATTCGAGCTCTACCGGGGTAGCGCGGCCGAAGATGGTGACCGAGACGCGCACTTTGGAT
Organism: Janthinobacterium sp. BJB304; assembly: GCF_002735765.1. Taxonomy (NCBI): domain Bacteria; kingdom Pseudomonadati; phylum Pseudomonadota; class Betaproteobacteria; order Burkholderiales; family Oxalobacteraceae; genus Janthinobacterium; species Janthinobacterium sp. BJB304. The sequence goes on from NZ_PDZN01000001.1 coordinate 11,813, forward strand.
TTCTCGTAATTGACTTCTTCGACATTGCCGTTGAAATCGGTGAACGGACCATCCTTGATGCGTACCTGCTCGCCCACCTCGTACAAGGTTTTCGGACGGGGCTTTTCTACGCCTTCCTGCATCTGCTTCATGATGCCGTCGATTTCGCGCGCGGAGATCGGCGTCGGCTTGTTCGACTTGCCACCAATGAAGCCGGTAACCTTGCTGGTGTTCTTGACCAAGTGCCAGCTCTCGTCCGTCATTTCCATTTCAACCAGCACATAGCCAGGATAGAAACGACGTTCGGTGACGGACTTCACGCCATTCTTGACTTCGACAACTTCTTCGATCGGCACCAGGATCTGGCCGAACTGGTCTTGCATGCCCGCGCGCTCGATGCGCTCGGTCAGTGCGCGCATGACGCTTTTTTCCATGCCGGAATAAGCATGCACGACATACCAGCGCTTGCTGCTCACTGGCACGCTCAGCGCTGCACCAGTATCCGCTGCCGGAGCGTCGCCCGGAACGGACTCTTCCGCCGCTTCATCATGCACATTTTCGCTCATTATTTTTTCCAACCCAGAATTACGTCATACAACAAAAACTCGAGCAATTTATCCGTGCCCCACAGGAAAATCGCCATGACCAGCACAAAGGCAAACACGATCGCAGTAATCTGCGTGGCTTCTTTGCGGGTAGGCCAAACGACTTTCTTGGTTTCGCGCACAGCTTCTTTGGCGAAATTGAGAAATTCACGGCCGGTCGTCGAGACATACAAGAGCGCAACAGCAATAACCAAACCAGCCACAAGCGCGCTTGCACGCACCAGAGCTGGTTGGCCTGCCAGGTAATAAAACCCGACTACTCCTGCAATCGCAGCTACTATTGCCAGCGCGACTTTTATCTTGTCACTCGACGTGCTAACGGTTTGCACGGATTGATTTGACATTTTTCTACTTTCGGTGCCCTGCACCTTGACGGTGGCAGGGACGGAGGGCATCGAACCCCCAACCTTCGGTTTTGGAGACCGACGCTCTGCCAATTGAGCTACGTCCCTACGTAAAACTTTCGAGGAGTGCTATTCTACCACCCAGGACGCCCCGGGTGGAAGCATAACATTTCCTTATGCGATGATTTTTGCAACCACGCCGGCGCCGACGGTACGGCCGCCTTCACGGATAGCGAAGCGCAGGCCTTCTTCCATCGCGATCGGGTTGATCAGCTTGACGGTGATCGACACGTTATCGCCTGGCATGACCATTTCTTTGTCTGCTGGCAACTCGATCGAACCGGTTACGTCCGTCGTACGGAAGTAGAACTGTGGACGATAGTTGTTGAAGAATGGCGTATGACGGCCGCCTTCGTCTTTCGACAGAACATAGATCTCGCCGGTGAAGTGCGCATGCGGCTTGATCGAGCCTGGCTTGGCCAGAACTTGACCACGTTGCACGTCTTCACGCTTGGTGCCGCGCAGCAGCAGACCAACGTTGTCGCCAGCTTGACCTTGGTCCAGCAGCTTGCGGAACATTTCCACGCCGGTGCAAGTCGTTTTGACGGTATCGGTGATACCGACGATTTCGATCTCTTCGCCGACTTTGACAATGCCGCGCTCGATACGACCGGTCACAACGGTACCGCGACCCGAGATCGAGAACACGTCTTCCACTGGCATCAGGAAAGCACCGTCAACAGCGCGCTCTGGCGTTGGGATGTAAGCATCCAGCGCATCGGCCAGACGCAGCACTGCGTCCACGCCCATTTCGCCTTCTTTGCCTTCCAGCGCCATACGTGCCGAACCTTTGATGATTGGCAGGTCGTCGCCTGGGAATTCGTACTTCGACAACAGCTCGCGCACTTCCATTTCAACCAGCTCCAGCAGCTCTGCGTCGTCGACCAGGTCGCACTTGTTCAGGAACACGATGATGTATGGAACGCCAACTTGGCGGGCCAGCAGGATGTGTTCGCGGGTCTGTGGCATTGGGCCGTCAGCTGCGGAGCACACCAGGATCGCGCCGTCCATCTGGGCTGCACCGGTAATCATGTTTTTGATGTAATCGGCGTGGCCTGGGCAGTCAACGTGCGCGTAGTGACGCGTTTCCGTTTCGTACTCGACGTGGGCGGTGTTAATCGTAATACCGCGCGCTTTTTCTTCTGGTGCTGCATCGATCTGGTCGTATGCTTTAGCTTCGCCGCCGAATTTCTTCGACAGAACCGTTGCGATTGCAGCGGTCAGCGTGGTTTTACCGTGGTCGACGTGGCCGATGGTGCCGACGTTGACGTGCGGCTTGGTCCGTTCGAATTTACCTTTTGCCATTTTGAACTCCTAATGATTTGATTAGATTGCTCAGGCACACGCCCGACGGTCTGGTTTGAATTGCTTCTGTGCTGCCTGCTGCGAATTCTGGTGCCCTTGACGTGGATCGAACACGTGGCCTCTCCCTTACCAAGGGAGTGCTCTACCACTGAGCTACAAGGGCTGTAATTTGTTGCATGCGATGCATCAAGCATCTGAACGGAAACTGGAGCGGGTGAAGGGAATCGAACCCTCGTCGTAAGCTTGGAAGGCTTCTGCTCTACCATTGAGCTACACCCGCGAGGTATCGTTCACTTTATCTTCACTTGCTTTTTGCTACTACCCAGTTTTCCTTGCAAAAACTTGGTGGAGGGGGCTGGATTCGAACCAGCGTACTCATAGAGAACAGATTTACAGTCTGTCGCCTTTAACCACTCGGCCACCCCTCCGCGGGAACCGCAGAGTATGAAGCATCTACTCACAACTGTCAACCTTATTTACTGATGCCTGACTGCTGCATTTGCGTATAAAGAAGAAGTTGGCTGCTTCGGGGCGTGATTATAAGCTCCCGATTTGAGAAAGTGCAAGGATTGGCGCGAAAAAGTCAGCTTTTTTCGTATTTTTTTTATCGCCCCTGCCGGCAAGCCGCATTTTCCCGTCATTTGCCCCGCATTTCCCCGCTTACCTTGCGTCAGGCGGATGCATCCAGGCATTGCCCAAGGGCTTGTATTTACGCAACAACTGCTGATGCAGGCCCGACAGCACGGGCAATTTGGGATTGCGCGGGTCCAGACGGCGCACGCCGGCGATAAAGGTCAGCGCCTGCTACCCCATGCGCTCATCCCAGCCCTCGTGCTCCAGGCATTTCAGCACGGCCACGGCCGCATTGAAGACCACCTGCGGATTGTCGGGCAGGCGCGTGACGGCCTCGCCCATCAGATCGACGGCGCCGCGGAAATCGCCCTCGCCCGCACGGGCTGCCCCGGCCGCCACCATGTCGGCCACTTCCTGGCGGCTTTGCCGCGCCAATGCCTTGGCCAGTTCCTCGCGCCCCGCCTGTTCGAACACGGCCATGGCGCGCGTCATGGCGGCGCTGTCGGGCGCATTGCGCATGACTTCGCGCATCACCTCGGCCGCGCCGTCTTCGCGGCCGTGCGCCAGGCAGTGGCGCGCCAGCTCCGTTTTCAGCGTATTCGAGCTGCCCACGCTGTGCCGGTTGGCAGCCAGGGCCGCATCGAGTGATTGCTGCAGGCGCTCCTCGTTGCCCGTATGCGCATGCAGCATGGCGCTGCACAGGGCGCTGCACAGTTCCGCATTCTTTTGCCCGCCCATCGATTTGTCGAGGTCGCGGATCACGGCGCCCGCCTGCAAGGGATCGCCCTTGCGCACCAGGGTCTGCACCAGGCGCACATGGTCTTCCGGATCGCGGAATTCCGAATATTTGGCCTTGCTGACCACCAGTTTCAGGGATTTTTCCGCCATGTCGATATCGTCGGCCGCCAGGGCCGCCTCGCCCAGGCGGCGCAAGCGGCGCACGGCATGCGGCGACAGGGCCACCGCTTCGCTCAAGGCCGCCTGCGCCAGTTCCGGCTTGCCTTGCGCCATATGCGTGCGCGCCAGCCAGTCATAGGCGTCGAGAAAACGCTTGTTGTTTTCCAGCAGCCCTTCCAGGGTGCCCTGCGCCGCTTCGTACTCGCCCAGCAGGAACTGCGTCTTGGCCTGCCCCAGGCGCGCCCAGCCGATGGACTTGCTTTCGTATAAGGCTGTGTAGATCGGTTCGGCATCGGCCGCCTCGCCCAGCAGCAAATGCAGCTCCGCGTGCAGGCGCAGGAAATCCGTGGCGTAACGGGGGTACAGGCTGGCGCCCTCGGTGCAGGCGGCGATCGCCGCGCGCTCATTGCCCACGTCGATCAGTTCGTACACGGGCACGAAGGCATTGCGCTTGTCGAGCGCGCGGGCTATGCGCTCGAGCATGTTGTCAGCGGTAAATGGCTTGAGGATGTAATCGGTGGGCAACAGCTCGACGGCGCTGACCACCTTGGCGAAGCTGCCTTCGCCCGTGACCATGAAGAACATGGTCGACGCGTGCATCAATTTATGGTGGCGCAAGTCTTCCAGCATCTGCTGGCCATCCTGCCCGCCGCCGAGGTCGTATTCGCACAGGATCAGATCATACGATTTGCTGCCCAGCATGCGGATCGCCTGGCCCGAGCTGGCCGCGTCGTCGATCTTCGCCAGGCCGCACAGGTTGAGCATATTGTGCAGGCTGGCGCGCATGCCCGGATGCGGCTCGATGATCAGTGCGCTAAGGCCCTTGAGTTCTTTCATGTCGTGATGTCCGAAAACTCCGCGGCGCGCCACACCGGTGCGTGGCGCCGGCCAGCATGAGGCTGCCGAGTATATGACGGCGCCGCGCGCAAGGGAATGGGGCCGTGCCGAAAAGCGCCAACGAAGTTGCTGCTCAAGCGGTGGCGCGCTCCGGATGCCACAGTTGCGGCTCGTTGTCGATCAGATCCAGCAGCGCCGCCACCACTTCCGGATCGAACTGGCTGCCGCTGCGCTGTTCGATGTATTCGCGCACCTGCGGATACGGCCACGGCTCCTTGTACGGCCGCTCATGCAGCAAGGCATCGAAGACGTCGACCACGGCAACGATGCGCGCGGCCAAGGGAATGTCGCGTCCCTTCAGGCCGTTCGGATAGCCGGCGCCGTCGAAATGTTCATGGTGGCCGCCGGCGATCTGCGCGCCATACGTGAGGTAGCTGACGCCGTCGACCATGTTGGCGGCCCGCTCGAGGATGGTGCGCCCGACGCTGGCGTGCAGCTGCATCTGCACCCGCTCCTCGTCCGTATGCCGGCCCGGCTTGAGCAGCACGGCGTCCGGCGTGGCCACCTTGCCCACGTCGTGCAGGATGCTGGCCAGGCCGATCATGTCGAGCAGCTGCGGCGTGAGCTCGTCGGCATACACCCCGCGCTGCTGGATGCGCAGGGCGATGGCGTCGGACAGCTGCTGCACGCGCCGCACGTGGCCGCCCGTGTCGCTGTCGCGGAACTCGGCCAGGTCGGCCAGCGCCACAACGGTCGCTTCCTGCGCCTTGCGCAGCTGGCCGAACATGTACAGATTGTCGAAGGCGGCGGCGATGCGCTGGCAAAACACTTCCAGCAAGTCGCGCTGGATCTGCGCCAGCGGCCACGGCGGCGTGACGGAAATGGCCAGCTCGCGGTTGCCTTCCGTGTGGATGAACAGCACATTGGCCGGATGCTCGAACTGGCTGCGTTTTTCCGCGAACGCCTTGTCGATGGTGGGCGTGAGCGCGTGGTCGGCCGGCATGGCTTCCGCCTCGGCCAGCACGGCGTAGGTGCCCGTGGCAGCGACCACCTCGGGCCGCCCGGCGCCGCCCTGCATCAGGCACAGCACGCCGTCGGCACCCACGTCGAGGATGGCGCTGACCTGGTTGAGCACACCGGAAGCGAATTCGCGCAGCGAATGGATCTGGTACAGATTGGTGGCGCCGGCGAGGATCTTGCCCAGGCCGATGCGGCTGCGCTCGAGCATCATCAGGCTCTCGTAGGCACGCAAGGCCGAGATAACGGTGGTAAACAGCTTTTGCGTCGTCAGCTCCGTCTTGGCCTTGTAATCGTTGATGTCGTATTCGATGATGACGCGCTGCTCGGGCGCCTGGCCCGGCTGGCCCGTGCGCAGCACGACGCGCACGATGGAGTTGTTCAGGTCGGCGCGGATGCGCTTGGCGAGGATCAGGCCGGCGTCATCCGTTTCCATCACCACGTCGAGCAGCACCAGCGCGATATCGGGCGTGTCGCGCAGGATCTCGTACCCCTCGCGGCCGCTGTAGGCGGAAAACAGTTCCAGTTCGCGACCCTTGAAGCTGACATTGCGCAGCGCCAGCCGCGTGACCGCATGCACATCGACGTCGTCATCGACGATCAGCACACGCCACAGGCGCTGGTCGGGCGCGGCCAACCCGGCTGGACTGGCCACCGGCTCATCTTCGTCGAGCAGCCAGTTATCATCTGCATCGGCTTTGAGGTCGGTCATGGATACTCCTAAGGGATAAGTTCGATGTGGACGCTGCGTTGACGCATATCAAGCATAATCAGATTAGATGCTGCTTACAACAGGATTCTGCGTACCACCCTCTCCCGCGGCAGGCGCCGGCGCCGGTATCGAGGCGCCGCTGCGCGTAGTGCCGCCGCAATTGTCCTGGCCTGGCCCGACGGCCTGGTAGCGCACTTCATATTTGCCCGCGCTGAGCTGCTCCACGGTCAGCTTGTCATTGGCCAGGATATACAGGTAGCGTACATTCGAGCGCCGCTCCTGGTCATACAGCTTGACGAAGACGGGCGCCGTGTTGCTGCTGTTATCGATGGTCAAACTCAGTTCATCGCCCTTGTTGCCGATCGGGAAGCCATCAACATAGCCGGACCGCGCCGGCCAAGGCTCGCCATTCGGCGCCACCAGCCCCGCCGACTCGGCCTGGCTGGCGCCATCGCAGGCGGGCCGGCTGGCTTTCAGGCTCAGCTGCGCCACGGCCAGCACGCGGATCTCGGGCGCCTTCGCTTGCGCGGGCTCGGCCGCATACGGCTTGCCCACGGCCCAGCTATCGATAGCCACCGCCTCGTTTTTTGCCGGCGGCGTGGCTGCGCTCTCCGCCGTTGCCGTGTCCGGGTGCACCCTGGCGCCATCGCGGGCCAGCCCGCTCCATGCCGACGCCAGCGCGGCAGGCACGGGCGGCGAGGTATCGAGCATCAGCAAGGCGCCCAGCCAGCCCAGCAGCAGGCAGACAAGCAAACTCAGCCACCAGCGCCAGTTGCGCCAGATGGGCAGCGCCCCACTCCGCGGCTTGCCCTTCGGCGGCGGCACATCCTGCGCGCAGGTGTGCTCATGCGATTGGGCATGGCCTTTCGCGCGGCCATCGCGGCTCTTGCCTTCTTCGTGGTGGGTGCTTTCCAGCCATTCGATTTCCCACTCCTCGGCGGCGATCCATTCGTCGTGTTCCTTGCGGCGTTGCGGATCGGACAAGGTGCCATAGGCGCTGTTAAGGATGGCCATGATGCGGGCGGCCTTTTCGTCGCCGGGATTCTTGTCGGGGTGGTATTTCTGGCTGAGGGCTTTATACGCGGCACGTATGACTTCCTGCGGCGCCAGGCGCGCCACTTTCAGGTTGTCATAATGTGTATGTATCTTTCCCATCGTTCTATCTTGAAATCGGTGCGCGGCGACGGGTTCTTGCAGGATGGAACCGTGCTGTGTCGGTCATCATATACGATATGACAAGATAATAACCACCGGCGGACAGGAAATTACAGGGCGGTACGGCCCTGCCTTGATATTGACCGCGCTTACAGACGGTGACTGCGGTCACTGGACAACAGCGCTTCCGGCAACGCCACCTGGTGCCCCACCGCCAGCACCTTGAACAATTCGCCCATCTCGGCCGGCGACACCAGCTTTTGCACGGCGCTGGCCTGCGGCAGGTAGGTCTTGACCTGCTCGGGGTCGGTGCGCAGCAGCAAGTCGCCGATACCGGAGCCCAGCAGGAAGGACGCCTGGTTCATGTATGCGAGCACATCGAGGCCCGCATCCTGCGCCGCCACCGCCATGGCCGTAAAATCCACGTGAGCCGTGATGTCCTGCAAACCGGGCAGATAAAACGGTTCCGCGTGGGCATGGTGGCGGTAATGGCACATCAGGGTGCCCGTGGCGCGCAAGTCCAGGTAATACTCGTGCGCAGGAAAACCGTAATCGAACAGCACGGCCGCGCCGCCCTTGCCATTGGTCAGCATGCGCGCCAGCGAGCGCATGAAGCCGCAGGCCACGCCATGAATTTCTGTGACATAGCCGACCGGCAAGTCATCGGCGTCCGGCACCTGGGCGGCGATCTGCGCGGCCACGTCGGCGCCGGCAGGGCGTTCGACAAACACGAACTGGCCGTCGGCAATGCTGACGTCGAGTTCGCACCAGCCGGCGGGCGTCTTGCTGATCAGGTTGACGGGCATGGCGTCGAGCACTTCATTGCCGAACACGGCGCCTTCGAAACTGTCGGGGAAGCCGTCGAGCCACACCACTTGCGGAAAGGCGGCCAGCGCCAGCTCCTGGCGCGCGCGCAATTCGCCGGACAATTCGACGATCGCATACTGTTCGATAGCGATGCCGGCATTCGCCGCTTCCGTCAGGATATCGAAAGCCAGCTTGCCCGTGCCGGCGCCGAATTCGAGGATGCGCGGGGCCGTTTGCGCCATAATAGCGGCTGCCACATGGGCCAGCGTGGCACCGAACAGGGGCGAAATCTCCGGCGCGGTTGTAAAATCGCCATCTTTGCCCAGCTTGGCGGCGCCGCCGCTGTAATAGCCGAGGTCAGGCGCGTACAGCGCCAGCTCCATGAAGCGGACAAAGGGAATGGCGCCGTCATTGCGCGCGATTTCGGCGGCAATCTGGTGCTGCAAGGCATGGGACGCGGCCAGCGCGTCGCTATCGGGTGCGGGAAGAGACATTCCCGCATTGTAGCGAATCGGCGGCGCATGCCGCCAGTGCGGCGTCCACCGAATATCTCAACCATAGCAAAGACATGACAGAAGCAACGACAACGCCATACGACAGCACTCCCCGCGTCGCCCTCGTCACGGGCGCGGCGCGCCGCATCGGCCGCGCCATCGCGCTGGGCCTGGCGCGCGACGGCTGGGATATCGCCGTCCATTACCGCGACTCGCGCGACGAAGCGCTCAGCCTGGTGGCGGACATCACGGCGCTGGGCCGCCGCGCGCAAGCGTTCCCCTGCGACCTGGCGCAGGAAGACGCCGTGCGCCAGCTGCTGCCGCAGGCACAGGCGGCGCTGGGAACGATAACTTGCGTGGTCAACAACGCATCGTTGTTTGAATACGACAATGCGGGCGATTTTTCCGTCGCCGCGCTGGACGCCCACATGCACGCCAACCTGGCCGCCCCCATCCTGCTGGCGCAAGCGCTGTACCATGCCACCCCGGCCGGCGGGCAAGCCGTGGTCATCAACTTGCTGGACCAAAAACTGTACAATCTCAATCCTGATTTTTTGTCGTACACGCTGTCCAAGGCGGCGCTGCTGTCAGCGACCACCATGCTGGCCCAGGCGCTGGCGCCGAAAGTGCGCGTGGTGGGCATTGCCCCCGGCATCACCATGGTGTCCGGCGAGCAGACGGCAGCGAACTTTGCCAAGGCGCATGAAAACACGCCGCTGGGACGCTCCAGCACGCCCGAAGATGTGGCCGACAGCGTCTGTTACGTGGCCGGCGCGCGCGCGCTGACGGGCACGACCCTGCTGGTCGATGGCGGCCAGCATTTGATCGGTTTGCCGCGCGACGTCATGTTTTTGACCAAATAATCAGCAGCCCTGCCAAACAACCAGCATTCCAGCATTCCCTAAAAGGTAAAACTATGTCGTCCGCCCTGTCCCACCCTCGCCTGCTTGACTGCCGCCGGCTGTTCCTGCGCAATTACGAAGTCCTCATCAACATCGGCGTCTACGACTTCGAAAAAAAGGGCGAGCAGCGCGTCCTCATCAACGTCGACCTGTACATTCCCCTGGCCCTGTCGACGCCCAAGGATGACCAGCTGGAAGAGGTGGTCGATTACGACTTCATGCGCGAAACCATCGCCAGGCGCATGGCGCAAGGCCACGTGCAGCTGCAGGAAAGCCTGGTCGACGACGTGCTCGCCGCCATGCTGGCCCACCCGCGCGTGCGCGCCGCGCGCGTGTCGAGCATGAAACCGGACGTGTATCCCGACTGCGAAGGCGTGGGCGTGGAAGTATTCAAGATCAAGGATGAAGCATGAACAACATGAGCAACACCGCCGTGCTGGAAACGACGACGACGGCCGTGGAATTCCCGGCCAATGTGGAAGCGCAGAAACTGGCGCGCAAGAAGGCGGAAAAGATCGCCCTGGAAAACAACAAGCTGCACAAGCGCCTGTGCCGCCTGGTCGGCCAGGCCATCGGTGACTTCAATATGATCGAAGACGGCGACAAGGTGATGGTATGCCTGTCGGGCGGCAAGGATAGCTATGCGCTGCTCGATATCCTGATGACCTTGCGCGAACGCGCGCCGATCCATTTTGATATCGTCGCCGTCAACCTGGACCAGAAGCAGCCGAACTTCCCGCCGGAAATCCTGCCCGCCTACCTGACGGAACTGGGCGTGGCCTTCCACATCGAAAACCAGGATACCTACAGCATCGTCAAGCGCCTGATCCCGGAAGGCAAGACGACCTGCTCGCTGTGCTCGCGCCTGCGCCGCGGCATCCTGTACCGCGTGGCCGACGAGCTGGGCGCCAACAAGATCGCCCTGGGCCACCACCGCGATGACATCCTGGAAACGTTCTTCCTGAATATGTTCTTCGGCGGCAAACTGAAGGGCATGCCGGCCAAGCTGCAATCGGACGACGGCAAGCACATCGTCATCCGCCCGATGGCGTATGTGAAGGAAGAAGACACGCAGCGCTATGCGGAAGTCAAGGGCTTCCCCATCATTCCATGCGATTTGTGCGGTTCGCAGGAAAACCTGCAGCGCAAGCAGATCAAGGGCTTGATGCGCGACTGGGACAAGAAATTCCCTGGCCGCGTGGAAAGCATCTTCTCGGCCCTGTCGAACGTGGCACCATCGCACCTGATGGATCCGAAACTGTTCGGCTTCAAGGACTTGAAGGCGGACGGCGTGGCCAACCCCATGGGCGACATCGCCTTCGACGAAGAGCCGTGCTCGACGCCGACCACGTTCGGCACGATTTCGCTGCAAGCGCTGTAATCGGCTGTTCTCAGCCCGTGTTGTTTCGCCGCCACCGCCCAGGTGGCGGCGCCCCGCCTCTTTCCCCCTCCCCTCATTTGCTGTACCGTAGGTAACTCTGCCGGTACGCGGTGTGTCACGCGCACGTCCCTGCCCGGCGGTCAGCACGCATTCTTCCGACAACCTCACTGGAATGAACCATGACGCCATCCGCACTCAAGCGCCCCCTGCTGTTCTCCCTGCTTGCCCTCAGCCTCGCCACCGCCTCTGCCGCTCCTGCGCCAGCCCCCGCTCAGACCGACAGGCAGGCCGACCGCTGGGATTTGACGGCGCTGTATCAAAACGACACCGCATTCGACGCCGACGCGAAAAAACTGTCGGCCCAGCTGCAGCAACTGGCCACCTGCAAAGGGCAGCTGAGCGCTTCGCCGGCCCGCCTGAAAAGCTGCCTGGACCTGTACGCCGATGCGCGCAAGCGCGTCAACACGCTGTACACCTATGCGGCGCAGTATTACGACCAGGATACGGGCGACAGCAAGGGCAACCAGTTGAACCAGCGCGCCGCCCTGCTGGGTAACGAGTTCACCCAGGCGGCGACCTTTTTACAGCCGGAAATCCTCGCCCTGGGCAGCAAGCGCATCGATGCCATGCTGGCGAAAGACAAGGGCTTGCAGCTGTACCGCTTTCAATTGAGTAACATGCTGCGCAGCGCGCCGCACACGCTCGACGCGGCCGGCGAACAGCTGGTGGCGCAGTTCGGCCTGGCAACAAGCTCGGCCGCCAGCGTCTACCGCACCCTGGCCAACGCGGAAATCCCGTGGCCGACCGTCACACTGTCGGACGGCAAGCAAGTGCGCCTCGACCAGGCGGCGTACACGAAATACCGGGGCGATGACAACCGCGCCGACCGCAAGCTGGTGTTCGACGCCTTCTTCGGCAAGTGGAAAGAGTACGAACGCACGTTCGGCGAAACCCTGTACGGCCAGCTGAAAACGGATGCCGCGTATGCCAAGGTGCGCCGTTACGCCGATTCGCAAAGCGCCGCGCTCGACGCCGACAACTTGCCGCCGGCCGTCTACCAGACCCTGATCGCGCAAACCAACGCCAACCTGCCCACCCTGCACCGCTACTTCAAGCTGCGCGCGCGCATGCTGGGCATCAAGGACCTGGCGTACTACGACGTGTATGCGCCGCTGCTGAAAAGCGAGCGCACCTTCCCGCTGGCCGAAGGCAAGCAGATGATGCTCGCTTCCGCCGCGCCGCTGGGCCCCGACTACGTCAAGGCGCTCACTGCCGCCGTGGACGCGCGCTGGATGGATGTGTATCCGCGTCCGCGCAAGGTGGCGGGCGCCTACATGAATGGCGACGCGTATGACGTGCATCCGTTCGTGCTGCTCAACTACACGGACAATTACGAAGCCGTCAGTACCCTGACGCACGAATGGGGCCACGCCATGCACTCGGTGCTTGCCAACAAGGCGCAGCCGTCGATCTACGCGCCGTACAGCATCTTTGTCGCGGAAATCGCCTCGACCACGAACGAGGCGCTGCTGCTCGACGCGCGCCTGAAGCAGGCCAAGGATGACGACGAGCGCCTGCTGTACCTGGGCGCGGCGCTGGAAAACCTGCGCGGCACCTTCTTCCGCCAATCCATGTTCGCCGAATTCGAGGCGGCCATCCACGGCAAGGTGGACAAGGGAGCGTCGCTGACGGGCGAAGAAATCACGGCCATCTATGCCGATATCCTCAAGCGCTACCACGGCGAAGTGCAGGGCGTCATGACCATCGACCCCGCCTACGCGCTGGAATGGGCGTATGTGCCGCATTTCTATCACGGTTTCTATGTGTTCCAGTACGCCACCTCGATCGCGGCGGCGCAGGATTTCGCACAGCGCATCCTCGACAAGGAACCGGGCGCGCTGGCCGCCTACCTGAAGATGCTCAGTGCGGGCGGCTCGGCCTACCCCTACGATCTGGTGAAGGCGGCCGGCGTCGACCTGGCCTCGCCGAAACCGTACCAGGCGCTGGCGGCGCGCATGAACGGCATCATGGACCAGATCGAGGCGATTGAGAGCAAACGGGGAAAATAAGCCGCTTGCTAGGAGGCGTAGGTCGGCTTAGCGCAAAGCGCGTAAGCCGACACCGCCAACACTATGTCGGATTACGCGGTTCCCGCTAATCCGACCTACCGTTCTCCGCTTCCGCCGCCGCAAACGCGGCCGCATCGCTCTCGAACATGTCTTCCAGCTCCTCGCGCGCCTGGCGCGTGAGGGACATGACTTTTTGCTGGTCCTGGAAGTGCGGCGCCACTTCCAGCAAAGTCTTGAGGTTATGCCGGCCGAAGATGCCGGCCGCGCGCTGCGCCCGCTCCGCGCTGAAGCCCACCTGCTGCAAGGTTTGCTCGCCCAGCAACAGGGCCGCGGCAAACGTCTCGCGCTCGATCAGGGTCACTCCCCGCTTCATCAATTCATAGTAATGCGTGACGTTGCGCGCGCGCGCCAGGATCGTCAGCTCGGGCAGGCGCAGGCGCACGGCATCGACCAGGGCCAGGCTGTCGTCCACATTGTCGATGGCGATCACCAGCGCCTTGGCCTTCTCGATGCCGGCCGCCACCAGCAGGTCCACGCGCGTGGCGTCGCCATAAAACACCTTGAAGCCGAACTTGCGCAGCAGTTCGATCTGGTCCGGGTCATGATCGAGCACCGTCACGCCGATCTTGTTGGCCGCCAGCAGGCGGCCGATGATCTGGCCGAAGCGGCCGAAGCCGGCGATGACGATGGGGTTGTCCTGCGCCTCGATATGGTCGTCGGGACGGCGCTTCTTCTCGCCCTGCAGGCGCGGCGCGACGAATTTGTCGTGCGCCAGCAGCAGCAAGGGCGTGGCCACCATCGACAGGGTCACCACCACGACCAGCAGCGCGGCCGTCTGCGGCGCAAACACATGCGCGGCCTCGGCGGCGGCAAACACGACGAAAGCGAATTCGCCACCCTGCGACAGCAGCAGCGCAAAAAACAGCTGCTGGCCGCGGGGAATGTCGAAAAACTTCGACAACACATACAGCAAGCCGATCTTGACCACCAGCAGCCCCGCCACCAGGGCCAGGATCAGCAGCGGCTGGGCGCGCAGCACACCGAAATCGACGGACATGCCCACGGCGATGAAGAACAGGCCCAGCAGCAAACCCTTGAACGGTTCCAGGTCGGAAATGAGCTCATGCCGGTATTCGGAATCGGCCAGCAGCACGCCCGCCATGAAGGTGCCCAACGCCATCGACAGGCCCACCGATTCCATCAGCACGCAGATGGCGATCACCAGCAGCAGGGCAAAGGCCGTGAAGATTTCGCGCAAGTCCGTCTTGGCGATGAAGCGCAGGATGGGGTTGACGAGGAAGCGCCCGCCGATCACCAGGGCGGCCAGCACGGCGGCCAGCTTGGCCACGCGCAGCCAGCCCGGTTCGCCGCTATGCGTGACCAGGCCGCCCAAGAGCGGCACCAGCGCGATCATGGGAATGGCGGCGATATCCTGGAACAGCAAGATGGAAAAGCCGGCGGAGCCGGCCGGCGTACTCATCAGTTTACGTTCGCCCAGGGTGGCCAGCACGATGGCCGTCGACGACAGCGACAGCCCCAGCGCACCGACCAGCGCCGTGCGCCAGTCCATGCCGAACGCCATGGCCACGGCGCACAGTCCCGCGCTGACGACGCCCACCTGCGCCCCGCCCCAGCCGAAAATCGGACGGCGCAGCAGCCACAATCGCCTGGGCTCGAGCTCCAGTCCGATCAAAAACAGCAGCAGCACCACGCCGAACTCGGAAAAGCTGAGAATCACCTCGACATTCTTGATCAGGCCCAGGCCCCACGGTCCGATGACGACGCCGGCCACCAGATAACCGAGCACGGCGCCCATGCCCAGGCGCTTGGCCAGCGGCACCATGATGATGGCGGCGACCAGGTAAAACAGTATGTTGATGAGAAAGCTGTGGTGTTCCATGCGGATTCCGGGCGGATGTGTGAATGAAACGACATCATGCCTGAAGTGGCGCGCCCGCGTGAAGTGGCTGCTCCGCCACGCCGGCTATTTGCGCGCGGCCACCCGCGCCCGCAGCGCGTCGAACATTTTCGGGATGCTGTCGCGGCTCATGCTGTCGACGATCCAGCCCAGGCCCATCGGCACGGGGCCCGGATCCGTGTACACCTGGTACCTGACGGCGGCAGCGCCCGCATCGAGCGGATCCGGCGACAGCTGCCAGTAGCCGCTGGTGTCGGCGATGGTGTCCTCCACCTTCAGTCCCTCCATCGGCACCAGCTTCCAAGCCAGGCTGCAGCTGGCGTCGAGCACCTTGGGCGTCATTCTCAGGCGGTATTGCTTGATTTTTCCCATCGGCAGCTTGAGCGTGACGTCGACCAGCGAGGCGCCGCCGCCGGCGGCCGTCACCTTGATCTTGTCCACGTTCGGCATGAACTGCGGATAGCCGGCGAAATCCTGAATGGCCGCGCAGACGGTGGCCACGCTGGCCGGCATGCTGGTCGTGGCGGCAAAGGTCTTGCCGGGCATGCCACCTTTGCTGACATCGCGCACATCGAGCCCAGGCGTGGCCGCCAGGGTGGCCGGCGGATAACAGGCGGAACAGGCAGCCAGTGCGAACAGCAGGGTCTTCATGGTTTTTCCTGTTCGATCTGCGCGCGCAGCGCCGCCACGTCGACGCGCTTGAGGTAGCTTTCGATATTCTTCCACACGGCGTGATAGCCGTAACCGCCGTTCTTCAACTCGTCGATCGCCTTCGCGCGCGGCCAGCCCTGGTACAGCATGCGGTACATGGCGGCCATCAGGCCCGTGCGGTCGGCGCCGTGCAGGCAGTGCAGCAGCACGGGTCCCTGCTGTTCGGCGGCGCGGATGCTGCGCATGGTCTCGATCACATGCTTGTCGCGGATGGCCCAGGTATTGATGGGAATGCGGACGGCGCGGATGCCGCTGCCATCGAGCACCTGCGTGTCCGAATGGAAGGAGCGCAGGCTGATCACCGTCTTCACGCCCAGCGTCTGCAGCTGGGCCACGTCGGCACTGTCGAGCTTTGCGCTGCGGTACAGGACGGGGGTGACCTGGTGCAGGTTCGACACGTGCGGCAGCGGCGTCGCCCACTCGGTATTGCGCTCGGGCGCCACGGGCGCCTGCGCGCCGGCGGAACCGGCCGCCAGGGCCAGGAGTAACAGGAAAAGATGGCGCAAGGGCGATAAGATCATGACTTCCTCTTGTATGAAAACCACAGCAGCGCGCCGGCCAGCAGCAGCGATACCCAGTAATCGGTCGGCGCCCACCACAGCCAGTGCTTGTGCCAGGCGATGTGGGCCGGATTGAAGTGCGCCACGCCATAGGCGGGATTGAGCACGAACCACAGATAATCCTCGATGATCCAGAACAGCATGATGCAGCCGATGGCGCGGCACTCGAGGCGCGGCGACCATTGCGCCAGGAAGAGCATGGGGAAATGGAAGAACAGGGCAATGAAGGGAAAGACCCAGGCATGGTAGCCGGTCATCGGCCGGCCGCCCCAGAAGATATCGAGCAGCCAATGGCTTTCGATGCGCCAGGTGGGCAGGTTCGCGGCCCAGCCGGCCGGCCCCTCAATCTGGATTTCCACCTGCGCAAAAAACAGTCCCAGCAGGGCCACCCAGGCCAGCGTCAGGGCGATCTGCCAGGGTTTTGCCACGGCGCCCGTCACGCCGGCTCCGGCGTCACGCCCGGCGCCAGCACCTGCGCCAGCACGTCGATGGCGGCGCGTGGACGGCCCAGGGCCAGTGCTTTCGCGCGCATCGCTTGCAACTGCTCCGGATGATCGAGCAACAGGCGCACGCGGTATTCGAGGGTGACGGCATCGAATGCCTTCAGGGCCACGCCCTGCTCCAGCAGATAGTCGGCATTGCGCTCTTCCTGCCCGGGAATCGGCGAGTTGACGATCATGGGCAAGCCCAGGGCCAGGCATTCCGAGGTGGTCAGCCCGCCCGGCTTGGTGATCACCAGGTCGGCGCACGCCATCAGGCGCTCGACCTCGCTGGTAAAGCCTTGCGCCAGCAGGCGGCCCGGATAGCGGCCGGCCAGTGCTTGCAGCGCCGCCAGCGCGGCGGCATTTTTCCCCGCCAGCACGATCAGCTGGAAGTCGCCATCCAGCGCCAGCAAGCGCGCGGCGATGGTATCGAGGCTGCCCAGTCCCGCCCCGCCGCCCATCAGCAAAATCGTCGTGCGCCGCGGGTCGAGGCCAAACGCCCGCGCGCAGCGCACGCGGTCGGGCGCCTGCGCGAACGCTGGCATGATGGGGATGCCCGTCACGTGAATGCGCTCGGCGGGGATGCCTTCATGGCGCATGCGGAACGCCACTTCGTCGGTGGCGGCGAAATAGCCCTGCATCTGTTCGTGTACCCACATGCGGTGCAAGTCGAAATCGGTGACCTGTACCCACACCGGGCAGGCCAGTTGCTGCTGGCGCAGCGCGCGCGACAGCAGTTCGGCCGGCAGGAAATGCGTGCAGATGATCGCATCGGGCTGGAAGGCAGCGATCTGCGCCATCAGCGCGCGCGTGTTGAGGCGCTCGACGGCGCGGCGCAATCGCTGCATCGAGCTGTCGCGCGGCGCGTCGTGGGTGGCATGGTACAGATAGCCCCACAGCGCGGGCGCCTTGTTGACCAGCTTGATATAAAAATCCGTGTACAGCTTGCGGAATGTGGGCGTGACGAAATCCATCACGTCGAGATGGCTGGCGACGGTGTGCTGCTCCAGGCCAGCATATGCCTCGATGGCTTGCGCCGCGCGCAGGTGGCCGGCGCCGGCCGAAACGCTCAACAAGAGAATTTTTTTCTGTTTTTTTTCTGTCATGGGGAAACCGGTGAATGGAACAGCTGGCCGCTGGCGCGGAAGATCGAAAGAATAACATTTCCCCAATTGAATCTGATTGATCGTGCGCATCTCGTTACTGCCGTGCGCGCTAGCGTGGGATGGCAAACGGCAAGGCCGACACTTTCCAGCTGCCTTTGAGCTTGCGCTCCATCAAGGCCGGCAAGGCGCTGGCGCCGGGTGCGCCTTTTTCGTGAACGTCACCGGCACCAGCAGATGGATGGTGACCTTGTCGTCGTCGGCAATGTCTTCTTTCTCCGGTTCCGGGTTCCAGCGCTTGTCGATGGCCAGCAGCGCATCAACGCCGTCCGGCCACGCCAGGTCCGCCAGGTCCGGATCGCCGCGCCGCAGCAGGTCGCCCGCCGCCACACTGGCCTGGTCGAGGGTGCGCCGTCCCAGGCGCGCCAGCAGGTCGACGGGAAAGCGCCATGGGCTGCACGCCGTAAAGCCGTTGACGGTCAGCGGCCAGCGCGTCGGCAGGCAGACGGCCAGTTCGGTCATCGGCGATTGCTGGAACAGGCCGGCCGTAAACAGCAGCTTGAATTCGCGCTTGCCATCGATGCAGCTGATCCCCAGCGAAAAGCGCGCGTCGCCGCTGTCCGGGCTGAACACCGCTGGCAATACCCAGCCGGCGGTGGCGAGCATCTGGACGATAGC
Source organism: Janthinobacterium sp. BJB304 (assembly GCF_002735765.1). NCBI lineage: Bacteria > Pseudomonadati > Pseudomonadota > Betaproteobacteria > Burkholderiales > Oxalobacteraceae > Janthinobacterium > Janthinobacterium sp. BJB304. The sequence continues at coordinate 30,402 of NZ_PDZN01000001.1, forward strand.
GGGAAAGCCCCAGCCGGCGGCGATATCGACCGGCGCCTGGTTCCAGCGCGTATGCAGGCGGTTCGGATTGGCGCCCCTCTGCAGCAGCAGGGCAACCACGTCCTGATGGCCGTCCACACAGGCGCTGTCCAGCGGCGACAAGATATTGTCCGGCAAGCCATCGACGGCGGCGCCATGGTCGAGCAGCCAGCGGCAGGTGTCGACGTGGCCATGGCCGGCCGCCTCGCTCAGCGGCGTATGGTTGCGGTAACCGGGCAACGGCAAATCGATGTCCATGCCCAGCGACACGAGCAGGGCGCAGACCTCGCGGCTGCCGCTGGCCGCGGCCAGATGCAGCAACGATTCGCCGTCATCCATGTTGTAGCGGCGCAAGGTCGAGAGCAGCGGCGTGGCCTCGAGCAGGCTGCGCACCTGCTCCACCTGATTCTCGCCCACGGCGTCGCAGACGCGAAAAAACGCTTCCCGGTGCTGGTTGTACAGTGTGCTGTGACCCATTCTTCGTCTCTGCTCGTGGTGGCGACGCCCTCATCGTGCGGATGAATAGCATTTTCTTTCGATTAATCTACGCGATTTGACAACTCCGGTGCGCACTGTGCGGCGACGCGCGTATCGGATGTTACAAATCCATGATACTGACAGGCAGCATATCGATGCGCATGACCGGATACAGGTTCAGCCGCTCATCCCACGAAGCGTGGCGGCGGGCGAAAAACTCCAGACGCGCACGCGGATTTTTGGCAAACTCGGGCTCGTCGGCCAGCTTCTGCCGGAACTGTGCCGCCAGTGCCGGATCGGCCGCCAACTGCGCGCGCGCCACATCCTCGGCCACATAGTCCTCCATGTATTCCTTGCGCTCGAACGCCGTGTTGAAGCTGCCCCAGGCCAGCAGCGAGTCGGGCGCGCGCGGCTCGAGCAGCGCCATCACCAGGCGCGCCTTCGGCTGGTTGACGGGCACGTACAGCACGCAGCTATCGAGCAGGCGCACCTCCTTCTGCCATTCGCCCTGTACCGCCGCCGTCTGGCGACCTTCGAACGACTGCGCACCGAACTTCACCTGCGTGGCGCGGAAGACTTCCACATTCTCCCTGGAGCCGTGGAAGGTCATTTCCTCGTAGGCGATGCCGTGCTGGCGCAATTTGGCGCCCACCATCTTCTCCTGCGCGCATGGCACCAGGTAGCCGGCCTTCGGCGCGGTCACCTGCAGGTCGGGAACGATCTCGTCGCGCAGCGGCACGTTCCAGATTTGCGGCTTCTTTTCGTCATAGCGCGTCATCAGCGCGCCCGACACTTCGGACCGCGTACGCGTATAGGCATAGCCGCGAAACGCGATCATGCGGCTTTTCTCCGTGGTCTTGTAGCTGAGGGGAAACTGGCTGCCGGCCAGCTGCGTCGCGCGCAGGTCCGCTTCCACAGCGGTTTGCCGCCATGCGGCGCCATGCTGCGCCATCTGCGACAGCAGGGAAACGATGGTGTTGCGCGTGATGCGCACGCGGGTCGGGTAGTCCTTCCACGAGTGGGTTTCCACCAGCACGCCGAAACGGTTACGCAACAGGAAATAGCCGTGCGAAAAGCGCGGGTTTGGCGTCGAATCGACAAAACCCGACTGCGGATTGTCTTCTTCGGCAAACGACATGTAGAACGGCTTCGGATCGGAACCCTGCTTTGCCAGGTCGGCCAGCACGCCGTCGCGCAGCACCGTTCCCGCCGCGCGCAATGCCGCATCGCCCGCGTGCACGGGTTCGACCTGGATCGAGATATCGGGTTCGAACTGCGCGCCGTCCGTCACGTGCAAGTCCACGTAAGCCAGCGGATCCCAGGCATTGACCAGCGCCAGCATGTGCTGCATCTCGGGAGAGTCGGCCTTCATGTAGTCGCGGTTCAAATTGAGATTCTGTGCCGTGCTGCGCCAGCCCATTTCCTTCGGCCCCCGCTGGTTCGGGCGGTTCCACGCACCGAAGCGCTCATGGCCGTCGACATTCAACACGGGTACGAACAGTACCACCTGCTTGTCCAGCACGCCGGGAGCCGCCTTGCCCTCCAAGACTTCGCGCAAGGCCAGGAAGCCCGCATCCTTGCCATCGATTTCCCCCGCATGGATGCCTCCCTGCACCAGCAGTACCGGCAGCTTGCGGCGCGCCGCTTCGTCCGGCGTCAGCGCGCCCGTGTTGGAAACGGCCAGCGCCAGCATGCGCCGTCCTTCCGGCGAGCGGCCATACTCGAAGCAGCGCGCCTGCTTCGGATAGCGCGCCTGGAACTGGCGGCACAGGGTTTCCACTTCCGCATAGCGGCCCGTCTGCTGGAAGGCGGAACGCTCGGCCACCGTCGTCAGGGCGGGAGCGGCGTGCGCGCTGGCGGCAGACACGGTGAACATGGCGGCGGACAGCAGGGCATGGCGTAGCATGGGTCAAACTCCATCGAGACAGGACAAGCGGGCCATTATAGAGTGGCGTTCAGATAAAAACGCCGTGGCAAATAAAAAAGCCGGAACAGCGTCAGCTGCTCCGGCCTTGCTCAGGCAAGCGTGAATTATGAACCGAAGTGGTAATTGAATTCGACCCATCCCTGGCGTCCCTGCGGGCTGTAGCTGCCCACCGGATAGTACGGCCAGCCGCCGCTGTCGTCGCGCTTGATCTTGTCGAATACGTTGTTGACGATCAGCGACAAGGTGGCGCGGTCGTTGATGCGGTACACGGTGCTGATGTTGGCCAGCGCCGTCGGCGTCAGATAGGCCTTGCCAGCGGCGTTCGGGATCTTGCTGTAGCGGCTGACCAGCAAGGTGTTCGACCAGTCGCCAGCGCTCCAGTTCACGCTCAGGTTGAGCTTGTCGCGCCAGTCCGAATTGTTCAGCGATTTGAGCTCGTCGATCTCTTCGTCGCCGACGAATTGCTGCGATTTATTGCTCAGCACCTTGGCGTAGTTGGCCTTGAAGGCAAAGCGGCCATAGTCCGTCGTGCGCAGCAAATACTTGACGCTGATGTCGATGCCGCTGCTGCTCTGCTTGGCCGCGTTGATCGGATTGACGGTGATGGTCTTGATCTCGCCGGCACGGTTCAGCGCATTGGCCGCGAAACGCTCGACGCGGTTCAGGGTATCGACGCAGGTCGGCGAGTTGATGTCGGTCTTGCCCAGGCGGCAATCGGCTTCATCGCGCAGTATCTTGTCGGAGCTCAGGTTGGTTACCAGGTCGTCGATCTTGATATTCCAGTAGTCGACCGAGACGTCGAAATTGGATGTCGGCGACCAGACGGCGCCCACGCCGAACGACTTGCCCTTCTCCGACTGCAGATCCTTGCTGCCGTTCTGCACATAGTCGGCGCCCGGCGATTTGTTCGCGTAGTCGCAATCATCGATGGCCTGCCCGGCGACGCCGCAGCGGTAATAGTCGGTGGTGCTCGAGTAGTAACCGGTGCCGCGCGCCTTGTAGATGTAGTTCATGTCCGGCGCGCGGAAGCTGGTGGCGTAGTTGGCGCGGAACAGCAGCTCCGGCGCGGGACGCAGTTCCAGGCCGCCGTTATAGGTGAACTTGCCGTCATGGCGGCCGGCAAAGCTGTAGCGGTCGTAGCGGCCGGCCAGGGTGCCGGTCAGCTTTTCATGCAGCGGCAGGTTCACTTCCGCCCCCAGCGCATAGCGGGTGCGCGTGCCGGCCGTGATGTCGGACTTGGTGGCGACGTTGAAGTAACCTTCGTTCAGGCGCGCGTCGGGCACGTTGCTGAAGCCCTGCTTGCCCACTTCGGCGATGGTGGCGATCTTCGCCACGCCAGCGGGCAGCTGGAACAGGTCGCCGTTGGTAGCCAGGCTCAGGGTATTCGTCCAGGCCTTGTCGTCGCTGTCGGAATTGCCCGTGATGCTGTCGAATTCGGCCGCCGTCACGCGGCGCGACAGGCGGGCCGGATCCGGCGCGTAGACCGGCACGCCGGCGGCATCGGTGCCCAGTTTCGGACCCAGGAAGAAGCTGTCGATATTGGCCAGCGCGCGCGGCGTGTGGCTTTCGCTCTTGTACACCGAGGCATTGTAATTGGCTTCGTATTGCCAGCTGCTGGTGCCCGGCACGCGGCCCTTGGCGCCCAGCGAGATGGCCGTGGCCAGGTCGTCCCACTTGCGGTTGTAGCGCTCCACGCCGCCCATTTCCTCGGGCGAGATGTAACGCGTCCACGCTTCGTAGCGATCGGTATTCTGGTTGCGGAAATAGCTGCTGCCCGTCGACGACGACGTCCACGTCGGGCCGCGCGTGTTGTTCTCGGTCGAGTTCTTGCCGATCAGGAAGTCGGCGAACAAGGTCGTTTCCGGCGACAGCTCATAGTTGGCGCTGCCGAACACGTTCTGGCTGCGGTTCTTGGTTTGCGTGGTCCAGTAAGTGGGGCCCACTTTCGGGCTGGCGCAATAGCTGCCGTTCTTCGCCTGATACTTGACGGTGCTGCCGCCGAACAGGTCGCCGAACTGCGTGCAGGTGTCGCCCAGGTCCACATAGGTGCCGGAAGACCCCGCCTTTACCACGCGACGCGACGCGATATTCGTCGGCGTGCCCGAGCGGGTGGCCATGAAGTCGCGCTGCAGGCTCGACAGCGGATCGCGCTGGCTCAGCTCCACACTGAACAAGGTATGCAGCTTGTCGAAATTGCCGCCGCCCGTCAGCTGCACGCGCTGGTTGCCGGCGCCGCCGCGCGTGGTGCCGCCCGCCTTGACATTGATATCGAAACCTTCCGTCTGCTTTTTCAGGATGACGTTGACCACGCCGGCGATCGCGTCGGAACCATAGATGGCCGAGGCGCCGCCGTTGAGGATCTCGATGCGGTCGACAATGCTCGACGGGATATTCGCCAGGTTGGTGAAGTTCACCGTGCCTTCGTAGGCGACGGGGAAGTCGGCCAGGCGGCGGCCATTGAGCAGGATCAGGGTATGGTTCGGACCGAGGCCGCGCAAGCTGATGGTGTTGGCCGACGGCGTAAACGTGTTGCCGAAGTCCTCGCCTTGCGTAAAGCCGCTGTTCTGTACCTGGTTGGTCAGCGCATCGAAGACGTTCTTGTACCCTTGCTTGGTGATTTCATCGCCCGTCAGGATGGTGACGGACGATGGTCCCTCCAGGCTGGCGCGGGGAATCCGCGAACCGGTGACCACGACGGCTGGCGGGGTGGCCGCCGGCTGCTGATCCGCTGCGGGCGCTTGCGTCTGCGCGTGCGCCTGCCATGCGGAACCGCCAAGGATGGCCAGTACGGCTACGGTGAGCGGTGGTAACTTGAATTGTATAGGCATCTTTGCGCTTCTCAAGGTTAGGGAGAAGGCAAAAGATATCAAGATGCCAGCAATTACAGAACGAATGGATTCGTCTTTCTATATATCATAATTGTTATATAGAAATATTTATGAGAAGAAAGATGCCCCACCCTCATCCAGGAAGGGGGGCAACATGGGGTTTTATCATTTCAATACAGCAATTTCCTTGTAGGCCGGGCGCAGCAGCCGCGCCGCCGTGTCGGCCGGACTCGCCGTCGAACTCAACAGTCTGATCGCACCCGTGGCCGGAGTACAGCTGCCGCTGCTGCGGTAGCGCAACGCCGCCGCCAGCATGGCTTCGGCAGGATCGCCCAGCGCGTGCTGGTAATCGTCCGTCACGTCGCACGTTGGCGCCATGCCATCGGCAAAGTCGCCAAAGCCCTTGGCGTTGACACCCTGGAACTGCACGGCGAAATACGTGGTGCCGCAATTCGGCGTGGGATAGAAACCATAGGGCTTGCCGCACGTCGTGCCGCCGATCAGGTTGACCTGCACGTCGACGCCGCGCAAGCCGTTGATGATCGCTTCGCTGGCCGAACAGGTATTGCCCGTCGTCAGCAAGGTCACCCGCTTGAGGCCCAGCGAAGGCAAAGGCGTGCCCTTGGGCAAGGGATTCGGCCCGGCAAAGCCCTGGCTTTGCGTGTGGAATGGCACGGGCGCTTCCGGCCGCGTCTTGTCATTGGCCAGCACCTGCTCGAAGGTCTTGCCGGTGGTGACTTGCGGACCGGCAATCATGTAGGCGAGCTCGCTGGCGACATCGAGATAGCCGCCGCCGTTGTAGCGCACGTCAAGCACCAGGTCGCTGATGCCGGCCGCCTGGAAGCGGCGCATGGTCTCGACCAGCTGGCGTTCGGCCACGTTGTTGTGGGTGTTGAAGGTCAGGTAGCCCACCTTGCCCGTGGGCGTGTCGATGATGCGCTCGTTTTGCACGGCGCTCGTGCTCACTTCCACCGCCTGCAGGTTCGCCGAGAGGGGCGAGCCATTGCGGCTGAACGCCAGCGTGTGCGTGCCTTGCGCTGCAGGGAACAGGCCGGCGTTAATGATCTTCACACTGGCAGCGTCGGGGGCATTGACGAAATCGGTGCCATCGACGGTTTGCAGCTCATCGCCGCGGCGCAAGCCCGCCAGGTCGGCCGGCGAGCCTGGCTCGACGATCGAGATCACGGCCTTGCGCGGCGGCGTGGTGCGCGTCAGCGCCAGCAACATGCCGTAACCGAGCTCCACGCCGTTGAGCGAGGCTTCCCATTCGGCCGTCGTATACGTGAAATGGAACTGGTCCTTCGGCTTGCCGGACGCCATCGTGGCCGTTGTTTTGAGCACATCGAAATACACCTTGGCCGTGGCAAAGCTTTGCGGCAGGTAGGTGGTCGGCACTTCGCGGTACCACAGATACGTTTCATCGATCCAGCTGCGCACCCACGTCTGCTCATCGAGCAAGCTGCCCGGCTTGTCGATGCTGCTGCCGCTGCGCGGCGCCTCGCAACGGTTCGCCACCGTGGAGGAGGCAACCAGCGCCGTCGGCCCTGTCGGAGTCACGGGCGGGACGACGGGCGCGCTGTCGCTGCTGCCGCCTCCACCCCCGCCGCAGGCACTCAACACACATACGAGGGAAACAGCGAGGAAGCCAAGTCGCAGGGAATGCATGAGAAACTTTCCATAAAGAAATTATCGAAAAATTATAATGCGTTTCGCCAGCAAGCGTTGCTTTCTTTGATACAAAAAAATGGCGCCCGCAGGCGCCATTGCTACAGCGAGGAACTCACTCCATCACGCCACGGTGGCCGCCACGGGTGCTGCCACGACGGGCGGCAGCGGCGTCGGCGCATTGAAGGCGATCAAGAGACTGGCTTCCTTCTCTTTCGCCGCCTTCAAATGACGCTCCTTCACGTGGCCATAGCCGCGGATGTCTTCCGGAATGCTGGCGATCGCCACGGCTTGCGCCAGCTTGGCCGTCGTCAGCTTCGGCAGCAAGCCGCCCACCGTCGCGCGGTATTCCGCGATCAGCGCACGCTCCATCTTGCGCTCGGCCGTATGGCCGAACACGTCGAAGGCCGTGCCGCGCAAGCCCTTGAACTTGGCCAGCACGCCGAAGGCCTTCAGCATCCACGGGCCATATTCCTTCTTGATCAGATGACCCTGGGCATCCGTTTTCGCCATGATCGGCGGCGCCAGGTGGAACTTGAGCTTGATGTCGCCTTCGAACATGGACGCGATCTTCGCCTGGAAGGCGCCGTCCGTGTACAGACGCGCCACTTCGTACTCGTCCTTGTAGGCCATCAGCTTGTAGAAGTAACGGGCCACGGCTTCCGTCAGGCGCAAGTGCGGGCCGTTCAGTGCGCTTTCGGCGGCGCGCACCTGGCCGACGAAGTCCAGGTACTGCTGCGCATACGCGCGGTCCTGGTAAGCCGTCAGCAGGGCCACGCGCTTTTCAATGATGTCGTCGAGCGTGTCGATGCGCTTGAATTCCACCACCTTCGCTGGCGTGGTCATGCGCACCAGGCTGGCCGCATCGTGGGCGCCCGCGCGGCCCCAGTTGAAGGCCGCCTTGTTGAATGCTACCGAGACGTTGTTCAAGTCGATGGCCTTCATGATGGCCGCTTCGCTCAAGGGTACCTTGCCCTTTTGCCAGGCGTAACCGAGCATGAACATATTCGTCGCAATCGAGTCGCCCATCAGCGCCGTGGCGATCTGGCCCGCGTCGATGAAGTCGACGTGGTCGCTGCCGCAGGCCTTTTCGATTTCCATGCGCGCCGAAGCGCCGGGGAATTGCCAGTCCGGGTTCTTCACGAAGGCGGCCGTCGACGAGCTGGTCGAGTTGATCATGGCCCAGCTGCGCCCCTCTCCCATGCGCGACAGGGCGTCGCGGCTGGCCGTGACGATCAAATCGCAGCCGATCACCAGGTCAGCCGCACCGGTGCCGACGCGCGTCGAGTGGATATCCTCCTGGCGGTCCGCCAGGCGCACGTGCGACATCACGGGGCCGCCCTTTTGCGCCAGGCCGCTCATGTCCAGCACGGAACAGCCCTTGCCTTCCACGTGGGCCGCCATGGCCAGGATCTGGCCGACGGTGACGACACCCGTGCCGCCGATGCCGGTGACCAGAATGCCGAACGGCTCGGCCGTCGAAGGAATGCTTGGCGTCGGCAAGGCCGGCACGGCTGGCGCATCCTTGTCGGCGGCAGCCGCCTTCTTCGGCTTTTTCAGGCCGCCGCCTTCCACCGTGACGAAACTGGGGCAGAAACCCGTCGTGCACGAGAAATCCTTGTTGCAGGACGACTGGTTGATCTGGCGCTTGCGCCCCAGTTCCGTTTCCAGCGGTTCCACCGACAGGCAGTTCGATTGCACGGAGCAGTCGCCGCAGCCTTCGCAGACGGCTTCGTTGATGACGGCGCGCTTGGCCGGGTCCGGGTATTCATTGCGTTTCCGGCGGCGGCGTTTTTCCGAGGCGCAGGTCTGGTCGTAGATCATGGCCGACACGCCCGGCATGTCGCGCAGTTCGCGCTGCACGTCCATCAGTTCCGAACGGTGGCGCACGGTGACGCCTTCGGCCCAGGCGTAATCGTCCGGGTATTTTTCCGGTTCGTCCGTGACGACGATGATGGGGCCCACGCCTTCGGCGGCGATCTGGCGCGAAATGATGGCCGGAGACAGGGGCCCGTCGAATTCCTGGCCTCCCGTCATCGCCACCGCATCGTTGAACAGAATCTTGTAGGTGATGTTGACCTTGGCCGAGACGGCCGCGCGGATGGCCAGGATGCCCGAGTGGAAATACGTGCCGTCGCCGAGGTTGGTAAACACGTGCTTTTCATTCGTGAACGGCGCCTGCCCCACCCAGGTGACGCCTTCAGCGCCCATGTGGGTAAAGGTCGACGTTTCGCGGTCCATCCACAGCACCATGTAATGGCAGCCGATGCCGGCCAGCGCGCGCGAGCCTTCCGGCACCTTGGTCGAGGTATTGTGCGGGCAGCCGGAGCAGAAGAACGGCGTGCGGTCCTTTTGCGGATCGGGTTTTACGCTGATGGCCTTGAGGACGTTTTCCTTCGCTTCCAGGTAGGCGATGCGTTCTTTCACGCGCTGCTCGACGGGGTGGCCCGCGTAGTAGCGCGAAATGCGGCTGGCGATCGCACGGGCGATCATCGCCGGGTTCAATTCATACGTGGCCGGCAGCAGCCAGTCGCCGTGACCCGTGCCCTTCTGGTTGCTCCACTCGCCCGTGTCGTCGAACTTGCCGACCACGCGCGGACGCTCGCCATCCTTCAGGTTATACAGCTCTTCCTTCAGCGCGTATTCGAGGATTTGCCGCTTTTCTTCCACCACGAGGATTTCGTCGAGGCCCTTGGCGAATTCATGCACGCCGTCCGCTTCCAGCGGCCAGGTCATGCCGATCTTGTACAGGCGGATGCCGATGTCGGACGCCGTCTGCTCGTCGATGCCCAGGTCGGCCAGCGCCTGGCGCGTGTCCAGATACGATTTGCCGGCCGTGATGATGCCGATGCGCGCCTTCGGGCTGTCCCAGATGATTTTGTTGAGCTTGTTGGCACGCGCATACGCCAGCGCCGCATACCATTTGTAGCTGTTCATGCGAACTTCTTGTTCCAGCACCGTGTCGGGCCAGCGGATGTTCAAGCCACCGGCCGGCATCTCGAAGTCGGTCGGCAAAGTGATCTGCACGCGGTCCGGGTCGAAATCGACGGCGGCGCCCGACTCGATGATGTCGGTCACGCATTTCATCGACACCCACAAGCCCGTGTAGCGGCTCATGGCCCAGGCGTGCAAGCCGTAATCGATGTATTCCTGCACCGACGACGGGTACAGCACGGGGATGCCGCAGGCGTTCAGGATATGGTCGGACTGGTGCGCCGTGGACGAGGATTTGGCCGCGTGGTCGTCGCCGGCCAGCACCAGCACGCCGCCGTGCTTGGCGGAACCGGCGTTATTCGCGTGCTTGAAGACGTCGCCGCAGCGGTCGACGCCGGGACCCTTGCCGTACCACATGCCGAACACGCCGTCGTACTTCGCGTCTTCGAACAGATTCGTCTGCTGCGTGCCCCAGACAGCAGTGGCGGCCAGGTCTTCGTTCAGGCCCGGGTGGAATTTGACGTGGTGTTCATCGAGGTATTTCTTGGCCTTGATCGCCGTCATGTCGACGGACGTCACAGGCGAACCGCGGTAGCCGGTGATGTAGCCGGCCGTATTCAGGCCAGCCTTGAGGTCGCGCTCGCGCTGCAGCATGGGCAGGCGGATCAACGCTTGCGTGCCCGTCATGAAGGCGCGGCCACGCTCCAGGGTGTATTTGTCGTTCAGGGAAATTTCGGACGCGTGCGCGCCCGGCTCAAGACTCGAGCCCTTGATTGGTGCATTCATTACTTGTCTCCATTATTCTCTGTGCTACGCGTGCAGGTCGGTTGAACTCACACGTACCGGCCGCGCTTTATGAGCAATGCCGGTGCGGAAAAATGACTTGTTTGTCGTAGACTACCACAGGAAGGCGCGCAGTTCTTTGCTGCGCTGCACTCCCGCGTTCTTACCTTTTTGCTGCTTCTTTTTCTGGCAATGTCGGCAATGTCGGATGACGCTGCGCTCATCCGACCTACAGATATTGGCCGCTTGCTGGCAATGTCGGATTACGCTGCGCCTCGGCGGCCCCGCTCATCCGACATACTGCCAGGACCAACCCTGTAGGTCGGCTTATCCGGAACGGCGTAAGCCGACAAACAGCAGCCCCCGGCTTAGGCCGCGTTCGTATCTTTCAGCACGCCGCGCTTGATCTGGTCCAGCTCGATCGATTCGAACAGCGCGCGGAAATTGCCTTCGCCGAAGCCCTGGTCGCCCTTGCGCTGGATGATCTCGAAGAAGATCGGGCCGATCACCGTCTGCGTGAAGATTTGCAGCAGCAGTTCGCGTTCGTTTTCCGTGCTGTGGCCATCGATCAGGATGCGCAGGCGGCGCAGTTCTTCCAGCTGCTCGCCGTGGTTCGGCAGGCGGCGGTTGACCAGCTCATAGTACGTTTCAATCGTATCCTGGAAATCGATACCCGTATCGCGCATGCCTTGCACGGAGGCGTAGATATTGTCCGTGCCCAGCGCGATGTGCTGGATGCCTTCGCCATGGTACTGGTCCAGGTATTCGGCGATCTGCGACTTGTCGTCCGACGATTCGTTGATCGGGATGCGGATCTTGCCGCACGGCGAAGTCATGGCCTTCGATTTGAGGCCCGTCAGCTTGCCTTCGATGTCGAAATAGCGCACTTCGCGGAAGTTGAACAGGTTTTCATAGAAGCTTGCCCATTCCTTCATGCGGCCGCGGTGCACATTGTGCGTCAGGTGGTCGATGTAGGTCAGGCCATGGCCGACGGGGTTGGCGACGGCGCCGGGAATGGCGACGAAATCGACGTCATAGATGCTGATGTCGCCGATGCCGCCCGGTGCGGCCGCGTCCGGCTTGTCGGCGCCCTTGCCGCGCCAGCGGTCGACGAAGTACAGCAGCGAATCGCCCACGCCCTTGATGGCGGGGATATTCAGCTCCATCGGACCCGTTTTGTTATCGAAACCCCAGGCGCCCAGCTCCAGCGCGCGGCGGTAGACGAAGGCCGCGTCGTCGACGCGGATGGCGATGGCGCACACGGACGGGCCGTGATGGCGGGCAAAACGCTGCGCGAACGAATCTTGTTCGGCATTGATGATGAAATTGATGTCGCCCTGACGGTACAGGGTGACATCCTTGTGGCGGTGGCGCGCGATGGCCGTGAATCCCATGTTCTCGAACAGCTTGCCCAATGCTTTTGGGTCTGGTGCTGCATACTCGACGAACTCGAAACCATCGGTACCCATCGGGTTATCCCAAGGCTGAAATTGCATGATGTCTCCTCCAAGAAGTAGCGCACAGTATAGGCGTGGGTCACGGGCATTAAATGCCAAAGATCTCCCGAACAATCATGATTTGCGCAATAATATTGCGTGAAACACGAACCACCGGAGGAAGCATGAGCAAAATTACGCTGGATAAAACGGATCGCAAGATCCTCTCCGTCCTGCAGGCCGATGGCCGCCTGTCGAATCAGGACGTGGCCGAGCAGGTCAGCCTGTCGCCGTCGCCATGCTTGCGCCGCGTCAAACGGCTGGAAGAAGCGGGCGTGATCCGCCAGTACGTGGCCCTGCTGGACCCGGAAAAGATCGGCCTGGGCTTGCTCGCTTACGTGAACGTGCGGCTGGAAAAGCACAGCGACGCCACGGCCCACAGCACGGCGCGCGTGCTGGCGCCGAATCTGGTGACGAATACCTCGCCGCGCGCGGACTTCGCCGTGGCCGTGGCGCAATGGCCGGAAGTGGTGGCCTGCTATGCGATGACGGGCGAAATGGATTATCTGTTGCGCGTGCACGTGGAAGACATGGAGCACTTTTCGCGCTTCATGATGGCCACGCTGCTGCGCCACCCGGCCGTGCTGGATGTCAAATCGAGCTTTGCCTTGCAGCGCATCAAGGATACGACGGCCCTGCCCTTATTGTGATGGCGGCCCGGGCTGCTTCTTGCGCCCCGGCAAGCGTTCGAACAGTTTGCTGGCGGCGCGCGCATTCGCCTTGAAGGTGTAATCGAACATGGCGAACTGCTCCTGCACGGCTTCCTGCAGCATGCTCGTCGGGTTCGGCGGCAACAGTTTCAAATAAGCATCAGCTTCGCCGTAGTCGCGCTGGATTTCCATGCCCGCCTTCTTGGCGATATGCATCATCGTTTTGTTGGACGACAAACAATGCATGTACAGGGTATCGACATCGTTGTTGCGGCAGTGAATCGCCGCCCGCTCGAACAGTTTCGAACCGACGCCCATGCCGCGCATCGATTTCGACACGGACACGCCGAATTCCGCCACCTGCTCCTTGTCCGTCACCACGCTTTTCGCCGGCGACTGGTCCTTCGGCGCAAACGCCAGATGGCCCACGCCCACCAGCTTGAACAGGCTGTTGTAGACGCCGTAGATCATGTCGCGCGAGAAATCCATCTTTTGCACGTACTGCGCGACGAGTTCATCGGGCAAGGCGCTGCCGAAGCGCAGCAAACGGTCGCTTTTCTCGAGCGACAGAAAATGCTTCATCATGCGGCGCCGGTCGCGCTCATGCAACTGCTTGACGAGCACGGTCGGGCGCCCGCCGCCGCTACGGCTGAGCCAGCGGCGAAACGGGTTTTGAAACAGCTTGGGTAAGGTCACGTCGACTCCTGGGGGCGGTGCTGCGGCACGTCAGGCCGTTATTGTGCAGTGCAACATCATGGCGCCATTGTAGCCTATTCCCACCATTCAAGCCTGGGCCAGGAAAGCCGCCACGGCCGCCACCCGCGCCACATGGATGACTTCGGGAATGCGTTTCGGCTCCGTACAGCCCTGCGCCAGCGCACCCGCATTCACGCCGCGCGCCGCGTCCAGCCCGCCCTGCAGCCGCGCCGCCTGAGGAAAGCCGCCGGTGACCAGTCCGTCGCAGGCCACGGCCTGCAACAGTTGCACGAAGCGCTGCGGCTTGCGCAAGCCGTCGCAGCGTTCGCACAGACTGACGATGGCCTCGGCGCCCAAGTCCAGCGCGCCGTTGATATTGTCCAGCTCGCGCGCTGCCATGACGGCCAGTTCGCGGCACTCGTTGGGCACGCGCAGGCGCTCGCTCAGCTGCTCGATGGCATCCTTGCTCAAATGCAGCATCAAGGCGGCAAAGCGCACGGGCAAGTCATGACCTTGCGCGGCCGCGTGGTCGACGACCTGCAGCAAGCGCTCGCTGATGGTAATTTCCCCCATGATGCGCGCCAGTGCGCCGCACTCGTGCAGCACCGTCAGCATGCGCGCAGGATGGCTTTCCATCAGTCCCTTGGCCACTTCCTGCCACACGCGCTCGGCCACCAGGGCGTCGACTTCGCCGTTGGCCACCATCTGGCGCATCAGCGCCATGGTGGCCGGTGCGACAGTGAAAGTATGAAAACGGGCCGCAAAGCGGGCCAGACGCAGGATGCGCACGGGGTCTTCGCCGAACGCGTCGGAGACGTGGCGGAAGATCTTGTTCCCGATATCCGCGACGCCGCCGAACGGGTCGGTCAACGTCCCGTCCTCGGCTTGCGCGATGGCGTTGATGGTCAGATCGCGCCGCACCAGATCGTCTTCCAGCGTGACGTCGGGCGCCGTGTGGAAGACGAAACCGCGGTAGCCGGGGGCCGTCTTGCGTTCCGTGCGGGCCAAGGCGTATTCTTCCTGCGTCTTCGGGTGCAAAAACACGGGAAAATCCTTGCCGACGGGCCGGAAGCCCTGGCGCAGCATGTCTTCCGGCGTGGCGCCCACGACGACGTGGTCGTGGTCTTTCACGGGCAAGCCCAGCAGTTGGTCGCGCACCGCGCCACCGACCGTGTAAATCTTCATGGTCACTTTTCTTTAATCGGGGAGTTCCGCGTCGTGCTTGGGCGCTGTTTCCGTTTCCGCCAGCGCTTCCGCGATCCAGCGGGCCACGGCAGGGTGCGCCTGCACGCGCTCGCAGTAGGCGTTCAGGGCCGGCGCCAGCGACACGCCATACGTGCGGAAACGCATGACGACGGGGGCGAAATACGCATCGGCGATGGAAAACTCGCCAAACAGGAACTGGTGATGGCCAAAGCGCGACAAGCACTCTTCCCAGATTTCGCTGATGCGGCCGATGTCGGCCTGCGCGGCGGCCGTGCGGCCCCGTCCCGGCAACTTCGCCTTGATATTCATCGACATGTCCGTGCGCAAGCCGGTAAAGCCCGAATGCATTTCCGCACAGACACAACGCGCCATGGCGCGCGCGGCCACGTCTTGCGGCCACATGTGTTTGTCAGGAAACTGCTCGGCCAGGTATTCGCAGATGGCCAGGCTGTCCCAGATCGTGATCTCGCCCGCCAGCAGCACGGGCACCCGGCCGCAGGCCGAATATTCGGCAATTTTGGTGGCCGTATCGCTCTGGTCGAGCAGCACGCGCACTTCATGGAACGGAATGCCGAAGGCCGTCATGGCCACCCACGGGCGCATCGACCATGACGAGTAATTCTTGTTGCCGATGATGAGAGTCAGGCCCGGCTCGCGCGCGGCGGCCAGGGTTTGCGTCAGGCTGGGATCAAGGATGGTCGTTTGCATGGTCGGCTAGCTTTAGTTGGATGATGGCAAATCGGCAGAAACAGCGCTATTCTTCGGCCCCACGGTGCCCAGGCGCGCTTTCAGCGACTGCGGGCTTTTTTCGAACAGGGCCGCGTAATACGTGGCGTTGGCCATCACGTTTTTCACGTAGCCGCGCGTTTCCGTGTAGGGAATGATCTCGGCAAAGATGGCGCCTTCCAGCGGACGCGTCATGGTGGCGCGCCAGATGCGCAAGCGCCCCGGCCCCGCGTTGTAGGCGGCGCTGGCCAGCACTTGCGAACCGTCCAGGCCACCGAGCACCATGTTCAGGTAGTTCGTGCCCAGCAAGACGTTGGTGCGCACATCGCTCAAGGTTTCCGTGACGAAATCGGTCAGGCCGATCTTCTTGGCGACATAACGGGCCGTCGACGGCATGACCTGCATCAAACCGGACGCGCCCACGTGCGACTGCGCATCCATGATGAAGCGCGATTCCTGGCGGATCAAGCCGTACACCCAGGCCTTATCCAGGCCCAGGGTTTGCGTGGCCGGATGCATGACGTCGTCGTGCGGCGTCGGATAGCGTTGCGTATAGTCCACTTCCAGGCGCGTGCGGTCCGAGGTGTTGACCATGCGGTCGAGCACATTGTTCTGGCGCGCAAATTCCGCGGCGGCCAGATGTTGCCGGTCCGTCATCGAACGCAACTCCCAATTCCACTCGCGCGTGCCCTCGAAGCGCAAGCGCATATTGAAAAACTTCAAGGCACGCTGCAAGCCCGGATTGGCGGCCATGGCGGCGATTTCCGCCGGCGTGACGGGCTGGCCCGGCGGCGGCAAGACCAGGTGGTTGCCCAGCTCTTCATTGGCCAGCAAGCCGTAGAAATTCGATTGATCGCTGATCGTGCGGTACAAGGCATCGGCCTGCGCATTCGGGCGGCCCGGCGTTTCCGCCTGCTGCGCGCGCGCCAGCCAGTAGACCCAAGTCGGGTCCGTGCGCAGCGAGGCCGGCATGGCCTGAATCGCCGCCTTCACCTGGGGCCAGTTGCCTTCACGCAAGGCGATACGCGCCTTCCATTGCATCTGCTCCTGGGTCAACGGTGCGCCATTGGTTTTTTGCCAATATTCAAATGCTTCCGGCGCCAGCGAATACGACGCCTGCAAGGCCAGGCTGGCCCAGCCGATGGCCTGTTCCTGCGCCGTCAGCTGCGCACTCGCCTTTTGCAGCGCCACCACGCCCAGTTTTAATGTGCTTTTCGCCATGCGGCCGACGGCCACGAGGTACATCTCGTGGTCGGCGCGACTGGCGCCCGGGCCCTTGGCCAGCACCAGCGCGGGCAAATCGATCGCTTGCGCCATCTTCGCGTCGGAGGCGCCCAGCAGCAGCGCGATACGGCGAGCCGGACCCGTGGCGTTGGTCTGGCCCGCCAGGCGGATCTGCGCCCACAGGTCGTTCGTGTCGAACTGGCCGTTTTGCGCCAATGCCGCGATCAGGCTGCCGCACGCTTCGCCATAGCCCGGTGGCGAGACGAGCAGCTTGCGCGCCTCGGACGCCACGTTCTGGCCCTTGGCGGCGCGCGACATCAGCGCATAGCACTTGAGCTGGGTATCGTCGTCGAGGGCGAATTGCGGATATTGTTCATCGAACACGACCCAGTCGCGCTTGCGGCCCAGTTCCAGCAGCCAGTCGTTGCGGAAACGGTCGGCGATGGCGCTGCCCTTGTAGCGGTTCAGGTAATCGCGAAATTGCGCCTCGGTCAGCAGTTTGATGCGCGGTTTCAGCCGATAATAGTCAACATACGATGGAATCTGGTAATTCGTCAGGCGCCCCGCATAAAAGTCGGCTTTTTCGGCGTCATCCTTGCGCGCGGCGTCGCGCAGCAGCAGGAAGGCATCGTCCTCGCTGCGCGTGTCGGGGGCGGCTGGGGAGACGGTGGTCGATACCTGGGCCAGGGCGGCCAGGGGAGACAAGGCCGATGCAACACACAGCATCGTGCCGGCAATCCATTTCAGTGGGGAAATCAATGTACGACTCTCAATCTTAACTTGATGGTGATATGAATAGCGACCCTAGAATAACATGTGATCCGGCTACACGGCCACCCATTGCGCCACAGGAAAAAGCCGGCTTGCGCAAAGCCTTGCTGGCGGCCAGGCGCGCCCTGCCCGAGACCACGCGAGTAAGGTGGGATACGGCCATCGCGCAGCGCCTGCTCGACTGGTGCGCCGGGGAAAACGTCAAGGAACTGGGCGTGTACTGGCCCCTGCACGGCGAGCCGGACTTGCACGAGGCATATGCGCAGCTGGCCGCGCGCGGCGTGCAATTAAGCTTGCCCGTGGTGCTGGAAAAACATGCGCCGCTGGCATTTTCCGACTGGACGCCGGGCGAGCCCATGGTCAAGGATGGCATGGGCGTGGCCGTGCCCGCGCAATTGCGCCTGCGCCCGGCGCCGGCCGCCCTGCTGGTGCCCTGCCTGGGTTTTAACCAGGAACGCTTTCGCCTCGGCTATGGCGGCGGCTATTACGACCGCACGCTGGCCCAAACACCCCGTCCGCGTACGCTCGGCATCGCGTATGCCTGCCTGGCGGCAAGTTTTCCCAACGGCGAATACGACATCGCCCTCGATCACATCGTGACCGAGGGCGATCTGTTCTGACAAGTCAGGACGGTTTATTTCACCAGGCGCTGCCACAAGGCCGTCGTGGGCGCCGCCTGGTTCATGCTATAGAAATGCAAGCCTGGCGCGCCGCCTTCCAACAGGCGTTCGCACAGCCCCGTCACCACGTCCAGGCCAAAAGCCTTGATGGACGCGCTGTCGTCGCCGAAGCTGGCCAGTTTCAGACGCACCCAGCGTGGAATTTCCGCGCCGCACATGTCCGAAAAGCGCATCAGCTGCGTGTAGTTCGTGATCGGCATGATGCCGGCCACGATGGGCACGTTGATGCCCATCTTCTGCGTCTGCTCGACAAACTGGAAATACGCGTCGGCATTGTAGAAGTACTGGGTGATGGCGGCATTGGCGCCGGCCTGCACCTTGCGCGCGAACGCGTTCAGGTCGTCTTGCGGCGAACGGGCTTGCGGATGCACCTCCGGATAGGCGGCCACTTCGATATGAAAATGGTCGCCCGTCTCGGCGCGGATGAATTCCACCAGCTCGTTGGCGTAACGGAACTCGCCCGAGGCGCCGTAGCCGCTGGGCAAGTCGCCGCGCAAGGCCACGATACGCTTCACGCCGGCCGCCTTGAAGTCGGCCAGCACGGCGCGGATCGATTCGCGCGAACCGCCCACGCAAGACAGATGGGGTGCGGCCTGTTCGCCGGCCGCCAGGATTTCGCGCACGGTGTCCAGGGTGCCCTGCTGCGTCGTGCCGCCCGCGCCGAACGTCACCGAGAAATACTTCGGATGCAATTCAGACAACTTGACGCGTGTGGCGCGCAGCTTTTCCGCCCCTTCCGGGGTTTTAGGCGGGAAAAACTCAATACTGAAATTATGCTTTTCCATCGTCATTACTCAAAAGTAAGGTCGACAGGGCCCAGGAAATGATGCTGTACAGAATGGCGCCGCCCACGGCAGACCAGAAACTGGCGACATGGAAACCATCGATCACCTGCGCCACCAGCCAGAATAGGAAGCCATTGATGATCAAAATGAACAGGCCCAGCGACAGGAACGTCACGGGCAGGGTCAGCAGGATCAGCAAAGGGCGGATCAGCGCATTGACCAGCCCCAGCACGGCGGCGGCCAGCAGCGCGGTCCAGCCGCTGCTCATCGTCACCGAGTGCATCAGGTAGGGGACGGCAAACAGGGCTGCCGCATTGATAAACCAAATCAGTAGCAAGCGCATTTCTCTAGCCTGTCAAAAAAGAGGAGCAAGCCGGCATAGCCGGCCTTTTCAAAGTACACCGATCAGTCTTGTTGCCTCAGGAACCGTAGCGAGCAGGTTCCCGAGGCAAGCAACCGATTAATAGCGGTAGTGCTCGGGCTTGTATGGACCTTCCGTGCGCACGCCAATGTAGTCGGCTTGCTCTTGCGTCAGTTCCGTCAGCTGCGCATTCAACTTTTTGAGTTGCAAACGGGCGACTTTTTCATCCAGGTGTTTTGGCAGGGTGTACACGCCGACCGGGTAGTTGGCCGTGTTCGCGTACAGCTCGATCTGGGCGATCGTCTGGTTGGCAAACGACGAGCTCATCACGTACGACGGGTGGCCCGTGCCGCAACCGAGGTTGACCAAACGGCCTTCGGCCAGCAGGATGATGCGGCGGCCCGACGGGAAGATGATGTGGTCGACTTGCGGCTTAATGTTTTCCCACTCGTATTGTTTCAACGAAGCGACATCGATTTCATTGTCAAAGTGACCAATGTTGCAGACTATGGCCTGGTCTTTCATGCGCGTCAGGTGATCGTGCGTCAGGATGTGATAGTTGCCGGTGCAGGTGACGAAGATGTCGCCGTGTTCGCACGCGTAATCCATCGTCACCACGCGGTAGCCTTCCATCGCCGCCTGCAGTGCGCAGATCGGGTCGACTTCCGTCACCCACACTTGCGCCGACAAGGCGCGCATGGCTTGCGCCGAACCCTTGCCCACGTCACCGTAACCGGCGATGACGGCCACTTTACCGGCGATCATCACGTCGGTGGCGCGCTTGATGCCATCGACCAAGGACTCGCGGCAGCCATACAGGTTGTCGAATTTCGATTTCGTGACGGAATCGTTGACGTTGATCGCAGGGAAAGCCAGCTTGCCTTCCTTGTGCATCTGGTACAGGCGGTGCACGCCGGTCGTCGTTTCTTCCGTCACGCCCAAGATTTCCGGCAGGCGCTTCGAGTACCAGGTCGGGTCGGCCAGCAAGTGCTTCTTGATCGAGTTGAACAGGCAGATTTCTTCGTCCGAACCAGGGTTGGCCAGCACCGACAGGTCGGTTTCCGCGCGCACGCCCAGGTGCAGCAGCAGGGTCGCATCGCCGCCATCGTCGAGGATCATGTTCGAGTAGACAGCCTTGCCGTCCGCATCCGGCCATTCGAAGATGCGGTGCGTGTATTCCCAGTAGTCGTCCAGCGACTCGCCCTTGACGGCGAACACCGGCGTGCCGGCGGCAGCGATGGCGGCGGCAGCGTGATCTTGCGTGGAGTAAATGTTGCACGATGCCCAACGCACTTGCGCGCCCAGTGCTTCCAGGGTCTGGATCAGCACGGCGGTCTGGATGGTCATGTGGATGGAACCGGTGATGCGCGCGCCTTTCAGAGGCTGCGCTGCCGCGAATTCTTCGCGGATGGCCATCAGGCCAGGCATTTCCGTTTCAGCAATCTTGATTTCTTTGTCGCCCCATGCGGCCAAGGTGATATCGGCGATGGTGTAGTCGTATTGCGATTTGAGTACGGCGTTCATCACGCCCTCCTTTCAGTTGTTGAAAAAGGTACGTGAGCGCGGTTGCAGGATATTCCGAGCCTGGCGAATTTCTTCGTCGCAACGCTCCTCGGACGGTGGATTTTAACATCGTCAATGCCGGCGCGCCAGCTTGTTCGCCATACATTGCCACGTAACAACACATAAAAAAAGCGCCCGCAGCCTGGCGGCCGGGGCGCTTTTCTTGCACATCTGACTAGATTACTTCAGGCCGGCAGCGTCGCGCAGCAGGGCGACCTTGTCCGTGCGCTCCCACGTGAATTCCGGCTCTTCGCGGCCGAAGTGGCCGTAGGCGGCGCTCTTCTGGTAGATCGGGCGCAGCAGGTCGAGCATTTGCACGATGCCTTTTGGACGCAGATCAAAGTGCGCCAGCACCAGCTTGGCGATTTCCGCGTCGGGAATTACGCCCGTGCCTTCCGTGTAGACGGTGATGTTGATCGGCTTGGCCACGCCGATGGCGTAGCTGACCTGCACCTGGCATTGACGCGCCAGGCCGGCCGCGACGATGTTTTTCGCCACATAGCGGGCCGCATACGCTGCCGAACGGTCGACTTTCGATGGGTCCTTGCCCGAGAACGCGCCGCCGCCGTGCGGGGCCGCGCCACCGTAGGTGTCGACGATGATCTTGCGCCCGGTCAAGCCGCAATCGCCTTGCGGACCGCCGATGACGAAACGGCCCGTCGGGTTGACGAGGAATTTGGTCTCCGTCAGCCATTCGCGCGGCAGGATGGGCTTGATGATTTCTTCGATGACGGCTTCTTCGATCTGCTTGTGCGAGATTTCCGGCGCATGCTGGGTCGACAGCACCACCGTGTGCACGCCGACGGGGCGGCCATCGACGTAGCGCAGGGTTACTTGCGATTTCGCATCCGGACGCAGCCATGGCAGACGGCCATCCTTGCGCAGTTGTGACTGGCGCTCGACCAGGCGGTGCGCGTAGTGGATGGCGGCGGGCATCAGCTCGGCCGTTTCATCGCAGGCGTAGCCGAACATCAGGCCCTGATCGCCGGCGCCTTGATCCAGGTCAATGCCAGCACCTTCATCGACGCCTTGCGCGATGTCCGGCGACTGCTTGTCGTAGGCCACCAGCACGGCGCAACCCTTGTAGTCGATACCGTATTCCGTGTTGTCGTAGCCGATGCGTTTGATGGTTTCGCGCGCAACTTGAATATAATCAACATTGGCGTGCGTGGTAATCTCGCCAGCCAGTACCACCAGACCCGTGTTGCACAGGGTTTCGGCGGCCACGCGGGCGGCTGGATCCTGGGCCAGGATGGCGTCAAGGATGGCGTCGGAAATTTGATCGGCAACCTTGTCGGGATGGCCTTCCGAAACGGATTCGGAAGTGAAGAGATAGTCGTTTGACATTGCAAGCTCCTGATTACTATGTGAATGTTCTGTCGCAGTAAAGAGGATTTTGCCTGCGACGCTTTAGCGAGATTTATATTCCGCATCGCAAGTTGTCTATTAACTCAGCGGTTACTGCATACGTGGTATTTTACGCTTCTTAAAAAATTTTGGCACGGCAACACGCCATTCCTGGAAATAGCTTATACATGTTAGTCCCAATTTTCCGCTTCTTGTCCGTCTTTCCCCTGCCCGTCCTGCATGGCCTTGGCGCTGTGCTGGGATGGGTGATTTACGCCATTTCCCCGTCCTACCGCCGCCGCATGCGCGAGAACATGCAAGGTGCGGGGTTTTCGCAACACTTGCACACGGCCGTGGCCGAAGCGGGCAAGAGCGTGCTGGAACTGCCCTTCATCTGGTGCGCCCCCGCCGAGCGCGTGGCGCGCCATGCGACGGTGGAAAACTGGGAACTGGTGGAAAAAGCGCTGCAGCATGGCCGCGGCATTGTCTTCCTGACACCACACCTGGGCTGCTTTGAAATCGTCGCCCAGCAAATCGCCCTGCGCACGCCGCTCACCGTAATGTACCGCCCGCCCAAGCGCGCCGCCCTGAAACCGCTGATCGAAGGGGCGCGCGCGCGCGAAAACCTGATGCTGGCGCCGGCGAACATGTCGGGCGTGCGCATCTTCGCCAAATGCCTGAAAAAGGGACAACCGATCGGCCTGCTGCCCGACCAGGTGCCGCAGGAAGGCGAAGGCGTATGGGCCGATTTCTTCGGCCGCCCCGCCTACACCATGACCCTGCCCGCCAAGCTGGCGCAGATGGGCGGCGCCGAAGTCATCATCACCTACGCGGAACGCCTGCCGGGCGGGCGCGGCTATGTCGTGCATTTCGTGCCCTTCACCGAGTCGCTCGACAGCAGCTCGGCCGAACAGGCGCGCACCATCAATGCTGCCATGGAGCAATTGATCGCGCGCAGCCCGGCGCAATACCTGTGGAGCTACAACCGCTATAAAGTGCCGCGCGGCGCGGCGCCGCCCACGCCCGCCACGACCGATGCCGCAGGGGAGCAGGCATGAGACTGCTGATCGCCTTCATGTGGCTGCTGCACTGGCTGCCCTTGCCCATCCTCGGCCGCTTCGGCATGGCCGTCGGCAGCGTGCTGTTCATCGCCATGCCCACGCGGCGCAGGATCGCCCTGACGAATCTGCGCCTGTGCATGCCGGAACTGACGGAAGCCCAGCGCGTGGCGCTGGCGCGCCAGCATTTCCAGGCCTATTCGCGCAGCGTGTGGGAACGCAGCATTCTGTGGTGGTCATCAGAAGCGCGATTGAACCGCCTGATCAAAAAGGTGCCCGCCTTCCCGGGCCAGCAGATCGCAGCCAAGCCCACCATCTTGCTGTGCCCGCACTTCGTCTGCCTCGACGTGGCCGGCGCCGCCACGGCCATGGAAATTTCCGCGTCGTCGATGTACGTGCAGCAAAAGAATGCCGCCTTCGACCAGGCCTTGCGCAACGGCCGTTCGCGCTTCAAGCCGCCCAAGCTGTTTACGCGCCAGGACGGCATCAAGACGATTTTGCGCGCGCTGCGCGACGGCTTGCCGTATTTCATGCTGCCGGACATGGACTTCGGCGAAAAGGATGCAGAATTTGTGCCCTTCTTCGGCGTGCCAGCCGCCACCCTGACGGCCACGGCGCGCCTGGCGCTGGCCGCCAAGGCGCAGGTGATTCCCGTCATCGCCACTTTTTTACCCAATTACCAGGGCTGGCAAGTGACCTATTACCCGGCCTGGGACGATTATCCGGGCGACGACATCACGGCCGCCACGCGCCGCATGAACGAATTCATCGAAGAGCGCGTGCGCGAAGCGCCGGCCGAGTATTTCTGGACGCATAAACGCTTCAAGACGCGTCCGGAAGGCGAAGCCTCGTTCTATAACCAGCACAAGTGATACGGCAGAACATGAAACTCCACTTTACCAAGATGCACGGCGCGGGCAATGACTTCATCGTCATCGACGCCATCAATCAGGACATCGACTTTACGCCGGCCCAATGGCAACGCCTGGCCGACCGCCGTTTCGGCATCGGCGCCGACCAGATCCTCGTGGTGGAAAAGCCGCGCCTGCCCGGCTGCGATTTCCGCTACCGCATCTATAACAACGATGGCGGCGAAGTGGAACAGTGCGGCAACGGCGCGCGCGCCTTCGTCAAGTTCGTCAGCGAAAAAGGCTTGTCCAGCAAGGCCAGCATCCGCGTGGAAACCATGGCCGGCGTCATCGCGCCGCGCCTGGAACTCGACGGCAGCATCACGGTCGACATGGGCGCGCCCGTGCTCGAGCCACAGCAGGTACCGTTCGATGCGGCCGGCCTCGCCGGTGTAGCGCAAGGCAACGACACCTTATGGCCGCTGGACCTGGCCTTGCCGGGCCACGCAGCTTCCGTGCTGGTATCCGTCGTCTCGATGGGCAATCCGCATGCCGTGCAAGTGGTCGACGATGTCGATGCGCAAGACCTGGAAGTGACGGGCCCGCGCATCGAGCACCACCCACGCTTTCCCCGCCGGGTCAACGCCGGCTACATGCAGATCGTCGACCGCCAGCACGTGAAACTGCGCGTGTTCGAGCGGGGCGCGGGCGAAACCCTCGCGTGCGGCACGGGCGCCTGCGCCGCTGCCGTGGCCGGCATCCGTCGCGGCTTGCTCGATTCCCCCGTGCGCATCAGCGCGCGCGGCGGCGAACTGTCGATCGCCTGGCAAGGCCCCGGCCATCCCGTCCTGATGACGGGCCCGGCCGTGACCGTGTTCGAAGGCACGATCGAGCTGTAGACGGGTGAAGGTCAGAAGTAAAAGTCAGGCCGCCAGGAACTGCTGTTCCTGTACCACATCGAGTTCCGCCAGGTAGCACTTCAAGCGATACAGGCGCTGCCGGTAATTGCCTTCCGGTCCCGCCATGCCGCAATCGACGCGCTCGAACAGGCGCACTACCTGATCGAGCAGCTGGCGCTCCTGCGCCGTGCGGATCAGCACCAGGCGCCGCTTGCCGCGGCCATGCGTGGCGCTGATATCGATCAACAGACAATGGCCCTGGTCGGCCGCATGGATATCGAGCAGCAAGGCCTCGGCACGCGACAGATGAAAGCAGCGCGCCAGTTCCAGGCGCGCCGCCAGCAGGGGGTGGTTCTGGCCCAGCTGGCGCACATGCCCGTCGGCGTGCATGGCGGCGCACTGGCCCCAGTCGCCGGGCTCGCCTCGAGGCGCGATTTTCGCCAGCGCCGCCTCCGCTTCACGGCTGCCCTGCGCCTGCGCCTGCAGCAGCCAATACGCGGCGCGCACATCGTTGTTGACGCCGTCGCGGCGGTTACGCCAGGCATGCATGCCGCACTCGAGCTGCGCCGGGCCATGCCCCAGGTCGGCCGCGCGCTCCAGGCAGAAATGCGCTTCGACGACATTGCGCTGGGAAAATTCCGGTTTCGTATAGATGCGCGACAGCACGAACCAGGCTTCGGCCAGTCCCTGCTCGCCCGCCTGCGTCAGCCAGCGCACGGCACGCTTGAAATTGGCCGCGCCGTTGCGCGTGGCCAGGCGCTGGCCGTGCGCATCCATGCGCGCATAGCCGAGTCCCAGCTCCAGCTGCGCAGTGCGGTCGCCGCCATGCGCGGCCAGCTCGCAGCACTGCCAGCCCTCGGCATCGCCGCCAGGCGCCAATGCCTGGGCGCAACGCGACAGCAACAACACCTGCTGCGCGCCGAGGGCGATCGTGCGCGCCCCGGCGGCGGCCTGGCGCTGCAGCAGCTCGCGCGCCAGCGGCAAGCCTTGCGACAGAAAACCCGCATGGTTGCCCTGGCGCCAAGCCTGCTCCAGCCAGGCGTGCAGCGGCGCGTCGCCATCGAAGGCCAGCTCGCCAGCCACGCTGGTGGCCGGCCCCAGTGTTGCCGATGATTTTTCTTGTAGCGACAACAACCATTGCGCATCGGGCAAGCCGGCGCGTACGGCAGCGTCCAGCGCCACGCGCGCCTTGGCGCGCAAGGCTTCACAGTGACTGGCGGCGTTGCCCAGTACCAGTTGCGCCAGTACCAGACCCGCCTGCACCAGGCCCGCATCGAACGCTTGCGCGTAATACGGGATCAGCGCCTTGGCTGCCGGTTGCGCCACTTCGAAAGGCACGTGGGTGCCAATCAGCCGGCACGCTTCCTCGCTATCCTCCTGGGCCGCCCGCGCCAGCCAGTGCAAGGCCGTCGGCAAGCTTTGCGGCACACCCTGTCCAAACAGATACACCCGTCCCAACGCCAGTTGGCAAGCCACGTCGCCAGCACGTGCCCCCTTGATCAATCCTAATGTTTCGCGATTTGCCATCGATTCTCGATATTGAGTCAATGATTCTAATAATAGTGAGTCGTCTCCAGGCCCATCAGTGCAGGCCGTCCCTTAGTGTAACGTCCTTGTGTCGTAAATCCGCCAAAGCGACCGCAAGAACTTGATTCAACGCAACAATCCTTCGGCCTGGACATGCCAAGATTGCAAGGCGCCGCTACGGTGGCGATGGGAGAACCTTGTCCATCGGCGCAGGACTGGCAGAAATCGCGCGTTACAAAAATACAACAGGGGCATGCAGTTATGCCGCTTTTCACCAATCTTTTCACGCATATTTGACCAATCCCACGCGTCTTGCGCGCCGACGAATTAAGGTTCATTCATCGAAACGCGACAGTCAGCGCATTTCAATCTGCTCGGATCTCGGACGGAACTCACTTTTAAATAGGGAAGAAGACATGAAAAAATCACTCGTTGCCCTCGCACTCTTCGGCGCCTTTGCCGCAACCGCACAAGCGCAGTCGTCCGTCCAAATCTACGGCACGATCGATGCAGGCCTGGGCAAAGCGACTGGTTCGACCACCGCTGTCACGAAGCGCGACAACAACAAACTGGGCTTCAAAGGTACGGAAGATCTGGGCAATGGCTTGAAAGCTATTTTCCAACTGGAAATTCGCTATGAATCCGACACCGGCACCGTAGAAAACACGTCGGGCGCCAATTCGCGTCCGCTGTTCCAGGGTCAAAGCCGCGTCGGCCTGCAAGGCGACTTCGGTACCGTACGCCTGGGCCGTGGCCTGACCGCATACCAGGAAGTGAGCACCTCGTTCGAACCATGGTCGGGCATGCCTACGCCAGCCGGTTTTCAGACCGACCTGACCGTCGCCGGCTACACCAGCGATCCGCTGAGCGCACCAGGCAACTCGCGTAACCGCTTCTCGAACGCCGTGTTCTACAACACGCCAGTGTTCAATGGCTTCCAGCTCAACGCCACCGTTGCTGCCAAGGAAGCTAATAACAACAGCGCAGTACCAGCGCGCGCGCCGGGCAACTCGGTAACATTTGCTTCGGGCAACCGTGCCGTGGCAGCCAACGTGGCGCCGACGTCGACCCCGTACTCGATCTCCGCAACGTACACCTCGACTGGATTTGCCGCCATGGCTGCCTACGAGCGCAATGGCTTGCAAGCCAAGCTGTGGTCGGTTGCTGCCTCGGTCAATCCTATTCCTGAGCTGAAAGTCATGCTGTCGATCCAGCACCAGAAAGATGATGACTTCAAAATCATCAATACCGGCACCAAATCGTGGGTACTGGGCGCCAACTACGACGTAGGCCCGGGCAAGATCCGCGCCGGCTATGGCCAGAAAACGCCCGATGGCGTCGTCAAAACCAAGCAAGCATCGCTGGGCTATGACTACAATCTGTCGAAGCGCACCTACGTATATGCAGATATCTCGAACAAAAAAGCCGCTGTTGCTGACAGTATCAACTACAACGTTGCGAAAAGCGTCAACTACGTCGGCATCGGCGTACACCACAACTTCTAATGGCATCGCGCGTCTCCCGCGACGGGTGACGTGACTCGCCAGACGGAGCAAGGCGGCATGGGCAACCATGCCGCTTTTTTCATGGGCGCGCGCTTTTGCTCCATATTGCGGCGCACTCTCGGTTAGAATCAAGTGTTCATCCTTCTATCTTCTGACACTATCAATGACCGCCACACTCGATTCCAGCACCGTCGCCCAGTACCTGAGCGAGCATCCGACGTTCTTCGAAGAGCATACCGCGCTGCTCGGCGAGGTCAAGCTGAGCAGCCCGCTGACGGGACGCACTATCTCGCTGCAGGAGCGGCAGATGGAAGTGATGCGCGACAAGTACAAGGCGCTCGAACTGCGCATGTCCAAGCTGAGCCGCCTGGCCGAGGAAAATGGCGATATCGCCAGCAAGTTCCACGGCTGGAACCAGGCCATGCTGCAAGTGCGCAACGATGCGGACATGCCGCGCGTGCTGGTCGATGCCTTGCAAAGCAATTTCGACGTGCCCTACGTCAGCCTGCGCCTGTGGCAAGTGCTGCCGGAACACGCCGACGGCTGGTTCACGGAAGATGTGACGGCCGATGTGCGCATGTTCGCCAACAGCCTGCAAACGCCGTACTGCGGCAGCAACCGCGATTTCGAAGCCGTGCACTGGTTACAGGCTGACAAGATCGAATCGACCGTCATGATCGCCCTGCGCGCCCCGAATACCACAGGTACCTTCGGTTTGCTGGTGCTGGGCTCGCCAGACAGCGAACGGTTTACCTCGAGCATGGGCACGGATTTCCTCGTGCATATCGGCGCCACGGCCGGCGCCGCGCTGGCCGCGCTGCGCGCCGGCTCGCCTGCCTGAATCAGCCATGCATGCGGCGCGCGGCAAGGCAGAGTGGCTCGACGCCTACCTGGCGCAGCTGGCCACGCAGCGCAAGCTGTCGCCGCATACCCTGGACGCCTACGGGCGCGACTTGCGCGCCCTGCTGGAACTGAGCGGCAATACGCCGTGGACGGCGCTGGCGCACAACGAAGTGCGCCGCTACACGGCCAAGCTGCATGCAGGCGGCCTGGACCCGCGCTCGATCGCCCGCAAGCTGTCGTCGTGGCGCGGTTTTTTCAACTGGCTCAGCGGTGAAACGGCGCTCGACGCCAATCCCGTCGACGGCATCCGCGCCCCCAAGCGGGCCAAGACCTTGCCCAAAGCCCTGTCGGTGGACGACGCCGTGCGCCTCGTGGCGCCCGCGCAACACCAGCAAGGCGCTGCCGAGCCGGAGCAACTGTGCAACCGCGCCATGTTCGAGCTGCTGTATTCAAGCGGCTTGCGCGTATCCGAACTGACCAGCCTGGACACCCATTATTGCAAGGCCGAGAACGGCCGGGAGGCGTCGCTGGGCTGGCTCGACATGGCCAGCTTCGAAGTCATCGTCACAGGCAAGGGCAACAAGATGCGCAAGGTGCCTGTCGGCAAGGCAGCCCTCGTGGCCCTGACGGCCTGGCTGGCCGTGCGCCCGCCAGCGGCCGATGGCAGCGCTGCCTTGTTTTTAAGCACGCGCGGCACGCGCATCTCGCCGCGTGTGCTGCAGCTGCGCCTGAAGGCGCACGCGCTGGCGACCGACATTCCCGCGAATGTGCACCCGCACGTGCTGCGCCACTCGTTTGCCTCGCACGTGCTGCAATCGTCGGGCGACTTGCGCGCCGTGCAGGAAATGCTGGGCCATTCCAGCATCACCTCGACCCAGGTCTACACGGCCCTCGATTTCCAGCACCTGGCGCACGTATACGACCAGGCGCACCCGCGCGCCAAGGTCAAGTAGGCCGCGCTCGTTGGCCAGCCTGATCCATATCAAGCGGATCGGCGCGCATTTGCAAGCTTTTACAAAATTCCGGCATAATCGTCCGCATTCTTCCGCTTGCGCGGCGGCACCACCGATTACAGCATAGGCATCCTTCATGGCACTGATTCCAACCACCATCCTCACCGGCTTCCTGGGCGCAGGCAAAACCACCTTGCTCAACCGCATACTGCAGGAAGACCATGGCATGCGCATCGCCGTGATCGAAAACGAGTTTGGCCAGGAAAACATCGACAATGACATCCTGGTGCAGGACAGCAACGAGCACATCATCGAGATGAACAACGGCTGCATCTGCTGCACCGTGCGCGGCGACCTGATCGTGGGCTTGACGGAACTGGCGCGCAAGCGCGACGCCGGACTGCTGGCGTTCGACCGCGTCGTCATCGAAACGACGGGCCTGGCCAATCCCGGCCCTGTGGCGCAGACCTTCTTTGTCGACGAAGAAGTGGGCAGCCACTACATGCTCGACGCCATCATCACGGTGGTCGATGCGCGTCATGCGATGAAGCAACTCGATGAATACGAGGAAGCCCAGCGGCAAGTGGGCTTTGCCGACAAGCTGCTGCTGTCGAAAACCGACCTCGTCAGTGAAGACGACGTGGCCGCCCTGACGCGCCGCCTGAAGCGCATCAATCCCCGCGCGCCCATCGCCAAGGTCGATTTCGGCCGCGCACCGCTGGCCGAGGTACTCGACATCCGCGGTTTCAACCTGAATGAAAAGCTGGAACTGGACCCGGATTTCCTGGAGACAGAGACGGCGCACGTGCATGATCACGACCATGCGCACGGCCATGAGCACGCGCATGAGCACAGCGACGCCTGCGCCACCGATTGCGGTCATGCCGACCACCACCATGCGCAGCACAGCGACGACATCGCCGCCTTTGTTTTCAAGAGCACGCAACCGTTCGACAGCGCCAAGCTCGACGAGTTCCTCGGCGGCCTGGTGCAAGTGTATGGACCGCGCATGCTGCGCTACAAGGGCGTGCTGCTGATGCAGGGCGCCGAACGCAAGGTGGTCTTCCAGGGCGTGCACCAGCTGATGGGCAGCGACCTGGGCGCCAAATGGGGCGAACACGAAGTACGTGGCAGCAAAATGGTCTTTATTGGCAAAAATCTACCAAAAGACATTTTTATTCGCGGACTCGAACAATGTTTGGTATAAACTAGCCGGGTTTTGCAAAGTATCCTTTGCAAAGCAGAAACAAAAGGGAAAGTTAAGCACGCTTTCCCGCTGCCCGACACCGATCTTGCTGGCATAAACCAACAAGTAGCCGTCCCTGATCGGCTAGTCAACAAATCGGGATGGCAATATAAGGCAAAGCGTGCCAAAATCAGCGACGAAAACGGCCCATGTCGTTAGCCTGTCATGAAATGCTGGCAAACTGCCGCTGGCCGCATGCCAGGCATGCAAGCGATCCACCCAACACGCCCGTTGTCGCGCACAGAGCGCGACAGGCATAGAGCGGTAAAAAGTTATCAACATGGCACCATGGCCGGCCGGTAGTCCTGGCTTTCGCCGGCAAGCCAAGGTCGCACGCAGTACAGCGGGACAGCAATGCCAAGCGGAACCTGTACAGTTGCTCGGTATCGCCGCATCAACTGATCAATTTGAAAACTCTGTCGTATCGAAGGTAAGCGAAGTTATGACCAAAACTAATAAATCGACCCCGGCCGCCAACCAAGACATCCCTCTCATCAGCGAAGACCAAATTCGCGCCATGAGCGAAGATGACTACATGAATCCGGCACAACTGGCATTCTTCAAGGCGCGCCTGCAGCAGCTCGAAAAAGACCTGCTGAAAAACGCCGGCGAAACCACGGAACACTTGCGTGAAACCGTGCTCGTACCGGACCCTGCCGACCGCGCCACCATCGAGGAAGAGCATGCGCTGGAACTGCGCACGCGCGACCGCGAGCGCAAATTGCTGAAAAAAGTGCAGCAATCGATCGCCAGCATCGACGCCGGCGACTATGGCTGGTGCGAGGAAACGGGCGAGCCGATCGGCATCCCGCGCCTGATCGCCCGTCCCACCGCCACCCTGTCGCTGGAAGCCCAGCAACGCCGTGAACTGAAGCAAAAACTCTACGGCGACTGATCGCCCCGCCCCTTGCGCGGCCGCTCCGGCGGCCCCGCGATGGCGCATAAAAAAGCACACAACCTTCGGTTGCGTGCTTTTTTTTCGTCCCGCGCCGACTACACTGAAGCAGGCACGGCAGTGGCAAGTGGCGCTTGCAATTGCCTTTTCCATCCCCACTTTTGGCCCATGGGCGCGCAATCGCATGGCCTTGCACGCATCGGCACGAATCTTTTGAGGTCACTATGGAACAATTTCACGGCACCACCATCCTCTGCGTCCGGCGCGGCAAGCAAGTCGCCCTGGGTGGCGACGGCCAGGTAACGCTCGGCAACATCGTCATGAAGGGCACGGCCCGCAAAGTGCGTAAGTTGTATCAGGGCAAGGTCCTGGTCGGCTTTGCCGGCGGCACCGCCGACGCTTTTACCCTGCTCGACCGATTTGAAGGCAAGCTGGAAAAACACCAGGGCAATCTGCTGCGCGCCTCCGTCGAACTGGCCAAGGACTGGCGCACCGACCGCGTGCTGCGCCGCCTGGAAGCGATGCTGCTGGTGGCCGACAGTGAGTCGACCCTGGTCATCACGGGCAATGGCGACGTGCTGGAACCGGAAGACGGCATCGGCGCCATCGGCTCGGGCGGCACCTACGCCCAATCCGCCGCCAAGGCGCTGCAGGAAAACACGGATTTGTCGCCGGCCGAGGTGGTCAAGAAATCGCTGACCATCGCCGCGGAACTCTGTATTTATACCAATATGTCCCACATTATCGAGACCTTGGACTAAGAGTCCCCGAGAAAACGCCCATGGCTGCGTTGCATGGCCTGGGCGTACAAAAAGGTACTGCCTGCGGCCAAGCGCCTTGCCCTGAACGTTTTTCGGGCACTCTACGCAAAAGAAAGACAGAAAGCTAACTATGATCATGAACATGACCCCGTCGGAAATCGTCACCGAACTCGACAAGCACGTGGTGGGCCAGGCCAAGGCCAAGCGCGCCGTCGCCATCGCCCTGCGCAACCGCTGGCGCCGCCAGCAGGTGGCCGAGCCCCTGCGCCATGAAATCACGCCCAAGAACATCCTCATGATCGGCCCCACGGGCGTCGGCAAGACGGAAATCGCGCGCCGCCTGGCCAAGCTGGCCGAAGCGCCCTTCATCAAGATCGAAGCGACCAAATTTACGGAAGTCGGTTATGTGGGCCGCGACGTCGACACCATCATCCGCGACCTGATCGACATCGGCATCAAGCAGACGCGCGCGCTGGAAATGAAGAAAGTGCGCGCCCGCGCCGAAGATGCGGCCGAAGACCGCGTGATCGACATTCTCGTGCCGCCGGCGCGCGACTTCGGCTTCACGCCGAATACAGCGGCGGCCGTGGACACGGGCAGCGGCGACAGCACGCGCCAGACCTTCCGCAAGCGCCTGCGCCAGGGCGAGCTCGATGACAAGGAAATCGAGATCGAGCTGGCCGAGGCGGGTCCGCAGATGGAAATCATGGCGCCGCCGGGCATGGAAGAAATGACGGAGCAGATCAAGTCCATGTTCTCGGGCGTGGGCGGGCAGCGCAAGAAGGCGCGCAAGGTCAAGATCAAGGAAGCCTTGAAACTGCTGGTCGAGGAAGAAGCGGCCAAGCTGCTCAACGAAGACGAGCTGAAACAGAAGGCCATCCAGAACGTCGAGCAGAACGGCATCGTGTTTTTGGACGAAATCGACAAGATCGCCTCGCGTTCGGAATCGGGCGGCGCCGACGTCTCGCGCGCCGGCGTGCAGCGCGACCTGCTGCCGCTGGTCGAGGGCACGACCGTCAACACCAAGTACGGCATGATCCGCACGGACCACATCCTGTTCATCGCCTCGGGCGCCTTCCATTTGTCGAAACCGTCGGACCTGATCCCGGAACTGCAGGGGCGCTTCCCCATCCGCGTGGAGCTGGAATCGCTGTCGATTGCGGACTTCGAGCGCATTTTGACGAGCACCGACGCCTGCCTGACGATGCAGTACGAAGCCTTGCTGGCGACGGAAAACCTGAAATTGCAATTCGCGCCGGAAGGCATCACGCGCCTGGCGGAAATCGCCTATTCGGTCAACGAGCGCACGGAAAACATCGGCGCGCGCCGGCTGCACACGGTGATGGAAAAGCTGCTGGAAGAAGTGTCGTTTACGGCCAGCGAAGGCAGCAGCAGTACGGAAAACCTGCTGGTGATCGATGCCGCCTACGTCAACGAACGCCTGGAAGCGCTGTCGGTCAACGAAGACCTGTCGCGCTACGTGCTGTAATCAAGGAGGGACCGATGGCAAACAAGGCATTGGCGACGCGGCAGAAAATGCAGTTCCGCGTCGAACCCTCGCAAAAACCGCGCAACCCCGTCGCCACGGCCGCCCTGCAGCGCACCGCCGGGGCGCACGTAAAGACCGTGTCCGGCCAGCGCCAGCAGGAAAAACGCCTGCTGGCGAAATTGCTGTTGAAAGTCGAAACGGACAAATAGGCCGCCCGCGGACACCCTTTTCATAGGGCGTCCGCCATCAGGCCACTCTCTGCCGCAGCATCATCCCCTTAGAAACGATAGGACGCGCCCAGCGAAAACATGTCGACCTTGGTCGTTTGCTTGCTGCTGTATTTGACCGGCACGCGGTCCCAGTCGAGGTGCAGCGACCAGTTCTGGTTCAGCGCATACGCCGCGCCGATGCCGTAAGTCAGGCCGATCTTGTCCTTCTTGTCCGAACCGCCGCCCAGATAATCGACCTTGCCCTGCGTGTATGCCGCACCGGCGCGCCCGCTCAGGGTAAAAGCGTCGAACTGGTAGCCGAGCACGCCCTGAATGCCGAGGCCCGTGAACTTGCCGCGGCCAGCGCGCTTGCCGGCGTCCGTATCGAAGCCGGACTTGACCTCGCCGCCCATGTACCCCACCAGCTCAACCGAAGGCAGGGCCACGCCGCCCTGAAACGGCAGCGCGTCGAAACTGTAACCCAGGTAGGCCTTGCCATTGCGCTTGCTGCTTTTGTCGCAATCGCTTTGTCCGGCGATGCAATCGAGGCCTGTGCTGGCGCGAAAGCCGTAGCTGGCGCCCGCATAGAAGGGACCCGGCGCCGGTTCGGCGGCGGCGGCGTGCAAGGGAGCGATGGCGGCCAGCGCCAGCAGCGCTGCGGGGAAACGGAAAGATGGGAACATGGATAACCTCTACAAGTGGATGGATTGCCTGGTTGTAGCGCGCTGCGCGAGCCACAAGCGGGAGTGTCATCGCTTTTGCCGAAAAGTACTATCACCTTGTGCAAAGTTCCATTAAGGGCTACATTCGGTACCGCCACCCGCTACCAAACTTACCAAAAAGGATATTCCGTGAGTTCACCTGAACTGGTTTTGCGCGTGCTGCGCACCCAACTGCGCGCCGCCGGCATCACGTACAAGGTATTGGCCGAACGCATCGGCATGAGCGAGTCGAGCGTCAAGCGCATGTTTGGCCAGCACGACATGTCGCTGTCGCGCCTGGCCCTGATCTGCAAGGCATCGGGCATCGCCATGGAAGACGTGCTGCGCGGCGCGGCCGACATCACGCCGCATGCCGACACGCTCACCCTGGTGCAGGAAAAGTCGCTGGTGGCGCATCCGCGTCTGCTGCTGGTGGCGATCTGCTGCCTCGGCCACTGGAGCCTGGAGCAGGTGGTGGAAACGTATGCGCTGACGCAGGCCGAATGCATCGGCTGTCTGGCCGAACTGGACCGGTTGGGCTTGATCGAACTCAAGCCGCTGAACCGCTACAGCCTGCGCGTCTCGAACGCCTTCCACTGGCTGGCCGACGGCCCGGTGCAGCAGTACTTCCGCGAATATGTGGTGGCCGATTATTTCAGCGGGCATTTTGACGGCGCCGGTGAAACCCTGATGTGCATCCCGGCGCGCCTGTCGCTGTCGAGCGCACAGGAGCTGGTACAGAAGATCCGCCAGCTGGCCGAGGAACTGGCGCGCCTGCATCAGAACGACCGCCGCCTGCCGCCGCAGGAACGCGACGGCTTTACCCTGCTGCTGGGCTTTCGCTCATGGGAATTTGCCGCCTTCACGGCCCTGCGCCGCAGCTCGGCGTCCGCCGCCCCGGCGGCGCCTTACCAGACCGGTCCCAGGAACAGGTAAAGCGTGCTCTCGCCGCCCTTCGATGCGCCCGAGGCCACATACACGGGACCGAAGCGCGTATCGACCGAGATGAAGGCGCTGCTGGCCTGCGTGAACTTGGTGGCTTTCCAGCGCTCGCTCTGATCGAAGCCGCCGCCCATTTCCAGCGAAAAGCCGGCCCGCACCGCGCCACCCAGGGTGCTGGGCAGGGAACCGATGCGGCGCGCCATCACGAAGCGCGCCAGGGCCACGCTGCGCCCCGTCACCGACTCGAACTGCGTGCCGGACAGGCGCAGGAAGCCGCCCAGGCTGAGCGGCGCCTCGCCCCGTTGCGCGCGCGCCCATTCGCCATACACATGGCCGGCCCAATTGCCGCTGCCAAACGCCTTCAGGCCCGTGATGGCGGAGCGCCCCAGGCCCGACTCGCCCGTACCGGTGGTCGCGGAGCGCGTCCAGGTGGCGTCGAACAGCACGCCGCGCGTAGGGAAACCGGGCGAATCGAGCGTATCGACGCGGAACTGGACGAACTGGTTGGTGCCCAGCGCCCGCTCCTTGGGGTAGCTCGGGTCGGCGGGGATGCTGATGTCCGCCTTGACTTCGCTGCGCGTGACGCCGAACTGCAGATCGCCCCAGAAACCGAACTGGCGCCCCAGCACCAGGCTGGCGCCCTGGCCGCTGTAGGCGACGCGCGCATTGCGCCGTCCCTTGTCGAACAGGTCGACCGCCTGGGAAGTGTACTGGATCGACGGCGCGATATACCACGGGTTGCCGGCGCCGAGCGGCTGCCAGTACTGCACCCCGAAATTGCGCGCCGTGCCGATCTGCACCATGCTGCGCAATTCGCCGCCCCAGCTGTTCAAGTTCGAGCGCACATGCAGCAGCTTCAGGGCAAAGGTATTGCTGTCCCTGAAATCGCTGGCCATTTCCAGACCCACGCGCAAGCGGCTGCTGGCCCACGGCGCTTCGACCGCCTTGATGGTGACGGCGCGCTGCTCGCCTGCGTCGACCACTTCCGTCTCCACGCGCGCCACGTCGCCGCGGCCATACAACCTGGCCGCCGCCTTGAGCACATCTTCCTGGCTGACGGCCTGCCCTTCCACCAGGCCCGATTGCGCCTGCAGGATGCGCGGATTGATATCGCCTTCGCTTTCCACGGCCAGGCGCGTGAGCGGCAAGGCCACGTCCAGCAGGGCCGGCGCCGCCAGGCGCAGCTGCTCGCGCGCCGCATACTGTTCCGGCGACAGCGCCAGCGGCGCCAGGCGGGCGGCCAGTGCCTGCGCCGCCTGTTCGCCGGCGCGCATGGCGCGCGCATAGTTTTCAAAGTCGAGGAAACTGACGCCCGTCAGGTCGGGCGCCACCAGGATGTCCTGCGGCTGCAGCTCCTTGAGCGAGCGCTGCACGTTCTGCTCCGTGAGGATCTGCAGCATCTGCTGCGCCACGCCGATGGCGCTGCCCAGCTCTTTTTCCGGCGCCAGCGGCGTGCCCACGTTGACGGCGATGATGATGTCGGCGCCCATGGCGCGCGCCATGTCGACGGGCAGGTTGCGCACCAGGCCGCCGTCGACCACCAGGCGGTTGTTCACGCGCACGGGAGCAAACACGCCCGGCACGGCCAGCGAGGCGCGCATCGACAGGAACAGGGGCGTATCGACCAGCTCCACCAGCTCGCCATTGACCAGGTCCGACGCCACCGAGCGGAAAGGCAGCGGCAGCTGGCTGGCGGGACGGTCGCGCATGCCGGCCGGCAGCAGCCGGTTCAAGGCCATTTCCAGGGCCGCATTGCTGGCCGCCGCCGGCGGCGTGGAAATGCCGTTACGACTGGTGCCGAACTCGATGCGCGACGGCAGCAATAAATCTTCCTCCCGGCGGCGGAACGCCAGTTCGTCGCGCGGCGGCCGGTCGGCCACCACGCGCGCCCAGTTGGTCTCGCGCGCCATCTTTTCCAGGTCCGCCACGGAAGCGCCGGCCGCATACGCGCCGCCCACCACGCCGCCCATGCTGGTGCCCACCACCATGTCGATCGGCACGTGCAGCTCCTGCAGCACTTTCAATACGCCGATATGCGCGAGACCGCGCGCGCCGCCGCCCGACAGCACGAGGGCGATGCGCGGACGCGCCGGCGCCGGCGCAGAAACGGCCAGTGCGGGAGCGGAGGAAGCGGCGGCAGCGGGGACGTCGGCGGCGGCGCCGGCTTGCGGCAAGACGCACAGCGCCGCCACGCAGCCCGCCAGGACGGCACGGATCGAGAACATGAAGACTCCTGTCGCGACGGCGGCATGGCGCCATCGGCAAAATACGATAAGAACAGCGTTAATTAGCGTTAATTCGACGGCGGTGGCGTACTGGTCGTCACCTGCGGCGGCGCCGGCATCACGGTCGCCGGACGCTGCTGTTCCATCGGCAGCGGCGGCGGCACCAGGTTCGTTGCCGGCGCGGGGGCTGGTGCCGGCGCGGGGGTGGCGGACACTGGCCCCGGCAGGGCCAGCGCCTTGTCGTCGGCCACCAGGTCGATGCGTTTGCTTACGCCGCCATCGCGCAGCAGCACGTGGCGCGCATGCACTTCCAGCACCGTCACGCCGGGCACCACCTCGGCGCCTTCCGGCAAGGCCACGGACGGCTTGCCATCGGTCGAGATGATGGCCACGCTGCCGCGGCCATTGCCGGCGGCGACCACGCCCTTGAGCTGGTAATTGCTGGCCGTGGCCACGCTGACCTGGCCGCCGAACAGCGAGGCGCCCGCCTCCACGCTGGCATCCTGCACCACCGGTACGGCCGGTGGATTGATGGGGCGCTGCGGCGCCTTGAACAGCTGCATGGCCCAGTAGGCCAGCGACACGGACAGCGCCACGACGGCGAGCAAACTTGTAAATTGAGGCAAACGCTTCATGGCTTCCTTGGTTTTCTTATCTGACGAGCTGATTGATTTCGATAATCGGCATCAGCACGGCCAGCACGATCAGCAGCACCACCACGCCCATGGCCAGGATCAGGGCCGGCTCCAGCAGGCCCGCAATGGTGAGCGTGCGGCGCTCCAGGTCCTGCTCCTGCGCGCTGGCCGCGCGTTCCAGCATGGCCGGCAGCTCGCCCGTGATTTCGCCCGCGCGTATCATGTGGATCAGCATGGGCGGAAAATGCTTTTGCGCCGACAGCGCGCGCGCCAGGCTCACGCCTTCGCGCACGGCGCCGCTGGCGTCAGCCACCAGTTCCTGCATCGCCACGTTGGTCAAGGTATCGCGGCTGGTGTCGAGCGCGCGCAGGATAGGCACGCCGGAACCCGTGGTAATGGCCAGGGTGCTGGCAAAGCGCGCCGTATTCAGGCTGCGTTCGAACTTGCCGTACAAAGGCGCCGTCAGCAGCCAGGTATGCCAGCGCCGTTTCAATGCCGGCTGCTGCAGCGCGCGGCGCCAGGCGAACCAGGCGCCGGCAAGGGCGATCGCCACGACGATGCCGTAATTGCGCACGAAGTCCGACAGCGCCAGCATGATCACGGTGAGCATGGGCAGCTTTTGCTTGGTATTGGCGAATACGGAAACGATCTGCGGCACCACGTAGGTGAGCAGGAAAATGACGATGGAAAACGCCACCACCGTGACGATGGCCGGATACGTGAACGCCAGCTTGACCTTCTGCACCAGTGCATTGCGCCGTTCGATATAGTCGGCCAGGCGCGAGAGCACGCGCGACAAATGGCCGATCTGCTCGCCCGACGCCACCAGCGCCCGATATATCTCGGCGAAATCGCGCGGATGGCGGGCCAGCACGTCGGAAAACGCGGCGCCGCCGATGACTTCGGAGCGGATCGAGGCGATCAGGTCGCGCAGATACGGCCGCTCGGCCTGTTCCAGCAGCGCGGAAAACGCCTGCTCCAGCGGCAGGCCGGCTTCCAGCAAACTGGCCAGCTGGCGCGTAAACAAGGCCAGCTCGGTGCTGGACAGGCGCTCGCCGAAGCCGCGCCGCCTGGTGACGCCGGCAGCATCGACCTGCGCGGCGATCGGTTCGACGGCCAGCGGCACCAGGCCTTGCACGCGCAGCTCGGCGCGCGCGGAACGGGGACTGTCGGCATTGAGCACGCCCTTGCGGGTGGCGCCCTGGGCGTCGACGGCTTCATAGCGGAATGCGGGCATGGTGGCGG
This sequence comes from Janthinobacterium sp. BJB304, assembly GCF_002735765.1. Taxonomy (NCBI): domain Bacteria; kingdom Pseudomonadati; phylum Pseudomonadota; class Betaproteobacteria; order Burkholderiales; family Oxalobacteraceae; genus Janthinobacterium; species Janthinobacterium sp. BJB304. Next base: position 70,520 of record NZ_PDZN01000001.1, read on the forward strand.
GCCTAGTCTTTGGTCACGCGCAGCAATTCGGCCTGCGTGGTGGTGCCGTCGCGCAGCCAGCGTTCGCCGTCGTCGCGCATGCTCGTCATGCCGTCCTGCAGGGCGACGGCGCGCACTTCCGCTTCCGAAGCGCGGTTGTGGATCTGCGCGCGGATCTGCTCCGTCGTGCGCAGCAATTCATACACGCCCACGCGGCCCTGGTAGCCGGTCTGGCCGCAATGTTCGCAGCCGACCGCCTGCCAGTACTGGCCATCGAAGGTCTTGCACGCGCCGCACAGTTTGCGCACCAGCCGCTGCGCCAGCACGCCCAAGAGAGACGACGACAGCAGGAACGGTTCGATGCCCATGTCGAGCAAGCGCGTGACGGCCGCCGACGCGTCGTTCGTGTGCAGGGTCGCCAGCACCAAGTGGCCCGTCAGCGACGCCTGCACGGCGATCTGCGCCGTTTCCAGGTCGCGGATCTCGCCGATCATGATCACATCGGGATCTTGCCGCAAAATCGCCCGCAGCGCCTTGGCAAAGGTCATGTCGATGCGCGGATTGACTTGCGTCTGGCCCACGCCGGCCAGGTCGTACTCGATCGGGTCTTCCACCGTCAGGATATTCGTCGTCGTGGCGTTGAGCATCGACAGCGCCGCATACAAGGTCGTCGTCTTGCCCGAGCCGGTGGGACCGGTGACGAGCACGATGCCGTGCGGCTGCGTGATCAGGCCATCGAACTGCGCCAGCATGGGCGCGCTCATGCCCAGGTGCTGCAGGTCGAGGCGGCCCGCTTCCTTGTCCAGCAAGCGCAATACGGCCCGTTCGCCATGCCCCGTGGGCAGGGTCGAGACGCGCACGTCGACGGGCTTGCCGCCCACGCGCAGGGTGATGCGGCCGTCCTGCGGCAGGCGTTTTTCCGCGATGTCGAGCTGCGCCATGATCTTGATGCGCGAGATCAGCGAGCCGTGGATGGCTTTGCGCGGACGCACCACGTCGCGCAGGCTGCCGTCGATGCGGAAGCGCACGACGGACGTTTGCTCGAACGGCTCGATATGGATATCGGACGCGCCTTCGCGCAGCGCCTGCGTCAGCAGCGCGTTGATCATGCGGATGACGGGCGCGTCGTCTGACGATTCGAGCAAGTCCTCGATGGCCGGCACGTCCTGCAGCAGCTTGGTGAGATCGAGGTCGGCGTCGAATTCATCGGCCATCTGCGACGCATCGCCGCCGCCGCCCGCGTAGGCGCCGGCAATGGCCGCATCGAGCTCGCCGCGCGGCAGCACCGTCAATTGAATCTGGCCGAAACGGCGCGACACTTCGGCAATGGCCGCCGGCGCCGTCGATGCGGCCACCAGCACCTCGACGGGAGCGCCGTCCTGCGCGCCGGGCCGCGCCAGCAAGCCGAAATCGCGCGCGTAGGCGTAGGGAAGCAGATTGCTCATGACTGCCCCATCACTTCTGCGGCTGTTGCTGATACTGCTGCAGCAGCGGCTGCGGCGGCGTGGCCGCGTTGGCCGGCGCGCCTGGCGGCGTCGGTGCCGGCGGCACGGGGCGCGTCACCATGTTGCCGCCCACGGGCTGGCCATCCTGCAGGGCCGGCAGCACAGGCGTACCGAGGTCCTTCAGCATCAGGTTGCCCGTGGCCGGCACGGCGGCCGTCTCGGCCGAGCGCATGTAATCGTAGCGGTCGGCCGCCAGGCTGCCGCTCTGCTCCTTGTTGCGCACGATGACGGGGCGCAGGAAGATCATCAGATTGGTTTTCTTGCGCTCGCGCGTCTGGTACTTGAACAGGTTGCCCAGCACGGGAATGTCGCCCAGACCGCGCACCTTCTCGGCATTGTCGCCCGTGCTGTCCTCGATCAGGCCGCCGAGCACGATGATCTGGCCATCGTCGGCCAGCACATTGTTTTCGATCACGCGGTTGTTGATGGTGATGCCGCTGACGGCCGTCGACGTGGATTTGTCCACGCTCGACGTCTCGTGATAGATGCCCAGCTTGATCGTGCCGCCTTCGGAAATCTGCGGACGCACCTTCAGGGTCAGGCCCACTTCCTTGCGGTCGATGGTCTGGAACGGATTCGTGTTGGTGCCGGCCGTGCTCGTGTACTGGCCCGTCAGGATAGGCACGTTCTGGCCCACCTTGATGGTCGCCAGCTCGTTGTCCAGGGTGATCAGGTTCGGCGTCGACAGGATGTTGGCGTTGCCGTCCGATTCCAGCGCATGCGCCACGGCGCCCAGACCCAAAGCGCCGTTGATCTGCTTGAAGATGCCCAGGGTCAGGCCGCCCGTGGGCAGGGTCTTGCCACCACCCGTGGCGATGGCGGCAATATTGTTGTTGGTGCCGCTGGCGAACGACTGCAGCGCGCCCACGCGGTAGTTGCTGGTGCTGTCGCCGGAAAGCCCCAGCCATTGCACGCCGAATTCGGACGCCTTGGCCGACGTCACTTCGACGATCAGCGCCTCGATGTAGACCTGGGCGCGACGCACGTCGAGCTGGTCGATCACGGCGCGCAGGTTGCGGTAGACGGCTTCGTTGCAGGTCAGGATCAGGGTGTTGGTAGAAGCATCGGCCTGGATGAAACCGGCCGCCCCGCCCGACGACAGCTGCTGCGGCCCGTTGCTCAGCGATGCGCCGCCCGTGGTACCGCTTTGCGTATTGCCGCCCAGGCCAGTGCTGTTCATGCCGCTGTTGTTCTGGCTGATCTGGTTATTCGTATTCTGGTTGCCGACGCCCTGCTGCGCCGTGGCGGCCGTGCCGTCCGACGTCACCACCGAGCGCAGGGTCTGCGCCAGCTTGGTGGCGTCCGCATTTTTCAGGTACACCACGTGCACATTGCCCAGCTGCGTGGTGGGCTGGTCCAGCTTCGAGATCAGCGACTTGGCCAGATTGGCGCGCGCCGCCGACGGCGCGCGCAGCACCAGCGAATTGGTGCGCGGGTCGGCCAGCACGGAGACCTTGCCCGCGTCTGCCCCTGCGGCGGCGCCCGCATTTCCGCCTTCCATCAGTTTATTCACCATCGAGGCCAGGTCGGATGCGATGGCATAGCGCACGGGGATCACGTCCAGGTCCGTCGAGGCGGGCACGTCGAGCGCGGCGATGATTTTCGCCAGGCGCTTGAGGTTATCGGCGTAATCGGTGATCACCAGCGAGTTGTTGCCCGGGTTGGCATTGATCGTGTTGTTCGGCGAAATCAGGGGGCGCAGCACGGCCAGCAAGTTGGCCGACGATTCGTAGTTCAGGTAAAACACCTGGGTAGCGATCTGGTCGCCCTTCACCTGGCTGCTGCCATTGCCCACCTGGGTCGGTACCGATTGCAGCTTGGCGTCCGCTTCGGGCACCACCTTCGCATAGCCGTCGCCGGAGACCACCGCGTAGCCTTGCAGGCGCAGTGCGGAAGCCAGCAGCCCGAAGGCTTGCGACTTGCTGATCGATTTTTCCGACACCAAGGTGATCGTGCCCTTGACGCGCGGGTCGATGACGAAATTGATGTTGGTGTAATGGCCCACCGCCTTGATCACCGATTCGATGTCGGCGCCGACGAAATTGAGCGCCGCCTCATCGCCGGGCGCGGCCCAGACGGGCGCCGGCATGCCGGCCACGGAACAGCACAGCAAGGCGGCGGCCGACAGGCGGCGCAGCGAGAAGGAGGAGGTAATTGGGCTCACGGATGTTTTTTTCATTGTCTGAACTCTAAGGCGATGATGTTTTTTTCGCTATTACTACGGCGCTGTCCCAGCAAATTCAACAAACTCGCCAAGGTCTCTTCATATCCTGCTGCGGCCTGGGCCTGGCCGGAAAACTGCATGCGCCCCTGTTGCAGGCTGCCGCTGCCGTCAAGCAGCAGCGGTCCCTTGATGGAGCGCAAGGTCAACCTCGCCTGCTGCCCCTGCCAATCGAAATCGAGCTCGTAGCTGCCCAGCGGACGCAAGGACGACAGGCGCGAGGCCATGTCCGTCATCTGCAGGGTGGTGCGGCCGATGGCGGAAAACTGCCGCTGCTCCAGGGCCAGCTGCAAGGTGCTCCACGACAGGCGCATGCTGCCCGTCGGCGCCACGGTATTTAACGGCGCACCGAGACCGCCGAGGCCGTCGGCCGGCAGCAGCAGGGCCGCCGGGCTGACCTGCCAGTGCGACCACGAGCCGCGCAGGTTCACCGGCTGCGACAGCGCCTGCGGATTCTGCAGTTCCACGTCCGCCGATCCCCACAGCACCGAGGGAGAAATGCGCCAGCTGAAACGCCCCGGCAGCAGGGGCGTCACGGCGCCGTTCGCGCTGGCCGCCCCGCCGACAAAGGCCGAACCGCGCCACAGGGTACCTTGCGCGTCGCCCAAGGTCAAACGTCCGCCCGTCTGCTTTTCCACGATGCCAGCGACCCAGCCGGCCGGGAAAAACACCAGCAGGGTGACGCAGACGCTGACGATGATGGCCAGCAGCCAGCCAAGCAGGCGCATCATCGTGCCGCGCCCGGGCTCTGGTGCAGGGTCAGGCTGGCGTCGACTAGGCCCGCCACCGCTTTGTCCTGCACCGTCTGCGCCGTGATCTTCGCTTCCTGCACGGCGATGCGACCTTCGCGGCGCAAGCCGTCCAGCCACAGCATGACGCTGGCGAACGGCACGCCGTTCAACTGCACGCGCGCGTACTCTCCCGTCAGCGACAGCGATTGCGGCGCCAGGCCGCGCGCCTTGAGCGAGGCGTCGAGGCTATCGCGGCTCATGGGTGCCACCTGTACGGGCGCCTGGCGCGCCAGCTCGCCCGCTTCACGCGCCAGCGCCTGCAGCTGGGCCGCATTCTGGCGCAGCTCGGGCAAGCTCTTTTGCAAGGCGATGCGGCCCGTCCAGGCCGGTTCAAAAAACACGGCGTAGACGAGGGCCAGCCCCGCCACCACGCCGCCGATGCTCAAGAGCTTGCGCTCCTGCTGCGTGCGCTCGGCCCAGAAGGCTTGCACGGCCTGCTGCCGCCCCATCCACGCGGCACGCGCCTTGTTCACTGCTGCACTCATGCTTTTGCTCCCGTGGCCGGCGTGATCTTCCACACGCCAGGCGCCGTTTCATTCAAGGCCAGCTTGCGCGCGGCCAGGCCGTCGCGCACCTGCGCCTGGGCGCTGGCGTCGACCATGTCCGGCTTCAGCTTGACGATCAGGCTGCGCTCGCGGTATTCCAGCGAGGCCACCACGCCGCGCCCGGCCAAGCCGCCCAGCGCCTCGCCCAGGGCCGCGCTCATGCTGGTGAAGTCATCCATGCTTGCCTGCCCGCTTTGCAGGCGGGCGGCGGCGATATTACGCCGCATCTGCTCCGCTTCCAGCCCATACACGGGCGCTTCGTTCGGATACGCGGCCTTAAAGGTTTGCTGCATCGAGGTGCGCACGGTGGCGGCCTCGCGCTTCAAACGCATCCATTCGATATTCATGCCGGCCAGGTTGACGACCACGGCCAGCAGCACCAAGCGCAGCGGCCAGCGCCAGCGCCGCCACTCGGTGGCCGATCCCGTCGCCGTGCCCAAGGCAGGCGCCAGGTCCAGCCCCGCGCCCCTGGCGCCGGCGATCCAGTGCGCCCAGTGGTCGGATTCCACCGTCACGCCGTCCATGCCGGCGGCCAGCTGTTGATACTGCGCCAACTCGGCCTGCGCCACATAGACCGTCAGGGGCACGTCGCCGGCAAACGCGCGCGTCGTCAGCAGCGCCTGCTGCGGCTGGGCCGGCAAGACCAGGCCCAGGCCCTCTTGCGGCGCCTGGCGCAAGGCCAGTTCCAGGCCGTCGCCGGCCGCGTGCAAGGATGCCGTCACGCTGCCCGGCTGCAAGGGCAGGCACAGCTGCGAAGGCAGCAGCGCCACCTTGCGCGCGCCCTGCGCCAGCAAGGCTTTCACGAGTACCTCGGCCCAGGCGCGCTGCGCGACGGCCACCGTGCGCATGCCGGACGCGTCGGGCGCGCCGGCGGCCAGCAGGCAATCCTGGGCGTCGCCGAGGATGTGTTCTTCCACCAGTCCCGGCAAGGCCGCGCGCAAACGGGCGCCGGCCAGCGGCGGGGTTTTCAGGCGCAGCAGGGTCACGTCGGCCGCCGCCAGCAGCAGCACCACCTGCTTCGCGCCGGCGATCAGCTGGCCCAGGCTGCCCAGCGGCGCGCTGCCCTGCTGCAGCAAGGCGCCGCCGTCGCCGGCCAGCACGAAGGAGCAGGCAGGCGCGCTGTCGGTGGACGCCTTGGCCGGGTGACGGATGTACAGTATTGTCAAAGTGACTCGCTTTCAGCTGTTAATTTTCCCGCAGCCAGACCAGGCTGGTGGTGCGTTGCGGATCCGTTTTTCGATTGACGAGCGCCACGGCATCGAGGGCGGCACGGTCCAGCCGCACGCGGATGACGGTAAGGAAGTAGCGGCTCTTCACGTCAAGCTCGACACCCTCAATCAGTGCAGCATTAATATTATTCTGGAAATTTAACTTATCGACAAACTTTTTACGCGGATTGCTCAAGGTCAGGGCACTGGCCTCGGACAAGGACATCATCGTCACGGCCGCCAGCACCTCGGCCGGCGCCGTATTCACGTTCACGGGCGTGAGCTCCGGCAGGACGATGACGAAGTCGCGCAGCTTCTCGATGGCCTGCGGCGTATAGCCGGGCACGGCCAGCAAATCCTCGACCTGCGTGAACGCCACCGGTTCGCTGCCGCCGCCCGTGGCGGGCTTGGCGGCGGGCGTCTTGCCGTCGGCGCCGCTGTCGGCCGTGCGTGGTTTCGGCCGCGCGCGCAGCACGGCATCTGCCGTCGCCTGCGCCAGGGAACTATCGAGCTGCAAGTTAGCCAGCAAGCGCTGGTACGCCTGCACGTTGGGCTGGCTGACGATGCCCGTCGCGGTGGCCAGGTTGGTGATATTGAAACGCGCCTGCGCATCGAGCGCGCGTCCCGAGACGGTGGCATCGAATTTTTCCGTGTCGACCTTTTCGCGGTCCACGTAATCGTCGAGCCGCGCTTCCTCGATGGGTGTGGCCCAGACGCCATCGAGCGCCGTCAGCATGGGATTGTCCTGGCGCAACCAGAAGCGGGCAAAGTCGACCATGCCGCGCATGGCCCACTGCGTCTGCAGGCGCAGGCGCTGGTTTTCCATCGAGCGCACCTGCACCTGCTGCTGCCAGAACAGGCTGGCGACGACGGTAATGGCCAGCGCCGTCAGCAGCAAGGCCGTGATGACGGCCACGCCGCGCTGGCGCACGGGGCGAGTAAACGGCTTCATCCCGGTCCCAATAAAAAGACTTTGGACAGGCCCGCGTCCTGGCCCGGCATCTGCAAGGTCACTTCCAGGCCCGGCACTTGCGTGGAAATGGTGGCGCCCGCCGTCAGCACGTTCCAGGCGCCATTGTTCCAGCCCCGCATGACCATGCTGTCGACGCCGCGCATCAGGGTCACGTCGGCGCTGGAGGTATCGGTATCGTCGCGCGCCGCCTGCCACAGGGTGTCGAGCACGGCCAGGTCGCGCGTGCCGTTCGACTCGCGCCGCGTCAGCACGCCGCCGCGCAGGCGGTAAGTGACCACTTGCAACTGCTGCGGCTCCTGTTCCGACGCGGCCAGGCGCACCAGGGTCAGGCGGTCGGTCTCGGCTGTCAGGTTGGTGCGGCCATTCAGCAGATTGTTGTTCTGGCCGGCGCCGGCCAGGTGGTCGCAATCGCTCTGCATCTGGGCAAACGCCAGCTGCATGCCGCGCGCCTGCTCAAGCTGGCTGGTCAGCACTTCGCGCGAACGCATGATGCTGTCCAGGCCGCGCCAGCCCAGCACGGCGACCATGGCCAGGATGCCGATCGCCACGAGCAGCTCGATCAGCGTGAAACCGTCAGCAGGAACAGGGCGGCGCGCCATCAGTCGTTAAAGGAAAGCAAGACCAGGCGCACGATGCGCCGGGCCGGGTATTGCACGTCATATACGTTCACGCGCACCTGGCGGATGCGGGGATTCGGCGTGGCCACCACTTCTTCCTCGCAGATGAGTTTTAAGTCGCCCTGCGGGCAGTCGACCGTGCGCTTGCCCGTCTGCGGGAACGTCTTCGCCAGGCGCAAGCGCACCAGGTGGTTTTCCGCCGACCAGGTGGCCATCATGGCGCTGCGCAAGCCGTCGCTGTTCTGCGTCAGGCTGCCCACGGCGCGCAAGGAGGCGCCCAGGGCCGTGCCGACGATGACGAGGGCGACCAGTACTTCCAGCAAGGTGAAGCCGCGCCGGCGGCGAAACGAGCGCCGCATCATTGCTCGACCGTGAAGTGGCCGATGCCGTCGGCGCGGATGGCCACGCTGCGCTCGCCGCTGGCCAGGGTCAGCACGAAAGGCTTGTCGACCGGTTCACGGCCGAAGATGATGCGCAGCGGCTGGGCCACGCTATTCGACGGCTGCACGCTGAGCAGCATGGGGGTATTCGCAAACGCGCGCTCGCGCAGCAAATCGTCCTGCGTCACGGGTTGCCACAGCTTTTCATTGAGGACCAGGAAACGGTATTGATTTTCGTCCGCCTCGAACGCCACCTGCCGGCTGCGCACGATGGCTTCATCGCGCGCCAGCTGCAGCAGCAGGGCGATGCGCTCGGCTTCCTTTTGCAGCGCCTGCTGGCCGTTCGGCATCGCATTCAGCGACACCAGGCCCAGGGTGACGCCGATGATGACCATCACCACCAGCAGCTCGATCAGCGTGAAGCCGCTGGCGCGTGGCCGGGGCAGTGCGCGACCGGTGGTCATGGCAGGCATGCAATGGAAAACTTACAGTTCCCAGGAACCGATATCGGCATCGTCCCCGCTACCGCCAGGCTGGCCGTCGGCGCCCAGCGAGATCAGGTCAACTTCGCCCTTCACGCCCGGCGACAGGTACTGGTATGGATTGCCCCATGGATCTTTCGGCATCTTTTCCAGATAGCCGCCCGCTTTCCAGCCATTCGCGGCCGGTCCCGTGGTCGGTTTTTCGATCAGCGCCTGCAAGCCCTGCTCGGTGGTCGGGTAGCGCTGGTTATCCAGACGATACAGTTTCAAGGCTTGCATCACGGTGGCGATGTCGACTTTCGCCGCCGCCACTTTCGACTCGCCCGTGCGGGCGATCAGCTTGGGCACCACCAGCGAGGCGAGGATGCCCATGATCACCACCACGACCATGATTTCGATCAAAGTGAAGCCGCGCGCGCGGCGCTGGCGTATCGGATGGTTTGCTGCGTTTTGCATATGAAAGAGAGAAGAAGGTGAGTAATGAGAGCAGAGTATAAAGCGGAAATATGACAAAGCCTGTCATATGGGGAAAAATTTGTGCGGCGGCCGTCAGGCGGGCAAGACCACTTCGCCGCAAACGGCGCAGCCGGGGTCGCGCGCGACGCGCATGCTGCTCCATTCCATGTGCAAGCCGTCGAGCAGCAGCAGGCGTCCGGCCAGCGATTCGCCCACGCCCATGATCAGTTTCAAGGCCTCGGCCGCCTGCATGGCGCCCACCACGCCCACCAGCGGCGCGAACACGCCCATGGTCGAGCACGCCTCGTCCGTGAACTGCTGTTCCTGCGGAAACAGGCAGGAATAACAGGGTTGCGTGCCCGCGCGCGGGTCGAACACGCTCACTTGCCCGTCGAAACGGATCACGGCGCCCGACACCAGCGGCACCTTGTGCTCCACGCAGGCGCGGTTGACGGCGTGGCGCGTGGCGAAGTTGTCGGTACAGTCGAGCACCACCGTGCTGGAGCAGACCAGTTCGGCCAGGCGCGCGCCGTCGAGGCGCTCCTGCAAGGCGATGATGGCTATCTCGGGGTTGATGCCGGTCAAGGTTTCGCGCGCCGACAGCACTTTCGGCTGGCCCACGCGCTGTGTCGTGTGGGCGATCTGGCGCTGCAGATTGGTCAGGTCGACCGTATCGTCATCGACCAGGGTCAGCTTGCCGACGCCGCTGGCGGCCAGGTACATGGCCGCGGGCGAACCGAGCCCGCCCGCGCCGATCACCAGCACATGCGCATCGAGCAAGGCTTGCTGGCCTTCGATGCCGATCTCGTCTAACAGGATGTGGCGCGAATAGCGCAGCAATTGGGCGTCGTTCATGGCGGCGACTACGGTTTGCGCACGGGAATCTTCTTGTCATCGGCCTTGATGTCGGAAGCGATTTCCGGCTTGGCGCCGATCTTCTCCACCTTCGGGTCGACCTTGGCCAGCTGCACCGGCAAGCCCTGGAAGTGGTTCAAGGCTTGCAGCAGCTGGAAATCGTCCTTGGCGCCGTATTCGAGCGGCTTGCGCTTTTTCGCCGTGGCGATCAGGCGCTGCTCTTCTTCCAATTGATCCTGCATGCCTTCCATGGTCGGCTTGGCCGCTTCCGGCTTGCCATCGTTGCTGCTCAGATGCTTGTCCAGGTCCGCCTCGCGCACGCGCAGGCTGTTCCAGCCATCGCCTTCGGCCGTTTCATCGACCAGCAAGTCGGGCACGATGCCGCGCGCCTGGATGGCCCGGCCTTTCGGCGTGTAGTAGCGGGCCGTCGTCAGCTTGACGGCCGTGTCGGCCGTGATCTGGCGCAAGGTTTGCACGGAACCCTTGCCGAAGGTCTGCGTGCCGATGACGGTAGCGCGCTGGTAATCCTGCAAGGCGCCGGCGACGATTTCCGAGGCGGACGCGGAACCGGCGTTGACCAGCACCACCAGCGGCACGGTTTTCAGGGCGGCCGGCAGCTTGGCCAGCGGGTCGGCCTTGGCGCCCGGCGGCGCATAGAATTCGCGGCGGCCATAAAACACCTGTTTCGATTCCGGCAACTGGCCCTTGGTGGACACGATCACGGAATTCCCCGGAAGAAATGCCGTCGCCACGCCGATCGCCCCCGGCACGACGCCACCGGGATCGTTGCGCAAGTCCAGCACCAGGCCCTTGAGCTTGGGGTCTTGCGCATACAGCGCGTTGATCTTTTTGACCATGTCATCGACGGTCGGTTCCTGGAACTGGGCGATGCGCAGCCAGGCATAGCCGGGTGCGACCATCTTGGCCTTCACGCTCTGCACGCGGATTTCCTCGCGCACGATGGGGAAGACCAGCGGCTTGCTTTCGCCCTTGCGCGACATGGTCAGCACCAGCTTGCTGCCTGGCTGGCCGCGCATCTTCTTGATGACCTCTTCCAGCTGCATGCCCTTCAGCGGCAGATTGTCGAGGCGGGTGATGAAATCGCCCGCCAGGATGCCGGCCTTGGCGGCGGGGCTGTCTTCGATGGGCGAGACGACTTTCACGTAACCGTCTTCCATGCTCACTTCGATGCCGATGCCGACAAACTTGCCCTGCACGCTTTCGCGCATTTCCTTGAAGGCATTTTTATCGAGGTAGACGGAATGCGGGTCCAGCGAGGACACCATGCCGGAAATGGCTTCCGTCAAGAGTTTCTTGTCTTCCACCTTCTCGACGTAATCGGTCTTGATCAGGCCGAAGACGTCGGACAGCTGGCGCAGCTCGTCGAGCGGCAACGGGGCATTCGTGATTTTCTGCGCCACGGCCGGGAACTGCAGCGACATGCCGATGCCGGCCAGTACGCCCAGACCGATCAGGCCGATACTTTTGACTTTGATACCCATGTATTCTTCGCAATCTACAAATTCGCTGCCGCAGCAATGGTGGGAACTTAAAACTTCACCCAGGTGGCGGGGTCGAAGGCGCGGCCCTGATGACGCAGTTCAAAGTATAGCCCTGATTCCTCGTTGCCGCCGCTGTTGCCCGCGCTGGCAATGGCGTCGCCGCCCTTGACGGCGTCGCCCACGCGTTTCAGCAGGGATTGGTTATTGCCATAAATACTCATGTACTGGCCGCCATGGTCGACGATGATCAAATTGCCGAAACCGCGCAGCCAGTCGGAAAACACGACGCGGCCGCCGGCGATGGCGTGGATTTCGCTGCCTTCGCCGGTGCGGATGAACACGCCCTTCCAGCTGGGGCCGTCACCGCGCTTGCTGCCGAAGCGAGCGGCGATCTTGCCCGCCACGGGCGCGCGCAGCTGCCCTTTCATGCTGGCAAAGGCGCCCGCCGGCGCGGCCGGGCCCAGGCTTGGGCGTTCCGGCTCCGGTTCCGGCTTCGGCTCGGGTTTCGGTGCCACCTTGGCCACTTGCGGCGGCTCGTCGTCGTCGATCGGTTCGAGCTTCACGGGCGGCGCTGGCGGCGTCTGCGGCTTGATCTTGCCCGATTTATTTTGTTGCTCTTTCGCAATGCGTTCGCGTTCGGCCTGCGCCTGGGCGGCCTTGGCGCGCGCGGCCAGCAGGCGTTCGCGCTTTTCCGCCGCGATCTTGGCGTCGGCGGCCGCTTTCGCGGCGGCGCGCTGCTCGGCCAGCAATTGCTGGCGTTTCTTTTCGGCCGCGGCGGCGGCGGCCTGCTCTTCGATCAGTTTCGCCAGCTTGTCGACCAGGTTGCCCATGCGCTGTTCGTCGCGCTCGACATTGCCCACTTCCTTGCGCTGCGCCACCAGGCGCTGCGACAAGCTCGTCAGCAAGGCGGCGCGGCGCGCCTTCTCCTGCACCAGCAAAGCCTTCTGGTCGCGCTCTTCCTGCGCGATTTCTTCCAGCTCGTCCTTGGCGTTCTGCACGTCCGCCTGGTTTTTCTCCACGGCCAGCAAGTTGGCGCGCAAGGCTTCCAGCAGGCGCGCCTGCGCCTGCGACACATACGCCATCAATTGCAAGTCGCGGTTGATGCGGTTCGGGTTATCGCCCGACAAGAGCAGCTTGATGCGGTCTTCGTTGCCGGCGACATATTGTTCACGCAGCAACTTTGACAGCTGCGTCTTTTGTTTCTCGACGGTGGCCGTCAGCTGCTGGTGCTCCTGCCCCAGCGCCGTCAGCTTCACGCCCGTCTCGCTTTGTTCCTGCGCCAGGTCGCGCAAGGCACGGTTGGCGTTGGAAATGGCCTCTTCCGACTCGGCCAGGGTATCGGCCGCGTCATCCTTGGCGCTTTCCGTGCGGCTGATGTCGCGCTTGAGCGCCGTCAGCTTTTGTTGCAATCCAGCACGTTGTGCTTCCGCGGCCGCTTTCTGCTTGCTGCGTTCGGTGGGCTTGGCACCCTGTGCGGCACCGCTCGACAAGAGCAGCGCTGCGCACAGCATGGCGCCGGCGCGCCACGCCGGCAGGGGTCGTTCAGCAGAGGGGGCGATCGCTGTGCCGCGGAAGAAAGACAACAAGTTACTTGGCCTTCCCTTGGTTCGCCACGGCAGCTTGCGCTGCCGCAATCGCTGCCGGGTCGCCCAGGTAGTAATGACGGATCGGTTTCAGGTCGGCATCCAGTTCATACACGAGCGGCTGGCCGTTCGGGATGTTCAGGCCGACGATGTCGCTGTCGCTGATGCCATCGAGCATCTTGATCAGCGCGCGCAGGCTGTTGCCGTGGGCCGAAATGATGATTTTCTTGCCGGCGCGGATGGCCGGGGCGATTTCCTCATCCCAGGCCGGCATCACGCGCGCCACGGTGTCTTTCAGGCATTCGGTCAGCGGAATCGACGCTTTCGGCAAGCCGGCATAGCGCGGATCGTTGTACGAGGCGCGGTCGTCGTTCGCTTCCAGCGGCGGCGGCGGCGTGTCGTAGCTGCGGCGCCACACCAGTACTTGCTCGTCGCCATACTTGGCGGCTGTCTCGCCCTTGTCCAGGCCTTGCAGGGCGCCGTAGTGACGCTCGTTCAAGCGCCAGTCGTTCTTGATCGGCAAATACATCATGTCCATCTCGTCGAGCGCCAGCCACAGGGTGCGGATGGCGCGCTTCAGGACGGAAGTGTAGGCCACGTCGAACGTAAAACCTTCCTGCTTGAGGATCTGGCCGGCGGCCTTGGCTTCGTTGACGCCCTTTTCCGTCAGATCGACGTCGGTCCAGCCGGTGAAGCGGTTATCGAGGTTCCAGGTGGACTCGCCGTGACGCATGAAAACGATTTTGTACATAGTTCTATCTTCTCAAGGGGTTCAAATCAAAAAAGCAAAACGTAAAAAGACCTCGTCCAGCTTCTATTTTATAATGCGCGGATTGACTTAAACCATTGGACCCTACGTGAAATTCATTATCGACCACATTTTTCTGTTTGCCATCGTCATTATTTCCGGCGGCGCCCTCCTCTGGCCACTGCTGTCGATGCGCGGCAAGCGCGCGACCGTGCTGGAAGTCACGCAACTGATCAACCGTGGCAAGACCATCATCGTCGACGTGCGCAGCGCGGAAGAATTCGCTACGGGCCACTTGCCTGACGCAAAAAATATTCCGCTGCCGGAACTGGCAAAACGCCTGGGCGAGCTGGAAAAATTCAAAACGCGCCCCATTGTAGTGGTTTGCCAGAAAGGTTCGCGTTCGGCAACCGCCGTCGGCCTGCTGGGCAAAGCCGGTTTCGCTGAGGCAACAAGCCTGGAAGGCGGCCTCGACGAATGGAAAAAGCAGGGTTTGCCATTGAAAACCCTGTCGCTGGCGAAGTAAGCCGGCATTTAACTAGAAGGAATCATCATGACCGTCCCCGTAATTGTGTATAGCACCGCCGTGTGCCCGTATTGCGTGCGCGCCGAGCGCCTGTTGGAAGCCAAGGGCGTCGCCGTGCAAAAGATCCGCGTCGACCTCGACCCGGAAGAGCGCATCAAGATGATGGAACGCACGGGCCGCCGCACGGTGCCGCAAATCTATGTGGGCGACACCCACGTGGGCGGATTCGACGATTTGTATGCGCTCGATCAAGCTGGCAAGCTCGACCCCTTGTTAAATGGCACGGCAGCCTGATATAAAGCGGGTTCGAGAAATTGCTTGGTTTTTTGTCGTATTGTTTTGATACAATTGCCCTCGCACCTGATCTGGCCGCGCCTATCCGGCGCGGTTTGAATACCGCAAGCACCATATTTGAACGGTGTGCCGTTCTTGTCCTTTACAACGAAAGCGTTCCATGTCTGACGAAAACCTGCAACCAGTCTTCCAAATCCAACGCGTCTACCTGAAAGACATGTCGCTGGAACAACCAAATTCCCCAGCTATTTTCCTGGAACAAGAAGCGCCAGCGATCGAAGTAGCTCTGGACGTGGGCGCTGCACCTCTGGCCGACGGCATCTTCGAAGCCACCGTGACCATCACCGTCACCGCCAAAGTCGGCGATAAAGTCGCTTTCCTGGTCGAAGGCAAGCAAGCCGGTATCTTCGAAGCACGCAATATTCCTGCCGATCAACTCGATCCGCTGCTGGGAATCGGCTGCCCGAACATCATCTACCCTTACCTGCGCGCCAACATCGCCGACGTGATCACCCGTGCCGGCTTCCCGCCAGTGCACCTGGCCGAGATCAACTTCGAAGTGTTCTACCAACAACGTCTGCAAGCCATCGCCGACGCTGCCGCCGCTGCTCCAGCAGGCGACGCGACGACGCACTAAGCTGCAGGCAAGACCCCGCCGGCCCTCTGGGGCTGGCCTGACACGGCGGCCTGGCCGCCGTGTTTCGTTAAGGTTCAAAATATCATGTTGAAAAGTGCGCTCTTGAGCAAGTTCCGCTGGATGGCCGGCGCCGTACTGTTGCTGGCGACCGCCGCCAGCCACGCCGTCGATTTCAAAACGGTGGGCGCGACCCCCGTGATCCTGTACGACGCGCCGTCCAGCAAGGGCGGCAAGCTGTACGTGGCGCCGCGCGGCATGCCGCTGGAAGTCGTGCTCAGCTACGGCGACTGGGTCAAGGTGCGCGACGCCAGCGGCGAAATGGCCTGGACGGAAGCCAAGGGCTTGTCCGCCAAGCGCAACGTCGTGGCGCGCGCCGCGAACCTCAAGGTGCGCGCCAGCCCCGACGACACCGCCTCCGCCATCATCCTCGTCGACAAGGGCGTGCTGCTGGAAATGAGCGAGCAACCGAGCTCCGGCTGGGTCAAGGTGCGCCACAAGGATGGCCAGAGCGGCTACGTCAAGACCAGCGAAGTGTGGGGCCTGTAAGCCCCGCCCTGCGCACCGGGCGACCGGCCCGGGCGCCGCACCCGTTTCTTCCGCCCCACTGAGGTTGCATGCAAGTTTCTCCAGATACATCTCCCGCCGCCAAGGCCCTGCCCCGCAAGATCACCATCCTCGGCGCCGGCGCCTGGGGCACGGCCGTGGCCATGGCCCTGGCCGGCCGCCACGACGTGCTGCTGTGGAGCCGCAACGGCGAGGCCATGGCCGCCATGGCCTCCAGCGGTGAAAACAGTTATTTACCGGGCTTCCCTTTGCCGCCGCAGCTGCGCATCAGCGCCGATTTCGACGCCGCCGTCGCGCATGCCGGCGGCGAACATGACCTCCTGATCGCCGCCTGCCCCGTGGCGGGCCTGCGGCCCATGCTGCATCAGCTGAAAGACAAGGCCATCGGCAGCCTGGTGTGGCTATGCAAGGGGTTTGAAGGCGGCACGGGCTTGCTGCCGCACCAGATCGTGCAGGAAGTTCTGGGCGACAATATCCCCGGTGGCGCCCTGTCCGGTCCCTCGTTCGCGCAGGAAGTGGCGCGCGGCTTGCCATGCGCGCTGACCATTGCCTCGCACAGCGCCACCTTGCGCGGCGCCGTCGTCTCGGCCTTGCATGGCGGCACCATCCGCGTGTATGCGAGCGAAGACCTGGTAGGCGTGGAAGTGGGAGGCGCCGTGAAGAACGTGCTGGCCATTGCCACGGGCGTGGCCGACGGCCTGGGCCTGGGTTTGAATGCGCGCGCCGCGCTGATCACGCGTGGGCTGGCGGAAATCACGCGCCTGGGCACGGCCCTGGGTGGTCAGGCGGAAACGTTCATGGGCTTGACGGGCATGGGCGACTTGATTCTCACCTGCACGGGCGACCTGTCGCGCAACCGCCGGGTCGGCCTGGGCCTGGCGCAAGGCAAGGCCCTCGATACCATCGTGGCCGAACTCGGTCACGTGGCCGAAGGCGTGCCGTGCGCCAAGGCCGTGCGCGAACTGGCGCGCCGCATGGGCGTCGACATGCCGATCACGAATGCCGTGGCCGGCGTGCTGTTCGATGGCGATTTGCCGCACGTGATGGTGCAGCAGCTGCTGTCGCGCGACCCGCGCGCCGAGGCGGCGTGAAGCGCCGGGGCAAACCTAGCGTCCCGCCTTGTGCATGAGTATGGTGAGCAGCAATAAACTGTCTTCGCGCGCTTCCAGCGCGTGTGCCTGGCCGCCGAGCAGGTACAGCATCTGCCCCGGCCCCAGCAGGTGCTCGCCGCCATGCGCCGTCACCGCCACCTGCCCTTGCAGGCACAGCAAGGTGATTTCACCGAGCACATGATGCTCGGGCATGGTCTTGCCCTTGGGCATGCACATGCGGATCAATTCCAGTTCGTCCGTCCTGGCCAGCGCGATGGCGGAAAACTGCGACAGGTCGTCGCCGTCCCGGCGCAGCACCTCGATCACCTGTCCTGAACTTGCGTGCTCCAGTGCCATCATGTGCTCCTTCAGCAATTACTCGGTGACTTCCTCCGGCTCTTTCGCGCCGCGCATCCACTCGACCAGCGGCCACGCATCCTTCAAGCCTTCCGCCAGGGTCGGCAGCAGTTTCTCGGGTGCGTTCACGGGCAGCGGCACTTCGGTCCAGACAAAAAAGCTTTTCAGCTTGATGAATTCGATATGTTCGGCGTCCGCCTCGAAGCCCTTGGGCGGGCGCTGCAGCTTGCCCTCGTTCTGGATGGTGCCGAAACGGGCCTTCAAGCGCCTATTTTTCAGTACTTTGGAAAAACCTGGCGCGTCGTTGACCATGTGCTCGCGCAGCGCCTTCAGGCGGCCCGGTGGCGGCATGTATTCGCCGGCGCCGAACAGCAGATTGCCCTGGCCGTCGATCTGCAGATAATACGTGGGCCCGCCCGCCTTGCTGGGACGGCGCATGTCGTTCGGCGCGATGGCGGCCGAAAAACGCGTTTTATACGGGCTCTTGTCGTGCGCGAAACGCACGTCGCGGTTGATGCGGAACAAGGCCTTCTTCGGATTGCAGTATTTCACGGCCGGATCGAACTTGCCGAGTTCAGCAATGAGTGCAGTCACCAGCGCCAGGAATTCCTCGCGCAGAATGTCGTAGCGGGGCTTGTTCATGACAAACCAGGGACGGTTGTTGTTGTCGCTCAGCTCACGTAAAAATTGGGTCAAATCACGCACATGCATGTGTCAAATTCCGATCAGCAACTATTTGGAAAGCTCTTTCGGGATGGGGCGCTTGCCCACCATCACGTCGAGTGCCGCTTCGCGATTCTTGCGCAGCACCGTCATTTTAGCTTTTTCGCCGGGCGGCAGTTGGGCGATCAGGTTGAGCATTTCCGTCGTGTCGCCGACAGGCTTGCCTTGCACCGTCAGCAGGATGTCGCCGGGCACGATGCCCGCCTTGTCGGCCGGGCCGTTGCGCACCACGCCGGCGATGATGGCGCCGCTCGATCGCTGCAGGTTGAAGCTTTGCGCCAGCTCGGGCGTGATGTCCTGCGTTTCCACGCCGATCCAGCCGCGCACCACGTGGCCATCCTTGATGATGGCTTCCATCACGGTCTTGGCCGTCGAAACGGGAATGGCGAAGCCGATGCCGACGGAACCGCCGCTTTGCGAGTAAATCGCCGTATTGATGCCGATCAGATTGCCGCGCGTATCGACCAGGGCGCCGCCCGAGTTGCCGAAGTTAATCGCCGCATCCGTCTGGATGAAGTTTTCAAAGCTGTTGATGTGCAGGTTGTTGCGGCCCAGGGCGGAGATGATGCCCATGGTCACCGTCTGGCCCACGCCGAACGGGTTGCCGATGGCCAGCACCACGTCGCCCACGCGCGCCAGTTCCGACTGGCCCAGCACGATGACGGGCAGCTTGTCGAGGTTGATCTTGATCACTGCCAGGTCCGTTTCCGGGTCCAGCCCCACCACCTTGGCAGGCGCCTTGCGGCCGTCGGTGAGCACCACTTCGATTTCGTCGGCGCCTTCGACCACGTGGTTGTTGGTCAGCACATAGCCTTCATGGCTGACGATGACGCCCGAGCCGAGGCTGTTTTTCAAGTCCTCGTCATCCTCGCCGTCCGGGTCGCGGTCGCCGAAGAAACGTTTAAAGAAGGGATCGCGCGCCAGCGGATGGGCGCCGCGCTTGGGCACTTGCAGGGTGAGGATGTTGACGACGGCGGGCATGGCGCGCGCCGCCGCGTCGCGGTAGGAACCGGGCGCCAGGCTGCTCGACGCCGTTTCCACCACGGGCACCGGCTTGGCGGGAGAACCCAGCTGCTGTACCCGGCTGGCCGGGCGCAGCGCGCCGTACACAAAGTACAGCGCCAACGCGATCGTCACGGTTTGCGCAAACAATAACCAGAATCGTCGCATACAGTTCTCTGCCCAGGTCAGCCGGCCGGTGCCGGAACGACTTATTTTGCCAGATTGTTGCTGTTGCGTGCGTTCTGCTGCAGGGAGTCGCGGATTTCACGCAGCAGCACGATGTCTTCCGGCGTGGCCGGTGCCGGGGCTGGCGCGACCGGTTCGCTGCGGCGGGCCTTGTTCATCAGGCGCACCATCTGGAAGATGATAAAAGCCAGAATGATGAAGTTGAGCAAAATGGTGAGGAAGTTACCGTAGGCCAGCACGGCGCCCGCTTTTTTCGCTTCCACCAAGGTCATGGTCGTCGCCTGGCCATTCAGGGGCAGATAGTAATTGGCGAAATCGAGGCCGCCGAAAATGCGGCCGATGGGCGGCATGATCACATCTTGCACCAAGGAATCGACAATCTTGCCGAAGGCGCCGCCGATAATGACACCGACCGCCAGATCGACGACGTTGCCTTTCATTGCAAATTCTTTAAATTCCTTCATCATTGCCATGAATTTCTCCTTCGGATATGTATAAAAAACATGCCGATCATACTATTGATTCCCAGTGCCACCAACTTGTGGTTGCCGGCAGGACCAATTCGTGCACAGCCGAGCGCATCTAGTTCGAAAGAACTAGCCACCTCCTGCAAAAGTATATAAATTATGGTACAAGCAACGTTTTTGTTTTATTCGTTGTTTGCTTCACTTATAATTTGCGGTTGCCAGAAGTGGCTTTTTCACTTCCGGATAATCAACAAGAAACTGGCACGGGCTGCGCCATAGTCCGAAGTTCCGCAGGGATGTTGCCACTTTACCGTACAAAGATGCGGGTTGCGGCAATCAGTGGGATAGAGCTTCGGCGACGGGTTTTTCGCGGCTGCCACTCATAATAAAGATTCGCATTTTGACTGATTGGGGTTTGCATGAGTAACGAAAAGCAGGTCGATTCAGGCCGTCGCGGCTTGCTCGTCGCCACGTGCGCGGCGGGCAGTGTAGTTGGATTGGCAACCGCGGGAGCCTTGGTAAGCACCTTCCAGCCGTCGGAGCGCGCGAAAGCGGCTGGCGCGCCGGTCGAAGTAGACATCACCACCTTGCAACCCGGCGAAATGCGCACCGTCGAATGGCGCGGCAAGCCGGTCTGGATCCTCAAGCGCACGCCGGAAATGATCGCGTCGCTGAAAAAGACCGACGGCAAAGTCGCCGATGCCAATTCCCAGCGCAATCCCGCCGAATTCACGCCGGAATACTGCATGAACGAGGCGCGTTCGATCAAGCCTGAAATTCTCGTCGCCGTCGGCATCTGCACCCATCTGGGCTGCTCCCCTTCCTCGAAATTTGCCCCCGGCCCGCAACCGTCGCTGCCCGATGACTGGGAAGGCGGCTTCCTGTGCCCTTGCCACGGCTCCACCTTCGACATGGCAGGCCGCGTGTTCAAGAACAAGCCGGCACCGGACAACCTGCAAGTGCCGCGCCATATGTACCTGAGCGACACCAAATTGCTGATAGGTAAAGACGAGAAAGGCGAGGCTTGATCATGGCTGCTTTCAAAGAAACGAAGTTCCCGGCAGACGCTCCCGCCGCCGAAAAAGCGCTGGGCTGGGTCGATGACCGCTTTCCCCTGACCAAGCTGTGGAACGACCAATGGGGCAAGTACTACGCTCCGAAAAACTTCAATTTCTGGTACATCTTCGGCTCGCTGGCCATGCTGGTGCTGGTCTTGCAGATCGTCACCGGCATCTTCCTGACCATGCACTACAAACCGGATGCGGCCCTGGCCTTCAATTCCGTCGAGTACATCATGCGCGAAGTACCGTGGGGCTGGCTGGTGCGCTACATGCACTCGACGGGCGCCTCGGCCTTCTTCATCATCGTCTACCTGCACATGACGCGCGGCCTGCTGTACGGCTCGTACCGCAAGCCACGTGAACTGATCTGGCTGTTCGGTTTCGCCATCTTCCTGTGCCTGATGGCCGAAGCGTTCTTCGGCTACCTGCTGCCATGGGGCCAGATGTCGTACTGGGGCGCGCAAGTGATCGTCAACCTGTTCGGCGCCATCCCGTTCATCGGCCCTGACCTGTCGTTGTGGATCCGCGGCGACTACGTGGTGTCCGACGCCACCCTGAACCGCTTCTTCGCCTTCCACGTGATCGCCATCCCGCTGGTACTGCTGGGCTTGGTTGCAGCGCACTTGATCGCCCTGCATGAAGTCGGCTCGAGCAATCCGGACGGCATCGAAGTGAAGGAAAACCTGGGCGCCGATGGCCACCCCGTCGATTCGATCCCTTCGCATCCTTACTACACCGTGCACGACTTGTTCGGCGTCTCGATCTTCCTCGTCATTTTCAGCGCCGTCGTCTTCTTCGCGCCGGAAATGGGCGGTTACTTCCTGGAATACAACAATTTCCTGCCGGGCGACTCGCTGAAAACCCCGCTGCACATCGCGCCAACCTGGTACTTCACGCCGTTCTACTCGGTGCTGCGTGCCACCACGGCCGACTTCATGTACGTGCTGATGGGCGCCGTGGCCGCCTACGTGGTGTTCATCTGGCTCAAGTCGCGCCTGTCGACGACGGTCAAGTCCATCATCGCCGGCATCGCCATCGTCGCCATCATCGGCATGCTGCCGCAGGTGCTCGATGCGAAATTCTGGGGCGTGGTGTTCTTCGGCGGTTCCGTCGTGATCCTGGCCTTCCTGCCATGGCTCGACCATTCGCCCGTGAAATCGATCCGCTACCGTCCGAACTGGCACAAATATGTGTACGCCATCTTCGGCCTGTCGTTCCTGATCCTCGGCTACCTCGGGACCCAGGCGCCAACGGATGCGAAAACCATCGTGTCGCAAGTGTGCACCCTGATTTACTTCAGCTTCTTCCTGCTGATGCCATGGTGGAGTGCCATGGGCAAGTTCAAGACCGTGCCGTCGCGTGTGACGTTTCACCCGCACTAAGCCGCTATCACGCCACGCTCAAAGGACATACATCATATGAAGATTGCAAAAAAACTGCTCGCCATCCTGGCCTTCGTGCCCGCCATGGCTCTCGCCAGCGAAGGCGGCTTTCCGCTGGACAAGGCACCTGACCGCCAGACCAACATGGCAGCGCTGCAACATGGCGCCAAATTGTTCGTCAATTATTGCCTGAATTGCCACGCCGCCGTGTCGATGCGCTACAACCGCCTGCGCGACCTGGGCTTGACGGAAGACCAGATCAAGCAGAATCTGTTGTTCTCCGGTGATAAAGTCGGCGACCTGATGACGACCAGCCTGGCGCCGCAGGACGCCAAGGCCTTCTTTGGCGTCGTACCGCCGGATTTGTCGGTAATTTCGCGCGCGAAATCATCTTCCGCTGGCACAGGCGGCGACTACCTGTATACTTACCTGCGTACGTTCTATAAAGACGACACTCGTCCGACCGGCTGGAACAATATGGTCGTGCCGAATGTTGCCATGCCGCATGTATTATGGGAATTGCAAGGTGTCCAGACTGCCAAGTTCGTGGAAGAGAACGATCCGCACGAAGCTGGCAAGAAGATCCACAAATTTACCGGCTTCGAGCAGGTCAAGCCAGGTACGTTGAACAAGATCGAGTACGACAATGCGGTAGCCGACCTGGTCGGCTACATGGAGTGGATGGCCGAACCGGCACAGCAGACACGCAAGCGCCTGGGCGTTTGGGTACTGCTGTTCCTGTCGGTCTTTGCTCTGCTGGCATGGCGCCTTAACGCGTCGTTCTGGAAGGAAGTCAAATAAGTGAGGCGCCGGCCATAGGCCGGTTTATGCCTGTTTCTGCGTTGTCCGCATGAGTGGACAAGCGACCTGGGGTGAGCCGTTCGCGGCTTCACCCCCTTTGTTTCTAAGGAACTATAAAAAATGATGGTTCTCTATTCGGGTACAACCTGCCCATTTTCGCAACGCTGCCGCCTGGTCCTGTTTGAAAAAGGCATGGACTTCGAAGTGCGCGACGTCGACCTGTTCAACAAACCGGAAGACATCTCGACCATGAATCCGTATGGCCAGGTGCCCATCCTGGTCGAACGCGAACTGATCCTGTATGAATCGAACATCATCAACGAGTACATCGATGAGCGCTTCCCGCATCCGCAGCTGATGCCGGCCGATCCGCTGATGCGTGCCCGCGCGCGCCTGATGCTGTTCAATTTCGAGAAAGAACTGTTCGTGCACGTGCACGTGCTGGAAAGCGAACGCGCCAAGAGCAACGACAAGGCCCACGACAAGGCACGCGCGGAAATCCGCGACCGCCTGACGACCCTGGCGCCGCTGTTCCTGAAAAACAAGTACATGCTGGGCGACGAATTCTCGATGCTCGACGTGGCTGTCGCGCCGCTGCTGTGGCGCCTGGACCACTACGGCATCGAACTGTCGAAGACGGCTGCACCGCTGATGAAATACGCCGAACGCATCTTCTCGCGTCCTGCCTACATCGAAGCGCTGACGCCATCCGAAAAAGTCATGCGCCGCTAAAAGATATCCCCATAAAGCTGCTGCGCAGCCCGCTCTCGACTCGGCGTTACCCGCCGTACTGAAGTACGGCTGCGTTACTCAAGCCGATATCGGGCTTGCTCGCGACGCTTTCTGGGGCATCTTGGGCCACGTGTTAAAGTTGTTTTTTGCGCTGTCCCAGTCTTTTGAACTACCGGTGCGCCCGCCTCATGCTGACGGGGGCGCTCCCGCCTCACAGTGCCTATCATGTCTGAAATCTCAACCAAACCTTATATGCTGCGCGCCATCTACGAATGGTGCACCGACAGCGGCTACACGCCTTATCTCGCGGTCAAAGTCGATTCGCGCACCACGGTACCGATGGAATACGTGAAAAAGGGCGAAATCGTGCTCAACATCAGCTTCGGCGCCACCAGCGGCCTGAAGATGGACAACGACGCCATCCGCTTCCACGCCCGCTTCGGCGGCGTCTCGCGCGAAATCTACGTGCCGGTCGACAACGTGATGGCCATCTACGCAAACGAAAACGGCCAGGGCATGGCTTTCGAGCCCGTGCTGGGCAACGATGATCCCGACGCGCAACCGACGGACAGCCCCGCCTCGGCCGACGTGCCGCCGCCAGTGCTCGCCCCCGCCGCCAGCGGTCCCACCCTGTCGTCCGTGCCTGCCAGCTCCCCCGAACAACGCGACAACGCCACGCCCGGCGACGACGAGCCGCCAAAAAAAGGCGGCCGCCCGACCCTGACACGCATTAAATAGCGTATAATTCGCAACGCGCAGTTTTTGCCGACTTAGCTCATTTGGTAGAGCAGTTGATTTGTAATCATCAGGTGGCCAGTTCGAAACCGGCAGTCGGCACCAGAATTCAGTAGGAAATCAAAGGGTTACCCGCTTCGGCTGGTAGCCCTTTTTTCTTTTCTCCCTTCTGCGAACTACTCCTGTGATGGATTGCTGCATCGCGCAATGACTATCAGCACGTTTAGGCGCAAGATGAGCACGTACCTGCGCAAAGCAGGCTCCCGATGTCTGGCTTGCCTACCTGGGGAAATATCATGTCCGCACACACTTACAAATTGATCGAGCTGGTCGGCACGTCCACCGAGAGCAGCGATCAGGCGATACGCGATGCCATTGCCAAGGCGGCGCTGACGGTCAAGCACATGGACTGGTATGAAGTGACGGAATCGCGCGGGCATATCGTCGATGGCAAGGTGGCGCATTTCCAGGTCACGCTGAAGGTCGGCTTCCGGCTCGAATAACGTACTGCGGCGCAGTCACCGCCGCCCGACCGTTCCCCGGCTCTCCAGCCACTCCCGGCCGCCGGCCTCCAGCGCGGCCTCGATCACCTTGTCCGGCAAGCTGTAGACGGTCGCCCAGCTGGCCCGGCCATCCTGCGTGTTGGCGGGAAAGCTGTGCGTCTCGATCGGCCAGTGGTATTTGCGTTTCAGCGCCTTGACGATGGCGGCCAGGGAGACGCGGCCTTGCAGCGGTTCGGCGCCGGACTGGTCGCGGTTCGACAGCAGCACGGCCAGGACCTGGCCGCGGCCCGTGCGCGCGCCGGGGAAGGTGGGGATTTTGTTTGCCATGGCCTATTTTACCGGGCAATGATCGGGCGAGAGGTGATGTGCCGCACCTTTGATCTGGCGCAAGCGGCGCAGTGACTTTACGGCCACGATGGACATTCCGCCAGGCGTGCCAGCGCCCCTCTGCCAGCCTGGGCCTATCATCATGGGGCACAGGAGCCTATCATGCACAGCCTGAACATCCACGCCATGCAATGGCAGCCCGTTGCCGATATTTCCGCCGTCGATCCGCTGCTGCCCGAGGATCTTGCCTGCTTTCGCGAACTGCGCGATGTGCTGCAACGCTATGGCGCGCTCGACCGCTTCGGCATTTCCCTGATCCACCGCCATTTCGACATCGCCGACGACGAGGAACTGATGGAATACACGGATGCGCAAGCACGCACCCTGACGGTAAAACCTGTCAAGAAAAGCGACATCGACTGGCAGCACACGACGATTACCAACTGGAAATTGACGGAAGGCGAGGAAGTGGCGCGCATCGGTTGCGGTTGCGCGCGCAATTCGGGCGGCCACCTGGGCTATCACCGCGGTACCTGAGGCTGGCCGGCGCTGCCCGCCAGGCGGCGTCGGCCTTTCTTACACTTTACCCTCTCCAGCTCAGCCCGCTTTACGCAAGTGTTTGATTCAATATGCTTTTCTTGTGTGGCACGCAAGCTGCTTATCACTGTCTACGAGATGAGTCCAGGCAAGCCATTCTGGATTCTTTGTCCCCCGGATTTCCCGAGACTGACTACGATAAGAGGCTGCGATGAACGTCGATCACACACGAAACAAGACCCTGGGCTGGCTGGGCGCACTGGCGGCGGCGAGCCTGCTGGCCAGCGGCCAGGCGCAGGCCGGCGCGTACGGCCTGGCCGTCAACGAATTGAACAATTTCCGTATCACCACCAGCGCCGGCGCGCTGTCGCTGGCTGGCGCCAACCGCAATGCCAGCGACAGCGCCTTTTTCGAAGGGGGCGTGGCCGTCAATCCGCGCGCCGTCAATACGGGTCCGGCCGCCAACGCCGATGTGCTGCAAGTATGTTCGGGCGGCGGCTGCAGCGGCTTGCCGCAAAACCACTACGCGCCCAGCCCCAGCTCCACCCTGGAGTTCGCCCGCGGCGATGCGCACGCCTTCGGCAACATGCTCAACGGCACCGGCTCGACCGTGAGCGCCGTGGCGGAAGCACAGCGCAACACGGTGGGCGCCGCAACGGCCACGGCCGGCGACACGCTGACCGGCTCCGTCAACCTGACCCTGTCGAGCGCCGGCTTCATCACCTTCAGCTTCATGGGACGGCGCGACCTGCGCACCAGCGTGACGACCATGGGCGACAAATCGAATGTGTCGATCATGGACATCTTCAATATCTCGTGCAATGCCGCCAGCCCCGCCGGCTGCCTGTCGCATGCGAACGCCGACGGCGTGATCTTCCAGTTCGCGCCTGATGGCGACGCCAGCAATGGCAGCGACATCAACGGCAACCATACGGTCGGCAGCCTGGACCCGTTCAGCCTGAACATGACGGCCGGCACCAACGACCCCGCCACCGGGCGCGCCTTCACGAACGGCTTCGCGATGTTTTCCCTGACCTCGAATTTC
Source organism: Janthinobacterium sp. BJB304 (assembly GCF_002735765.1). NCBI lineage: Bacteria > Pseudomonadati > Pseudomonadota > Betaproteobacteria > Burkholderiales > Oxalobacteraceae > Janthinobacterium > Janthinobacterium sp. BJB304. The sequence continues at coordinate 97,335 of NZ_PDZN01000001.1, forward strand.
GCCCTGCCCGCCGGCAGCTACACCTTGAATTTTTCCAAGTCCACGCGCACCGATATCGTCGTCATCGATCCCTTGCAAGTGCCGGAGCCAGGCACCCTGTTCCTGCTGGGGACGGGATTGGCCGCCCTCGCCTTTACGCGCCGCCGCCAGGCTAAATAAGCACTGGCACGCTCAAAAAAACGCGGCGCCCGCAAAAGGCGCCGCGTTTTTTATGCCAGCCGATGCGTGTTAACCTAGCCGTGCCAGCGCCTGGCGCGCCAGCTGCAATTGCTGCAGATAATAGCGGTGCAGCATGGCGGGGTCGCTCAAGTCGCGCCCCAGTACCAGGCGCAGCTCGCTGGCGGGACAGTCGGCGGCCTGGGTCTGCACCTGCGTTCCCAACTGGCGGGCCAGCTGGCGCGCCGCCTGTTCCTGCGCGGGCCGGTATTCGACGCGCGTGCGCGCCACCTGGAAGCTGGCTTCATTGGCCAGGCGCACCACCTGCACGGGCGCTCCTGCCAGACTGCGCGCCAGCGCGGCGGCCAGGCCCGGCACGCCGTTGCCGTTGACAATTTCCAGGCGCGGACGCGGCGTGCCAGCCACAGGCGCAGGCGCAGCCGGCACCAATGGGCTAACGGTCAGGCTGCGCACCGCCGCCGGCACGCGTCTCAGGCGGGCCATGCCATCGCTCTGCGTGATCTCCACGCGCGCCATGGCGGGCGCATCGGGCACCGGCGCGGACACGCCCTGCGGCGCCGCCTCGCCGCGCAACAAGGCCAGATCGCGCCGCACATCGTGTTCCTGCAAGCTGGCCGCCTGGCGCCGCATGACGGCGGCGCGCTCGTGCTGTCCCAGCCGTTCCAGTACCTGCGCCAGGTGCTGCCAGGCCAGCGCATTGAGCGGATCGAGCAGACACGCCTGTTCCAGCACGGGCAAGGCTTGCGCGTCGCGGCCGCTTAAATAATAGGCGTGGCCGAGATTGCTGAACAGATAGGCCTGCTGCGGCTGCCGTGTACCCGCCTCCTGCGTCAAGGCCAGCCAATGGGCGATCGCCGCGTCATGCTCGCCCCGCTGCGCGTGCAGCACGGCCAGTCCGTTGCGCGCGTTCACGTGGCGCGGCGCATGGCGCAGGGCTTGCTCATAGGCCGCCTGCGCCGCGGGCAGGTCGCCCCGCTCGACATGCTGGCGCCCCGCCGCATAGGCGGCATCGGCGTCAGGCCACTGCGGCGCCGGTGCATGGGCCAGCTGCGTGGTACAGGCGGCCAGGCCCAGACAGGCGCAGGCGGCGGCCAGGCGGGATATCGTCAAGCGCATGGTGACTCCTTTCAGCGGCTGGCCATGGCCGGCACGAGCACGCGATAGACTTCGATCACGGCCGGCCCCATCAGCACCAGCATCAGGGTGGGAAAGACGCAAAAAATCAGCGGGAACAGCAGCTTTAACGCGATCTTCGCCGCCGCCTCCTCGGCCAGCAGGCTGCGCTTGCCGCGCAGGTTTTCCGAATGCACGCGCAGCGAATCGCCCATGCTGGTGCCGAAGCGTTCCGACTGGATCAGCATGGCGACCAGGGTATCGACGTCTTCCACGCCGCTGCGCAAGGCCAGGTTGCGCAGCGCCTTTTCCTTGGAAAAACCGGCGCGCATTTCCATCAGCACCAGCTGCAATTCCTGCGCCAGTACCACGCTTTTGATGTGGATCTCGCCCGACACCTTCACCAGCGCGCGCTCCAGGCTCAGGCCCGCTTCCACGCACACGGTCAGCAAGTCGAGCGCATCGGGGATGTTTTCGAAAATGTCGCGCTGGCGCCGCTTGGCCGTGCTGGCCAGCACCAGGTTGGGCAGGTAATAGCCGATGGTGGCGCTGACGCACAGCAGCAACAGCAGCACGCTGCGCAGCTGCGCCGCCATGGCGCTGGCAGCATACAGGCCCAGCACGGTGGGAAACAGCAGGGCCAGCACGGTTTTCGCCGCAAAGTACAGGGCCGGCGCGCTCGCCTGGCGCCAGCCCGCGTTCATGAAACGCGTGCGCAGCGGCGAGCGCTCCCAGCCCTCTTCCGGCAGCGACAGCTTGCTGAACGGCTGCGCCACGCGCACCACCCGCTCGACCCAGCCAGTATCGACCACCGCCTCGCTGGCGGCCGACGCCGTGGCGCCGAACAGACGCTGGCGCAAGGTACCGGGAAAGAAGATCAGCCACGCCAGCAGGGCCAGCGCCACCACCACAGCAAAGACGATCAACAAAAACAGCAGTTGTGCACCGCTCATGCCACCTCCGGTTTTATATCCTGATACGGATGACGTTACGCATCCAGACGACGCCCAGCGCCACCATGCCAGCCGCGTACCACAACAGTTTGATGCCGCTGGGATCGGTCCACAGCAGGCGGATGTATTGCGGGTTGACCAGGGCCATGACGCCGATCATTACCACCGGCATCAGGCCCAGCACCCAGGCCGACATGCGCCCCTCGGCCGACAGCACGCGCACCTGTCCCAGCAACTTCAAGCGGGCGCGGATGATGCGGGCGATGCTGACCAGCACCTCGGCCAGGTTGCCGCCCGATTCGCGCTGCACCAGCACGGCGATGACGAGGTAGCGCAAGTCCGTCAGCGGGATGCGCGCGGCCAGGTTTTGCAGCGCCTCGTTCATCGGCACGCCGTAATTGATCTCTTCGTGCGCCGTCTTGAATTCGCCGCTGATCGGCTCATTGAGTTCGTCTCCCACCATCTGCAGCACGTTCGAAAACGAATGCCCGGCGCGCAGCGCACGGGCCAGGAAATCGGCCGCTTCCGGCAGTTGCGCCTCGATCTTTTTCAGCCGCGCCGCGCGCGCGCGCAGCACGAACAAACACGGTGCGCTCACGGCACAGGACAGCAGCAGCAAGGCGCCGGGCAAGGGCATGGACCAGGCCGCCAACAGCAGCAAGGCCGCCAGCAGCAAGGCGCCGCTGCCGCACAGGAATTGCGCCACCGACCAGGACAATCCCGATTGCAGCAGCAAATGATCCAGCCGCGCCGCCTGCGGCATGCGCCGCAGCAGGCGCTCCAGGCCGGGCGAACGCGCATAGCGGCGCTGCTTGAGGATGGAGACGCGCTCGCCGCCCGCCTCGCCGCGCGCCGCCATCAGCCGCAGGCGCCGGTTGATGCGCCGCGCCGCGCTGCCATGCGTGCCCGACCACCACAGCCAGGCCCCTTCCACCATCAGAATGCAGGCGGCGAACAGCAGCACGGCAAAGCCGTAGAAGACCAGGTCCATGATCCCTCCCCCTTACTCATAAATTCGATCCGGGTCGAACACCGTGTCCGGCACCGGCGCGCCGAACATGCGCAAGCGCTCCGTAAAGCGGGGCCGCACGCCCGTGGCGCAAAAGTGGCCCTGCACCTTGCCGTCAGCATCGACGCCCGTCTGCTCGAAGCGGAAGATTTCATGCATGGCGATGATGTCGCCTTCCATCCCCGTCACTTCCTGCAGGCTGACCAGCTTGCGCGCGCCATCCGTCAGGCGCGACACTTGCATCACCACCGTCACGGCCGAACAGATCTGCTGGCGCGTGGCGCGCGGCGTCAGGTTCACGTTGGCCATGCCGACCATGTTTTCCAGCCGCGCCAGCGCGTCGCGCGCCGTGTTCGAGTGGATGGTCGCCAGCGACCCTTCATGGCCCGTGTTCATCGCCTGCAGCATGTCGAGCGCCTCGGCGCCGCGCACCTCGCCCAGGATGATGCGGTCGGGCCGCATGCGCAGCGCATTGCGCACCAGCGCGCGCTGGCTTACTTCCCCCTTGCCTTCGATATTCGGCGGGCGCGTTTCCAGGCGCACCACGTGCGGCTGGCGCAGCGCCAGTTCCGCCGCATCCTCGATGGTGACGATGCGCTCGCTGCCGGGAATGAAACCGGACAGCACGTTGAGCAGGGTCGTCTTGCCGCTGCCAGTGCCGCCCGAGATCAGGATATTGATCTTCGCCTGGCCCAGCGCCTGCAGCACCTGCACCATGGGCGGCGTCAGGCTTTTGTAGTCGAGCAGGTTGGCGATGCTCAAAGGCTGCACGGCAAAGCGCCGGATGGACAGGATCGGGCCATCGACGGCCAGCGGCGGAATGATGGCATTCACGCGCGAGCCGTCCGGCAGGCGCGCGTCGACCATCGGGCTCGATTCATCGACGCGCCGTCCCACGCGCGAGACGATCTTTTCGATGATCTTCATCAGGTGCGCATTGTCGTGGAAGGTCACGTCCGTCAGCTGCAGCCGCCCGCCCCGCTCCACGTACACCTTGTCGCAGGTATTGACGAGGATGTCGGACACGCTGGCATCGGCCAGCAGGGGTTCGAGCGGACCAAAGCCCAGCATCTCGTGCTGGATGTCGAGCACCAGGCTATGCCGCTCGTGCTGATTGAGGACGATGCGCTCTTCCTCGATCACGCGCTGCACCAGCAGCGCCAGCTCATGCTTGAACTGCTCGGCCGTCAGGCGTTTCAGGCGTTCCAGGTCGATACGGTCGAGTATCGTCTGGTGCATGGTTTTTTTCAGTTCCTGGTAGGCGTGCAGCGCCAGCGCGCCTTGTCCATTGCTGGCGGGGCGCACCGTTTCATTTGCCGCCAGGCGTTCGCGTAAAGTCATCTCGGCTCCCATGATGGCCCCCGGCGGGAGCCTTGACATATGTTTCTGTCCTAAACCTCGCTGCGGCTGAACAGGCGGTCGAACAGGCCGCGGCTTTCCGTCACGCGGCGCGCCGTCACCAGCTCCACCAGCTCGGCCAGGCTGCGCGCCACGGCGCTGGTGCGCGACAGCTGCAGCAGCGGGATGCCCTGGTTGACGGAATCGGTGGCGGCGATGTAATCGTTGGGCACCGTGTGCACCACTTCCGCGCCCAGCGCCTGCTCCAGGTCCGCCAGGCGCAGGCGCCCGCCCTTCTCATAGCGGTTGACGATCAGGCGCAGGCGCTCGCCCGGATAGCCGAGCGAACGGAAAATGTCGAGCAGGCGCCGGCCGTCGCGGATGTCGGGCAAGGCCAGCTGCAGCACCGGATAGATGGCGTCGGCGTTGTCGAGCGCGCGCAGCGACAGCGCATCGATCTGGCGTCCCACGTCGAGCACGATGTAGTCGTAGTGCTGGCGCGCCACGGCCAGGATGCGGTCCATGTGCTCGGGCTGCATGTCGACCTTGTGCGCGGGGTCGTCGGCCGCCGCCAGCACGCCGAAGTTCGGCGTCACGTGCACCAGGCACGAGGCGAGGAAGGCGCCGTCCATGCGCGCGATCTGGGCGCAGATGTCGGACAGTGTCATCGCCGGCTTCTGGTCCGAGACATACAGGGTGGCGTCGCCGAACTGGCCATGCAGGTCGATCAGCAGCACCTTGCAGCCGGCCAGGCTGGCCAGCGCGTAGGAAAAATTCGTCGATAGAAAGGTGGCGCCGCTGCCGCCCTTGCACGAGATGAAGGCGAGGACTTTACCGTCGCGCATCTGCGTCACGCCGGCCTGGATATCGACCCGGTCCATCGCCTCGTGAAAGGCCTTGTGCACCAGCGGCAGCTGCAGCACTTCGCGCATGCCGGCGCGCATGGCGCGGATCAGCACATCCTGCTGCTGTCCGCGCGTGAGCAGCATCAGCACGGCCAGCGGATACTGGCGCGCCAGGCGCTCGAGCAGGTCGGCTTCGTCGGCATCGATGCCGCTGGCGTCGACGATCACCAGTTCCGGCGCTTCCGGCAGCATGCGCTCGACGGCGTCGCGCAAGCCGCTGCGCCGTTCCAGCAGCCGCAGTACGGGCATGCGGGCCGCCCCCTGCGCGGCAATTTCATCGTGCAAGCTGGCGTCGCGGCTAATCATCAGGGCTTTCATCGCACTTCCTCGCTTCTTTCAGGTCTACACAGTCGGCTGCGCCGCCAAGTGGCGCTCAAGGACAAAAACCGGGATTGTCCGGATAACCCAGCGACTCGGCCACGGCCATGGTGGCGCCGTTGGGCAGGCGCACGGCGCCTGCGCCGGAAGGAAACATCACTGCCAGCAGCGGCAGGATGGGCCGGTACGGCACGCTCTCGCAGCGTCCCCCATCGCCGGGCACGCACAAGCGCGCGCGCACGAAACGGATGCAGCTGGCGCCATGCGGATCGTCCAGGCAATTGATGCGGTTACGCTGCGGACAACCGGGCATCACCGTCACCGGCAATGCCGCCAGCGCGGCGCCGCCGCTGGACTGCGACAGGTAATCGATGCGCACATACGCGTCGCTGATGCCGCCGCCCAGCGGCAGCACGCCAGGCGCGGCGCGCAGCACGGCTTGCGCGCGCACGGCCTGCAGCGCACTTGCATTGCTGAAATCGGCGACGGCGGCGCCGCGCGCGGCACGCCGGGTAATCTCGTGCACCATATTCCATAGATACACGGCGCGCGCCACTTCCAGCATGGCGAACAGGAAGAGAAAAAACAGCAGCGCCAGCATGGCGAACTCGACGGCGAAGACGCCGCCCTGGCGCTGCCGGCGGGGGCGCAGGTTAATTAACATAGCGTACTGTCGCATTGGCGCGCAGCGGGATCGGCGCCAGTTGCGGCAGCCACTTGCGGGTCAGTTCGGGCAGGAAATCCACCGGCATGTCGACGGACAACTTGATGCGCACCTGCAGCGGCGCCGCCGCATAAGTGCCGCAGCTGTAGGAGTCGTCGGCATACACGCATTCCACGCTGATCAGGTATGGCTGCATGGCCGGCCAGCTTTCCGCCATGGCATCGACCACCATCTGCCGGGCAAACACGGCACCCTGGTTCGCCGTGTCGCCCCTGGCCATCTGCGACAGCGGCATGGTGGCCAGGTAGCGCGCCGCATCGTGCGTACTTTTTTGCAGGGCCGTGTACACCAGCAGCGCGCGGCCGAACAGCAGCACGAAAGGCAGCAGCGCCATGAAAAACAGCAGGATCAGCGCCAGCTCGATGGCGGCGACACCCTCCTGGCGGCGTCGCGCGCGGCAGGGCGGCCTCATTGCAGCAGCTCCGCAGGACCCGCCAGCGCGCCCTCGGCCACAAGGCCGTCAAATTCGGCGCTCAACACGCCATTGCTGGCCGGCGCCGTCATGAAGAAGCGGCCGATGCCCCGCACCTGCGCCAGCACGTCGCTGCCGGCCGGCACCGGGCAGGCCAGCAGGGCAATATGCAGCAGGCGCCGCTGCGCCACGCCCGTATTGCCGGTCGGCGCCGTCTGGTAAGCCAGCGTCTGGTATGGCGGCGTGGCAGGGTAGCCGGGCTTGGCGGCCGGCGCGGCAGGGCTAGCCGGATACAGCCTGGCCCAGTCGCTGGTGGCGAACGGCACGTAGCCGCCGGCCGGCTTCACACTGCTGTACTTGACCGCCTTGCCAAACGACCACAGCGGGCCGTAACTGCCAACGGCAGGCGGCGTCGCGTTCGATTCAGGATCGGCCACGGACAGCAGCGGATTGCCGGTGCTCAGGGCGCTCGGCGCGTCGGGCGTGTTCGTCATCCACCAGTTCGTGGCCGTATTCGGATAGGCGCGGATATTCGTGTCGGGCGGCGCCGTGACGGGATGACAGCCGCTGCCCGCATGCAGGTTGAAGCGCGCGTTGAAGGCCGGCCACAAGGCGGCGGGAAACGGCCGGTGCACATGCACTTGCGCGCTGCCGATGCGCGGGTACAGCACCGTGCCGCTGCACACAAACGGCAGCACGCTGGACTCGCCGACCTGCAGCGACGAGCCCACCACGCCGGGCTGGCCCAGGGGATTGAGCACGAAATGTTCGGCCGCCGGACCGTGCGGATTGAGTTTCAACAGGTTATACGCCACGCCGCGGCGAAAACCATATTCCAGCAGTTCGACGGCCGGCAGCAGCGCCGCATTCGTGCGCGGGCTGGCCGCGCTGGCCGACAGCGCGCACACGGCCAGCGGCGTCAGGTTCAGGCTGGTACGTCCTGCCACGGCGCGCGCCCCCGTGTCCAGAGTGCGCAGCGCCGGCGACAAGGCGCCCAGGAACGCCGTCGCCACCCGCCCCAGCGACGGTGCATTGGCCTGCGTATCGACGCGCACGAACAGCGCCGTGGCGGCGTCGGGCACGGCGCCCGCCGCATGCCATTCGCTGGCGGGCGCGCTGGCGAAGCGGATGCTGGCGTCCGACAGGATCGCGCCCTGCATGCGGCGCCGCCACGCGCTCTTGTCGGCCGCACTGTGCTTGGCTTTGTCCACGGCAGCGAGCAAGCCTTCGGGCGTGCCCACCAGTTCGGCGGCCGCCGCCAGCGCCGCGTTGTCGGCCAGGTTCTGCAATTCCGTCTTGCGGCCGATGACCTGTCCCACGTCGAGCGCCAGACCGATAAAGCCCAGCACCAGGATAAGCAGGATGGAAAAGGCGATCAGCATCGCCCCGCGCTCGCGCCGGCGTCTATTTGCCATTGGCGCCTCCCAGCATGAACTGCACCGGCTGCAGCGTCTGGCCGTTCGGTTCGGCGAACGAGGCGCGGTAGCGCTGCATGACGGCGTGCGCGCTGGGGCCGTCAAGCCCGTCGGCAGGCTGGCGATTGTCCGCGCTGGCCGGATCGCGCACCTGCTGCGCCATGGCCAGACGCACGGCGTCGCCGAAACGCGGGTCCAGCTGCGGCGTGCTGCTACTGCTGTGCGCGCAGGCTGCCAGCTGCAGCGCCAGGGTCAGCGCGGCCAGGCGCCGCAGCCATATCAGGAGCGAATTCGGCATGGCGTGTCTCCCCGTCTCATTTCAACTCGAAGCCGTTGGCCGCGCGCGGCGGCGGCACGGACGGCGGCGCTGGCGGCACGGTGGCTTCCATCTTGCCGCGCAACATCAAGTCCGTGCGCGAAGGCGGCGCCAGCTGCGCCGTCGGCAGCACCACATCGGCCGGCAAGGGTTTCACCAGGTGCGCGGTAATGACGAACAACAATTCCGTGCGGTCATGCTGGAAGTCCGTGCTGCGAAACAGCGCGCCGAGGATGGGCAGTTCGCTCAGCCACGGCACGCCCGCGATGTTGCTCACCTGGTTGTTCTTGATCAAGCCGCCGATGGCATAGCTCTGGCCGTCATACAGCTGCACCGTGGTCGAGGCGCGCCGCGTGGTGATGACGGGCAAAATAGAACGTCCGCTGACGCCGGCGGCGGAAATGCCCACCCCTTCGCGCGACAGTTCCGACACTTCCGGCGCCACCTTCAAATTGATGCGCCCGCCCGACAGCACGGTGGGGGTAAATCGCAGGCCGACGCCATACTCGCGCTCTTCCAGCGTGATCTTGTTGTTGTCCTGGCCGACGGGAATGAAGATCTTGCCGCCGGCCAGAAAACTGCCCTCCTGTCCGTTGATCGCCATCACCGTCGGCTCGGCCAGGATGCGCACCAGGCCATCCTGTTTCTGCGCCTCGATGGTCAGCTGCTGACCGTTCGACTTGCGCACGTCGAGCAAGCCGTTGGCCGTGCCGCTCAAGAAATTCGACAGCAGGGTGGTGGCCCAGCTGCCGGAGGCGAAGCGCAGGGTGGCGCCCACTTCCAGCCGCTCCAGCAGCGACTTCGACACTTCGGCGATCTGCACGGCCAGCATCACCTGCTGCGGCGCGCTGACGTCGAGCATATTGATGACGCGGCTGTTCGCGCTGCCCGCACCGCCGGGTGCAGCGGCCGCGAGCGGCAAGGCGGCGCCATCGGCTGGCTTGGGCAGCGCCAGCGGTGCGGTGGCGCGGCGCACATACGCATGCGCCAGCTCGACGGCGCGCAGCACGGCGCCCGCATCCTGCACCGTGCCCGACAGCACCAGGGTATCGGCCACGGCCGTCACGCGGATGGCTTTTTCTTCCGGCATCAGGGCCGCCAGGGTCGTTTGCAGGCCGGACGGGTCCATGCTGACACTGACGTTCACCACGCTGCACACGCCGCTCCTGCCCTGGACGATCATATTCGTGCTGCCCACGTCGACACCGACCAGATACAAGGTGTCGGGCGCGACCAGCATGGCTTGCAGCATGGCCGGATTGCCGACGCTGCGGGCCAGCACCGCCTCGGGCAGGCGCAACATGCTCGACTTGCCCACCTGCAGCTGCAAGTTGCCGGGCGTCGCCGCTTCGCCGCCGCAGCGGGGGCCAGGATCGGCTGCCGCGCCGGCAAGCGGCAACAGCAGGCAGCACAGTGTCAGCAGGGCGCGGTTCATGAGCGTGTCCATGGTTGATCAAGGCAACAAGGCTAAAAACATTCGCGCGACTGGCGCGTCCCATCGATGACGCCGCTGCACTGGCGCTTGGGCTCCGGCGGCGCCTTGGCCACGCGCACGGGACGCGGCGCCACGGCTGGCACGGGCGCGGCGGCGGGAGCAGGCTCGGCTTCATGCGGTCCGCCCAGCAGGGTCAGCTTGGTGGCACCCGCCGTCACGCCCGGCTGCGGGTCGACCTGGTTGCGCAGCACCAGCGACAGGCTGCCCACGCTGCGCGCCAGATCCAGGTTTTCCGCCTGTTCCGGCGTCACTTCCAGGGTCACGGCATTGACCACGCGCGGCTTGGTCTCGTCGCGTCCCACTTCCTGCGCCACGGCCAGCACGAGGATGCGTTCGAGCACGATCTTGGAAATGTTGCGGCTTTGCGGAAACGCGCGGTCGCCGGCATCCTGCTGGGTACTGACGATGATGTCGACATAATTGCCCGGCAAGGCGAAGCCGGCCACGCCGATCACGTCGTTGACGCGCACGGTGATGGCGCGCCGCCCTTCCGTGATCAGGGCCGACAGGCCGCCCAACGTCCCCACGGGCGCCAGCTTGGCTTCGCTCAGCGGCTCGCCGCGCAGCACGCTCGTTTTCAGCACCCGTCCCGCCAGTTTCGCCGGGTCTTGCAGCGCGCCTTGCGGCAAGCTTTCCGCCGGCCATTCGGCCAGGCGCAGCATCTCTGGCGTCAGGCGCTGGCCCAGGTTGACATCGCTGGAGGCGACGACGATCTTGCCCTTGCCGGCCGGCGTCTGGCGCAGCAGCCAGTGCGAGGCCAGCAGCACGGCCAGCAGACCCAGCACCACGGCCAGGCCCATCATCAGCAGGGCGCGCCGGTTTTTCATGCGATACGCTCGCACAGGCTGGCGGCCGGCATGTCGCAGCTGGCAAACAGGCTGCTCCAGGCCTGCTCCAGGGCGCCCACCGTCAGACGCGCCTCGCTGCCGGCAAAGCCGGCGAAGTCGCCTATGCGCGCCAGCAATTCCTGCGGATAGCTGGCCAGCAAAGGCCGTCCCTGCGCGCCATGCAGCTGCAGCAGATGGTTCAGGGCCAGCTCGTCGATGGTCATGCCGGCCAGGCGGCATTGCTGGCGGAACAGGGCGCGATAGGCGTTCTCGGCCAGCGGCCCCACCTGCACCTTGTAGCCGATGCGGCGCAGCAAGGCAGGATCGAACAGCTCGCCCGGCGGCACATTCGTGGCCAGCACGAGGGCGTTGTCGAAGGGCACGCTGATCTGCACGCCGCCGGGCAAGCCCAGCTGATCGCTGCCCCGCGCCAGCGGCTGCATCAGCCGCGTCAGCAGTTCTTGCGCGCCCAGGCGCTGGCGGCCCAGGTCGTCGATGATCAGCATGCCGTTGTTGGCCCGCACATGGGGCGGCGCCTGGTAGCAGCCGCCGCTGGCGTCAAGGCGCAGCTCCAGCGTGCCGGCGTCGAGCTCGGCGCCCACGTGGATCACGGGACGCTGGCACAGCACCCAGCGGATATCCGTGCTGCGCCGCTCCAGCGCCTGGCGCGCATGGCTGACGTGCTGCGGCGCGGGCGGCAGGTGCTGCGCCGGATCGTACAGCTGGATGATGTCGTGGCCGACGACGATGGCGTAGGGCACGGCGACCAGCCCGTGCAGCAATTGCCCCAGCTGCAGCGCCAGGGTCGACTTGCCGCTGCCGGGAGGACCGTACAGCAGCAGCGAGCGCCCCGAATGCAGTGCCGCGCCGACCACGTCGAGCATGCCCGGCCCCGCATGGGCGCCGCCGAGCACGGCGGCCAGGTCGTCGCTGCCGACGCGCTGTTCCTGCGCCAGCCACGACTGGCGCGCCACCATGGCGCGGTACGCTTCCAGGGTGACGGGGGCGGCGCCGATATACGCGCAGCGTTCAAGAAAAGCGCTGGCGCGCTGCTTGCCGGCGCCCGTCAGCTGGTACTGCACGTCGATGTCGGATTCGCCGCGCCAGGCCACTTCGGCCATCTGCTCCGTCACCATGAAGTCGAGCACTTCGCGCAAGACATTGATCGACAGGCGCAAGCGCGTCGTCAGCGCGGACAGATGCGTCTTGCCGCCCACAAACATCAGCTTGGCGATCAGTTCAACGACCAGCGGCCGTTCCAGTCCCGTTTCACGCAAGCTCTTCGGCTGCGGCGGCAAGGGCGGCATCAGGTTCGCGTCGGCGGGGCGCGGCGCACTGTCGGTGCTCATGGAATAATCGACCTCGGTCATGCTGCGTCTCCATGCCGGTTAAGACTGCATTGAACAGAATTCATTCTAGCGAGCGGGCACTGGCGCCCATTGATTCAGAGCAATGAATGCCAATCAGAAATAATGCTGCCCTTGCACCACCAGGCAGCCCAGGGCAATGGCCAGTCCGTACGGCATGTTGCCCACGCTGGCATGGCTGCCCAGTGCGGTCGGCGCCAGGGGAATGCCGGCCATGCGCGCGATCATCGGCCACAGCAGCTGGCGCAGATTGCCGAGGCAGGCGCGCCACTTGCCCTGGTACGTGATCATCAGCACGGCCATCAGGCCGCCCAGGACAAACGTGGCGAAACAGATCTGCAGCACGGGCCAGGGACCGGCAAAGGTGCCCACCATGGCGATCAGCTTGACGTCGCCGGCGGCCATGCCGCGCAGCACATACAGAGGCAGGAACAGGAAGAAGCCCGTCGCCATGCCGCCCAGCACCAGCTGCGGCACGCGATGTGGCCACAACCACAAATGCAGCGCCAGCGCGGCTAGCATGCCGGCCAGCACCAGCCAATTCGGAATCTTGCGTTGGATCAGATCACTGACGGCGGCCCCCGTCACGAAGCACAGCAACAGCAGGTCGCACAAGACAGTTGCAGGCATGGCACACCTCCTGAAAAACACCCGCTGCCGGCCGGCCAGCAGCGGGCACCCGCTTAGGGCGTCAACACCAGGTTCGACGAGATGTCGGTGAGGACGGCCAGCAAGTTGGTCTTGATCAGCAAGAATCCGGCCGTGATGGCGGTGGCCATCAAGGCCGCAATCAGGCCGTATTCGATTGCCGTAATGCCATCCTCATCCTTGACAAACTGCTGTACTGCCGACAGGAAGGTATGCATGACAAGCTCCCAAAAGTGAATCACAAGTCCCTGGCGCAATCGGGTGTGAAACATTGCCCTTTCCTGCTAATATGTTTCCTGCCGTAAATTTCTGCGCCATTGCATTGACTATAAAGCGTCCACGTTTTGGCAAATTGACGCGCCACAAGTTTCCATATGGAAATTATCAAACCTTGTCGACATGGCGGCTGGCGCAAACAAATGTTGCGATCCGGATTGAAAGCCTTCGTCAGGGCAAGTTTTTTGCAATGTAGTGCATGAATCTCATGTATTTACATGAAATATTGCATACGTTAATTGCCTATTAGGCAAAAAGACATTATCCTGCTTAGCTCTTCTTTGGAAAGGCCTCTCGCCCGGCGGTACAGAGCGTCATGCCACCAAATAAATCTTGGCTTCTTGTAGACGGACGCGAACATGCTCTTGCTTGATGCAATGCTGGTATGACGACACTTGTGTGACTACTTTCCAGAGAACGACAATGGATTCCCTACTGAAACACATGGTGGACATGACCGGGCACCGCGACCACACGATGCTCGACATTTCCGTGATCTCGGCAGTGCAGGAACTCGCTGCCGCGTCGCAGACCCGTGTGCTGGCCCTGACCACCGTGCGTGGCCAGGTGTTCGTGCGGTCGCGGGCCATCATCGTGGCGGGCAGCGTGGCCCGCATGGAAGAGCATACCGACCCTACCCTGCCAGGCGAACCGCTGTCCGACTACCCGGCCCTGGCCGCCTGCATCAAGCGCCATGAAGCGAGCGCCGACACCCTGTGCGCCGACGGCCGCCACCTGCTGTGGCTGCCCATCTGGATCGGCGACCAGGTCACTACCTGCCTGGAAATCACCAACCCCACGCCCTACACGGGCGCCACCATCCAGGTGATCGGCGGCATCGTCAGCGTGTACCGCAATTTCCAGAACCTGCTCGACTACAGCGAACGCGATTCGCTCACCGGCCTGTTGAACCGCAAGACCTTTGACGACCAGCTGGCGAAAATCCTGCACAGCCGCGGCGAACCGGAAGCGGACAAGCCGCGTCCCGTCGATGAAGAACGGCGCCACCATACGGATACGGAACGGCAATGGCTGGCCGTGATCGACGTCGATCATTTTAAATTGGTCAACGATAAGTTTGGACACCTGTATGGCGATGAAGTGCTGATCCTGATCGCCAACCAGCTGCAATCGTCGTTCCGCTCGCAAGACCGCATCTTCCGTTTCGGCGGCGAGGAATTCGTCGTGCTGCTGCGCTCGATCACCCTGGAAAATGCGCAGAAAATCATCGACCGCTTCCGCACCAATGTCGAGGCGCACGACTTCCCGCAAGTGGGCAGAGTGACCGTCAGCGTGGGCTTCGTCAGCATCAACGCCTACGAGGCGCCCGTCATCATCCTCGGCCGCGCCGACCAGGCGCTGTACTACGCGAAAAGCCACGGCCGCAACCTGGCTTGCCATTACGATGAGCTGGTCGCCAAGGGCTTGCTTACCACCATTGCCTCGAACGATACGGCGGAATTTTTCTGATCACCTGACAAAACGTCCATCGCGGCGTTGCCGGCGCTCGCCGTACTCGTCGTACTGTCTTCGCGCCAGCGCCTTGCCCTGAACGTTTTTCAGGCGCTCTTTTTCAAAGAACACACACCGTTCATGCATCCGCCAGCGAGATAAAACGCATGGGATCGACCTGCCACTTGGCCGCCGACTCATGGCCGATGATCTTGTCGGCGCCGCCAAAACCGAAGCCGCGCGACAGGTCGACCGTCTCGGGCTTGATGTAGGTCTTGCTCTTCGTACTGAAAAACACATTCACTTTCGGCGCCAGCAGATTGCTTTCGTGCGCCTCGACGACGACGGCCAGGCGGCCCGATTCCAGCATCACCATGGTGCCTACCGGATAGATGCCCACGCAGCGCATGAAATCCTGCGCGAACACGGGGTTGAAATGGAATTTGCTCCATTCATAAATCTTGCGCAGGGCTTCGGCGGCGGGAATACCCTTGTGATAGCTGCGGTCCGACGTCAGCGCGTCGTACACGTCGACGATGGCAGCCATCTGCGCCAGCTCGCTGATGGCGTCGCCGGCCAGCTGGTCAGGATAGCCGCTGCCGTCGCGCCGCTCGTGGTGATGCAAGGCGATGTCGAGCGGAATGGCGCCCAGGTCGGGCGACTGCAGCAGGATCTCGTAGCCATCGCGCGGATGGCGCTTGATCAGGGAAAATTCCTCGGACGTGAGGGGACCGGGCTTGTTCAGCACGCTGTCGGGCACCAGCGCCTTGCCCGTGTCGTGCAGCAAGCCACCGAGGCCCGCCTGGTGCGTGGTGGCCGCATCGATGCCGCGCGAGCGGCAAAACGCCACCAGCAGCGCGCACACGCTGACGGAATGCAGGAAGGTGTAGTCATCCTTGGTCTTGATGCGCAACAAGCCGACGAGGGCGCCGGGATTGCGCAGGATCGATTCGGTAATATCTTGCACCGTGTGCTGCACGCGGTCGAGCTCGACCGCCTTGCCCAGGCGCACGTCGGCCATCACCGTACGTACCAGGCTCGCGGCCTGGCGCCGCACCTGCGCGGCGCGCGCCAGTTCCATGCCCAACGACACGCGCGTGACCACCTGCGGCGCCGCGGCGATCTGCACCAGTTCGCGCTCGGTCTCGGCGCGCGCCTGCGCCACGGTGGGCGCATCCTGCACGTCGAGGCCCTTGCCGCTGTCGATCACCACGTCATGGATGCCGGCCTGCACGATCTTGCGGATTTCATCGTCGCTGCGCAACAGAAAACGGTTGCGCACGAACGGATGCGTCATCCAGTCACAACTGAGGTCATGAATGTACATGCCCACTTTTAATTGAGACGAATCAACTTTCTTGAGCATGCTGTCATCCCACAAATACGCGGCTGGAGCACCGAAGGCGCTAGAATGAGTATAACAAAATTGTTATTCTGCTGGCCGCGTTCGGCGCTGCGGCGCAACACTCTGTTTTTTCCGCTCAACGCACCGCTATTGGGACCCATGGAACTGCGCCAATTACGCTACTTTGTCGCCATCGTCGACCACGGCTCGCTGTCGCGCGCGGCCCTGATCCTGCACGTGGCGCAGCCGGCCCTGACGCAGCAGCTGCGCCAGCTGGAAGAGGAACTGGGCGTGCAGCTGCTGCACCGCTCGGCCCAGGGCGTACTCAGCACGGATGCGGGCAAGGTGTTTTACGAACATGCGCAGGCGATCCTGAAACAGGTGGCGGACGCCCGCTCGGCCGTTACGCAAAGCGCCACGCGGCCGTCCGGCAATGTCACCCTGGGCTTGCCGCACAGTATCTCCGGCGCGCTGGCCCTGCCCCTGCTGCTGGCCGCGCGCGAACGCTATCCCGAGATCACCCTGCAACTGACGGAAGAAATCACGGGCAACCTCAATGCACAGCTCAAATCGGGCCGCATCAATCTGGCCGTGCTGTTCGACGATGGCCAGCTGACGCCGTTTTCCTGCTGCCCCCTGGTGGAGGAAGAAATGCGTTTTATCTGCCGCAGCGATTCGCCGTTCGCGCCCCCGGGCACGGCGCTGTCATTCGCGCAGGCATTGAGCGCCACCCTGATCCTGCCGGGCCTGCAGCATGGCGTGCGCCCCCGCATCGACAGCCGCGCCCGCGAACTGGCACTGGAGACGGCGAACGTGATCGAGATCAACTCGATCGCCATCCTGAAATCGGCCATCCTGGCCGGCATGGGCGCCACCATCCTGCCGGCCGCGCCCCTGCTGGCCGAACTGGACAGCGGCGCCATGCGCAGCTACGCCATCCACAGCCCCGTGCTGTCGCGCACGGTGGCCCTGTGCGCCTCAAAAAACATTCCCCTCACCAATGCAGGCAACGCCGTGAAAAACCTCGTGCTGCAAGTGGCCGCCGAACTGTGCGGCAGCGGACGCTGGGTGGGGGCGCACGTGCTGTAGCGTGAATTATTTTTCCAACAATAATTTCTCAAAAGAAATAAAATGATGGTCTTATTCATTTCACCATCGTCATCATGTTCTTGCTTACCACTTCCTTGCGCCGTCTGGCGGCAAGCGCCGTCCTGCTGCTACTGATGCAGGGCGCCCAAGCCGCCCGCCCTCAATCCGAATTTCCCTTGCGCGAGGTGCTGCTCAGCGATGTTGCGCAGCCCATCGAAAGAAAAGAAATCGAGGTGGTGGTATTTATTGCGCCGGAAAGTTGCACGCCCAAGACCCATGAAAGTACCTGGGGTACCATCGTCTCGTCGGACAACACCTCCCTGTTCAAAAGCTGGGCTTGCCGTGCCTATCTCGACACTGCCAAGGATCCGAAAGAAGAACTCGCCTTCGTCCCCATGCCACCCGCGTTCAAGCGACCATCCATCCTCGACACCGTGCAGGGACTGCCTGCCAGCACGACGGGGCGGCGCTACGTGGCGTTGATCGACTGGAAATATGCCGATACCACGCTAGGAAAATGTAATAGCTATGGCTGCCATTCCTCCCTCATCATGCTCATTGAAGCGGTGGTATATGACCGAGTGGCGGGTAAAACCATCTGGCATTCCATAGAAACGACGCGTGCCACCATGAAGGACCTTCACTACGATGCAAAAGAGGCCAGATCCATGGGGCCACTTAACGTCTCTATTGCGCTGAATGGGATCATGGGGCACAAAGCCCAGCACGAAGCAGAGGAACAAGGCATGCGCCGCACGACCGCCCTGGAGCCGTCAAATGCGCCTGGGCAAGCGGGCACGGTACTCAACAGAAAAGCCAATCTGATCCTCTTTAACCGCATGCCGCAAGAAACGGTAGATAGCGAGAAATTCGAAGATGGCAGCACCTTCTACACTATCGAGACCAGCCATCTGCAGGGCAGCGCGAAAAAAAACCTCTACTATCATGATTCCAGGACACATGTGGCGCTAGAGCTGGCACCGGGCACATACGAGCTCGCCTTCTACAAAAAGCGCACGACCGTCAATATCAAGGAAAATGGTCCTCCCGTATACCTGAGCTTTGATACAGGTTTCATGAGTAGTCTCAGCGTCAATGAGCTTAGCCCCCAAAAAGCCCTGGAACTGACGCAAGACTCGCTCAATGCCCTGCTGCCCGAGTTGACGCCCGTCGCCTATCCCTTGCGCGCGCGCAAGCTGCAATGGACGCAGCCCTAAGCGGGCACGGCAGACAGGGCCTGTCTTGCGGCGCGAGGCAGGCCATCATTTTTTCTTATACCCCCATCGTCAAAGCGTATTTGCCCCTTCCTCACGGTCGTTCTACACTGACCACATTAACTATTTTAAATTTAAACTAGTTATGTGCCGCCCACACGCGGCCATCCCGTCTGCACAGCGCGCGCCTTACCGGGCGCGTCCCTGGTACAGCCGATATCTGAAACACCCTTTTGGAGACAGCCATGTCCGTGACCACGGAAAACGGCTCCGCAGCGTTCGCTAGAAACGCCGGTGCCGCGCCATCTACGCCCCTCGACACTTCCCGTTTGACCACCGTCAGCCTCGACGACAAATACACGGCCACTTCCGGCGCCATCTTTCTGTCCGGCATCCAGGCCCTCGTGCGCCTGCCCATGATGCAGCGCTTGCGCGACCAGGCTGCCGGCCTGAACACGGCCGGTTTCATTTCCGGCTACCGCGGTTCGCCCCTAGGCGGCCTCGACGAAAACCTGTGGAAAGCGAAAAAGCAGCTGGAAGCGCACCACGTGCAGTTCGTGCCCGGCGTCAACGAAGACTTGGCCGCCACGGCCGTCTGGGGATCGCAGCAGGTCGACCTGATCGGCCCGGCCAAGTACGACGGCGTGTTCGCCATGTGGTACGGCAAGGGCCCGGGCGTGGACCGCTGCGGCGATGTCTTCAAGCACATGAACCATGCGGGAACGTCCAAACTGGGCGGCGTGCTGCTGGTGGCCGGCGACGACCACGGCGCATATTCGTCGACCCTGCCGCACCAGTCCGACCATTTGTTCTCCGCCTCGATGATCCCCGTCCTGTATCCATGCAATGTGCAGGAATACCTGGACCTGGGCATCCACGGCTGGGCCATGTCGCGCTTTTCCGGCTGCACGGTGGCCTTCAAGGCCCTGGCCGACACGGTCGAATCGTCGGCCTCCATCGATGCCGACCCGTTCCGCGTGGAAGTCAAGATTCCGCAGGACTTCGTCATGCCCGAAGGCGGCCTGAACGCGCGCCTGTCGAGCATCCCGCTGGGCCAGCAGGCGCGCAACCAGGAAGCGCTGATGCAGGACTACAAGATCTATGCGGCCCTGGCCTACGCGCGAGAAAACAAGCTCAACCATACGACCATAGACAGTCCGAACGCCAAGCTGGGCATCATCGCCTCCGGCAAATCCTACCTGGACGTGCTCGAAGCGCTGGAAGAGCTGGGCATCGACGAGCAGATGGCGGCCGATGTCGGCATGCGCCTGTTCAAGGTAGCCATGCCGTGGCCGCTGGAACCGGACAGCGTGCGCGAATTCGCGCAAGGTCTCGATGAAATTCTCGTGGTCGAAGAGAAGCGGCAAATCGTCGAATACCAGCTCAAGGAACAGCTGTACAACTGGCGCGACGACGTGCGCCCTAGAGTCATCGGCAAGTTCGACGAAAAAGGCGAATGGGTGGCGCCGCGCGGCGAATGGCTGCTGACCTCGAAGGCGGATTTTTCCGTCTCGCAAGTGGCAAGAGTCATCGCCAGCCGCATCGCGCGCCTGATTTCCGATCCCGTCACCTGCGACCTGATCAAGGCGAGACTCAGCTTCCTCGACGCCAAGGATGCGGTATTGAAAAAGGCCGTGAATACGCCGTTCCGCCCCGCGTTCTACTGCTCCGGCTGCCCGCACAATACCTCGACCAAGGTGCCGGACGGCAGCCTGGCGCTGGCCGGCATCGGCTGCCACGTGATGGCGACCTCGATCTATCCGGAAATGAACAAGCTGACCACGCACATGGGCGGCGAAGGCGCGCCGTGGATCGGCCAGGCCGCGTTCTCGGAATTGCCGCACGTGTTCCAGAACCTCGGTGACGGCACCTACTTTCATTCGGGCTACCTGGCCATCCGCGCCGCACAGGCGGCCAAGGTCAACATCACCTACAAGATTCTGTACAACGACGCCGTCGCCATGACGGGCGGCCAGCCCGTGGACGGCCTGATCACCGTACCGATGATGGCGCAGCAAGTGGCCGCCGAAGGCATCGCCCGCATCGCACTGGTCACGGAAGATTTATCACGCTACAGCGACCGCAGCAACCTGCCCGCCCACCTGACCTTGCACGACCGCAAGGACATGGATGCCGTGCAGCGCGAATTGCGCGAGGTACCAGGCGTGTCCGTGCTGATCTACGACCAGACCTGCGCGGCCGAAAAACGCCGGCGCAGGAAAAAGGGCGAGTATCCCGATTTGCCCAAGCGCATGGTCATCAACGACGCCGTCTGCGAAGGCTGCGGCGATTGCGGCGTGCAATCGAACTGCGTGTCGATCTTGCCGAAGGAAACGGAATTTGGCCGCAAGCGCACCATCGACCAATCGTCATGCAACAAGGATTACTCGTGCGCCAAGGGTTTCTGCCCCAGCTTCGTCACCGTCGAAGGCGGCAACCTGAAAAAAACCAAGACGGGCGCCAGTAAAGCGGGCGAGACGGACAACTTCGGTCCGCTGCCGGAACCTGTATTACCCGATTGCGACGCGCCGTACAATATCCTGATCAACGGCATCGGCGGCACGGGCGTCATCACCGTGGGCGCGCTGATGGGCATGGCCGCCCACCTGGAAGGCAAGGGCGCGTCCGTGCTGGACATGACGGGCATGTCGCAAAAGAACGGATCCGTCACCTCGCACGTGAAGATCGCCAAGTCCCCGGCGCACATCCGCGCGCAGCGCATCGCCACGGGCGAAGCGGACCTGATCCTGGGCTGCGACATGCTGACGGCCGGCGCGCAGGATGCCGTGTCGAAAATGCGTCCTGGCCGCAGCTTGGCCGTCGTCAACCTGCACGAGCAACCGCCGGGCACGTTTGCGCAAAATGCGGACTGGCAATATCCAGCGGCGGAAGTGCGCCAGCTGATCGAGGAATCCGTGGGCGGCGCCGACGCGGCCGACTTTATCGACGCGACGAAATTGGCCACCGCGCTGATGGGCGACTCGATCGCCGCCAACCTGTTCATGCTCGGCTACGCCTGGCAAAAGGGCCGCATTCCGTTGACGGAGGCGGCCCTGCTGCGCGCCATCGAATTGAACAGCGTGGGGATCGAATCGAACAAGAAAAGCTTTTTGTGGGGCCGCCGCGCCGCCGTCGACGTGCGCCGTGTCACGCAAATCGCCACGCCGGCGCAAGCGATCATCGTGCAGATGCCGCAAAGCCTCGATAGCGTGATCAAAAAGCGCGTGGAATTCCTCACCGCGTATCAAAACGCCGCGTATGCGGATGGTTATGCCACCCTGGTGAAACAGGTGCGCGACCGCGAAAACACCCTGGGGCTGGGCCAGAAGCTGTCGACGGCCGTCACCAAGAGCTATTTCAAGTTGCTGGCCTACAAGGACGAGTATGAAGTGGCGCGTTTGTACACGGATGGCCGTTTCGTGGAGCAGTTGCAGCAGCAGTTCGAGGGTAATTTCTCCGTGAAATTCAACTTGGCGCCGCCGCTGTTTGCCAAGAAAGATGCGAAGGGGCATCTGGTGAAAGCGGAGTTCGGTTCCTGGATGTGGCGCGCCTTCCAGCTGCTGGCCAAAGCAAAAGGCTTGCGCGGCGGCACCTTCGACGTCTTCGGTTATACGGCCGAGCGCAAGATGGAACGCGCGCTGATCGTCGAATACCGCGAACTGCTGGCAGGACTGCTGGTGAACCTGACGGCGGACAACCTGTCCACTTGCGTGGAGCTGGCATCCCTGCCCGAAAAAATCCGCGGCTTCGGCCACGTCAAGGAAGCGGCCGTCGATACTTACCGCAAGGACAAGGCGAGGTTGCTGGCCGTGCTGGCGGATGGAAGCAAGCACGCGGCATAAAAGACAACGCAGAGCCTCGGCTCTGCGTTTTTTTATTCCGGACAGCGCCCCACGGTCGCCCCCGGCAACAGCACCGGTTGCCAGATTTCCTGCAAGCGTTCCGGCGGCGTGCCGGCCAGCAAGGATTGCAGCATCTCGACCATCTTGGCGCCAGCGCGGCGCAGGTCGGGCTGGTCGATGGTGGTGACGTTGATGCCGATCAAAGTATCTTCCACATTGCCCCAGACGATGACGGAGATCTCCTTGCCGATCTCGATGCCCGCATCCATCAGCGCGCGCACCACGCCCACGCCGGACAGGTGGTTGTCGACGATGACAGCCGTGGGACGGGGCGAGCAGGCCAGCAATTGCTGCATGGCCTGGTAACCGCTGCGGCGATCAAAAGTATTGTCGAGCAGATAGGAGGGATCGACCGGCAGGCCCGCTTGTGCCATGCAGCGGATAAAGCTTTCCTTGCGCTCGTAAGCAAAGTGCAAGTCCAGCGGCGCGCTCAGCAGGGCGATGCGCTGGTGGCCATGGGCCGCCAGGAAAGACACGGCCAGGTCGATGCCCGTATCGTTGTCGTAATCAAAATACGCGTACGGCGCGTCGATGCGCGTGCGGCCGTTCGCGACAAAGGGAAAGCCGACTTTCGTCAAATACGCGATGCGTTCGTCGACCACCTTGGTGCGGCCCACCACGAGGCCATCGACCTGGCGCCCGCGCACCATGTTTTCATATGACGGCTGTTCGTTCTGCGGCGACACGGGGGCGATGATCAGGCTCATCTTCGACGCTTCGACGGCGTCGGACATGCCATTGACCACGGAAAGAAAAACGCTGTCGCCCAGGTCGCTGGGCAGCAGGGGATAGATCATGCCGAGCACATTCGTGCGGCCGACGGCCAGGCTGCGCGCCAGGGGGTTGGGCCGGTAGCCAACTTTCTTGGCGGCGGCCAGGACGATTTCACGGGTGCGGGAATTGACTTCCGGATAGCCGTTCAACGCCCTGCTGACTGTCGTTTTCGACATGCCGAGGGCAATTGCGAGGCTCTTGAGATTCATGTTAACTACCTGTCTGTATGGCAAAAGAAACCAACTCTGACCGTCCATTATAGCCCAGAGCGCCAAACAGGCGGCACATGACCGTGCACCAACATGGTAGAAAAACAACAACTTATTGGATTTTTAAAAATTGTCTTTTGAGAAATAAGCGTGTTTGCCGCGTCAGCAGCATGGCATGATGAATGGCACACAAACAATTGCTGTTATCGATAGCGTGTACTTACTTTATTCTCTATCTCGCCACGTGCGGCATGCCGCTGCGGCACGGCATAGCGCGCACGATAAGATTATCAAGAAAACATAATTCACTGGAACTGTGCGAGAATTTATCCTACTCTTGACTAAGGTAAAGATTGCCTGCAGACATGCCGCAGCCCCTGGCCTGCATTCTTCCTCTTGTGTACACGCCTGGGCATACTTTCAAAGGTGAACAATGTGGTATCGCTAACGTCCGTCAACAATCTGCAAGCCTCGCTGGCCACGGCGCAGCGCCGGGTCGAACAAGGCCAGAACCAGGTACAGCGCGACAGCGAACAGCTGGCGCAAAGCCGCCAGTTGCTGGCGCGGGAACAGGAATCGCTGAGCCAGACCCAGCGCAGCAGCCAGCAAGCGCAGGCCGATGCCCCGGCCGCCATCAAGACGCCGCAGCTGGACCAGGCGATCAAGGTAGCCGTGCCGCAACAAGCAGCCCCCGCCGCACCGAAAAGCACGCCCCAGCTGAACGGCTATGGCCAGACCCTGGGACGTCTGATCGATGTGACGGCTTAAGCCAGCTTACTTCGCCATCTCCTCTTCCAGCATCGCCAGCCACCACTTTTCCCCCTTCTTCGGCTGCGCCAGGTCGACCGCCTCGCCCATCTGCGGCGTGGCCAGGTTGACGCCCTGCCTGGCCGCCAGTCCCGTGATGCGGTCGAACGGTTCGTGCCAGGCGTGCAGGCCCAGGTCGAAGGTGCCGTTATGCACGGGCATGAGCCACTTGCCGCGCAAGTCCAGGTGCGCTTGCAGGGTTTCCTCCGGCTGCATGTGCACGTCCGGCCACAGCTTGTCGTAGGCGCCCGTCTCGATCATGGTCACGTCGAACGGGCCGTACTTGTCGCCGATCTGCTTGAAACCGTCGAAATAGCCGGAGTCGCCGCTGAAAAACACGCGCACGTCCGGCGCGTCGATGACCCACGACGCCCACAGGGTTTGATTGCTGTCAAACAAGCCCCGCCCCGAGAAATGCTGCGATGGCGTCGCCACCAGCTTCACGCCCGCAATCGTCGTCCCCTGCCACCAGTCGAACTGCTGCACCTTGTCCTTCGGCACGCCCCATTCGACCAGGGTGTCGCCCACGCCCAGCGGCGCGACGAAGTGTTCGGTCTTGACGGCCAGTTGCAGCACGGCGGCATGGTCGAGGTGGTCGTAATGGTTATGCGACAGGATGATGGCCTTGATCGGCGGCAAGTCGGCGATGCTGATGGGCGGCTGGTGGAAACGTTTGGGTCCCGCCCACTGCACCGGTGAGGCGCGCTCGGAAAACACGGGGTCTGTGAGGAAGAATTCGCCATTGAGCTTCAGCAACAGGGTCGAATGGCCGAGGCGAAACAGGCTGTTGTCCGGCGCGGCCAGCAGTTGCGCCCGGGTCAGGGCTTGCACGGGCACAGCCGCAGCCGGTACCGTGCTGTCGGGCTTATCAAAGAGAAATGTCCACATCAGCTTGAGCGTTGCCGCCGTGCCCAGCTTGTGCATTTGCACGGGATTGCGGAACTTGCCTTCGAGGCGTTGCGGTGATTCGGTCGGCGCGACGGGCGCGGCACGCAAGGTGCAAGAACTCATGATGATCAGAACTCCCAAGAATAAGATGCGGTACATATGCAGCCCGGTCAATAAAATACAAGGATTAAATTACACTACACAGTGTAGTTCCTATTTCTGGCAAAGTAAACCAGGAGGTGTAAAATATTGTTTTCAAAGGAGATTTTCAGCCATGGCTGCACCGCAACGCCTCACCGACCGCAAGCGCGTCGCCATCGTCGATGCCGCCATCGCCGAGTTCCGCGAGCACGGTTTCGATGCGACCAGCATGGACAAGATCGCCGCCACGGCCGCCGTATCCAAGCGCACCGTGTACAACCATTTCCCCAGCAAGGACGAGCTGTTCGCGGAAATCCTGCAGCGCATGTGGGAAAGCAGCATGGCCCAGCCCGCCGTGCCCTATGTGGCCGACCAGCCGCTGCGCCCGCAAGTGCTGGCCCTGGTCGAGCAGAAGATGGCCTTGCTGTGCGATCCGGCCTTCATCGACCTGGCGCGCGTGATCTTTGGCGAAACCATCCACTCGCCCGAGCGCGCGCAAGCGATGGTGGCGCGCCTGAATGAAAAGGAAACGGGCCTGAATATCTGGATCCGCGCGGCGCAGCAAGACGGGCGCATCAAGGCGGGCGAGACGCTGGAAGTGGGGCACCTGCTGATGGCTCCACTGAAGACCTTTGCCTTCTGGCCGCAGATCACCCTCGGTGAACCGCTGCTGAGCCTAGCCCGCCAGCGCGAAGTGACGGCACTGGCCGTCGATATCTTCCTGTGCTACTACGGCGTGGCAAAACAGACGGCATAAACGGGCGGCAAGTGGGCAGACAGCGTCTGCCAGTGCTCGCCCTCGTCGCCCGAATACCAGGCGCCGCCCGTCGTCGACGCCATCACTAAACTGCGTCCATCGTCGGCCAGCGCCAGCCCGTGGCGGTAGATGAGGTCGTAGCAATGCTGCTGCGGCAATCCCGCGCGCAACACTTCAAACGTTTTCCCGCCGTCGCGCGTGCGCGTCACGGCCAGCGCGCCATCGATGGGTATGCGCAGCACGTCCGCCTGCGCCGGCACGAACCAGGCCGTGTCGCCATCGCGCGGATGGACGGCCACGGCAAAGCCGAAATGCGACAGCGGCGCCGTCGTCACTTCCTGCCAGTGCCAGCCGGCGTCAAGCGAGCGCCAGATGCCGTTATGGTGCTGGCACCACAACGCGTCCGGCGTGCCGGCGCTGCGCACGATGCGGTGCGGGTCTTGCACGGCCTCGTTTTCATCGAGTTCGGGCGGCATGTAGTCGGCGCGCATGCCCGTCGCGCTCAAGGCCCAGCTGGCGCCGCCATCAGCCGTTTGCCACACGCCGCCGCAAGATACGCCGACCAGCACGGTATTGCTGTCGCGCGGGTCGACGCAGATGCTGTGGATGCCGGGCACGTCGTAGCCTCCGCCAAACCATTGCGCCCGCTGCGGCACGTTCCACAACGCTTCCACCAGTTGCCAGCTGTCGCCGCGGTCGCTGGAACGGAACAGGCCGCCAGGTAAAGTCCCTGCCCACAGTACGCCGGGCTGGTCCGCGCCGCCGGCCGCCAGCGACCAGATCTGCCGCAAGGTCCAGTCCACGCTATCGCTGCTGCCCTCGGGCTTGGCGGGATAGGCGGGCACGGCGACTTCCTGCCACGCGCCGGCGCCCGCGTCGAGGCGGTGCAGCTTGGCGCCGAAGTGGCCCAGGTTCAGGGCCGCGTACACGGTGCCGTCGCGGCCATCGTGCAGCAGCATGGAGACGGGGTCGCCGGCAAATTGCACCAGCGCCAGCTGCCAGGCGCCGGCCGTATCGACATCGAACCGGAACAGCCCCTTGCGGGTGCCGAGATACGCGCGTTGCGCCCTGCCTGGTCCCATGATTAACCTCCGGAAAGTGCCTGCAAGATGTATACCTGGCTGTCGGGCCGCAAGGCGTCGTCCAGTTCGCGCCGCTCGCGGCAACGGGCGCCGTCGATGAAGATCACGACGTTCGGACGCAGTGCGCCCTGCTCGTCGAGCACGTAGCCGCGCAGGCGCGGCTGCTGGGCAAAGACGCTGTCCAAGGCGACGCGCAGGCTTGACGCGGACACGTCCACCGTGGGGACGTTCAGGAAGCGTGCCAGTTGTTGGGTAAAATGCAAGTGCGCCATGCTGCCTTCGACGTCATCGACCTGGACTCATTCTAGTCCGATTCGCCGACGATGCAACGGCGATACCGCTAAAATAGCGGCAAGCACACAAGGAGGCCAGGCATGACGATTACCCCGGAAGAACTAGCGGTGCTGATGCAGGAAGTGGAAGTGGCCGACCCGATCGATTTTGCCGACCTGCCCTTCAACGAGCAGGAATTGCGCGGACTGATCGCCAACCACCTGTGCGAGATGGCCGACGCCATGGAAAGTTTCAGCCCGGAAGACCGCAACCTGGCCTTGCTGGCCGTGGCGGCCAAGCTGGTGCTGGAAAACCTCGTATTGCACGTGCAGTTGCTGCGCCGCCACGGCTTGCCCGTCAGCGACAGCGTGGAAACGTTGCTGCAGCGGCTCAAGGGCGGCAAGCCGTCGTGAATTAATTGCCCGTGCGCACGGCGCGCGCCTGGATGGTGATATCGCTTTCAGCCACGGCCACGCAGGGCAGGATGTAGCCGTCGAGCCGTTCATCGGGGCTGATGCCGGGCCAGTCCACCATGTAGCGGATCTTTCCTTCGGGCATGTGACAGAGGCACGTGCGGCACGTGCCGTTGCGGCAGGAACTGAGCAGGCGGATGCCGGCCAGCTCGGCGGCGGCCAGCACGGTGGTGCCCGCCTCGGCCGGGAATTGCCAGCCTTGCGGGACGATGGTGACGGTAAAGGTGGGGATGATAAGGGGCGCGCTCATGCGCCCAGTGTAACAGTCAGCTTGCCAGGGTCGTCCAGCGCCCCCCTCCCGCATGGCTGCGCAGCACGGCCTCGGCAAAGGCCAGGCCCGCCACGCCATCGGCCACCGTCGGCAGCCAGCGCGCCGCTTCCGGTATCGGCGTCCCCGCCTGCAGGGCGCGAATGGCCAGGGCCGCATCCAGGTACAACTGGGCGAACGCTTCCAGATACCCTTCCGGGTGGCCGGCCGGCACGCGCGTGGCGTGGCGCGCGGCGGCGCTGTCGACCCGGCCCGGACGCAGCAGCTGGCGGTTGCCGCCCTGCGGCGTGAACCACAGCTCATTAGGTTGTTCCTGGTCAAAGTCCAGCTGCGCCTTGCTGCCGAACAGGCGCAATCGCACCGTGTTTTCGCAACCGGTCGCCACCTGGCTCGCCCACAGGGTGCCCTTGGCACCGTTGGCGTAGCGCAGCATCACCTGCACGTGGTCGTCCAGGGTGCGATGTGGAACGAATGTCGACAGTTCCGCCAGCACGGCGTGCGGCGTCAGGCCGCTGACGAACTGCGCCAGGTGATACGCGTGCAAGCCCACGTCGAGCAGGGTGCCGCCCGGGCCTGCTTTCAGCGGGTCGTTGTGCCAGTTGCCCTCGTTCATGCCGCCCGCCGCGATGGCGTCGGCCAGCCAGTCCTGTGAATATTCGACTTGCACGAGGCGCAATTCGCCGATGTCACCCGCCTCGACCATGGCTTTCGCATGGCGCAGCAGCGGGTAGCCGCTGTAGGTGTGCGTGAGCGCAAACAGCAAGTTTTTCTGCTTGGCCAGCGCGGCCAGCGCCTGGCCTTCCGCCAGAGAGATGCCCAGCGGCTTGTCGCAGATCACGTGGATGCCCGCTTCCAGGAACGCCGTGGCGACGGGCGCATGTAAATGATTCGGCGTGACGATGGCCACAGCTTCGATGCCGTCCGGGCGCGCGCTTTCCGCCTGCGCCATGGCGCGGTAATCGCTGTAGCAACGGTCGGGCGCCAGGTGCAGCGCCGCGCCGCTGTCGCGCGCGCGCTGCGGGTCGGACGACAGGGCGCCCGCCACCAGTTCGTACTGGTCGTCGATGCGCGCCGCGATGCGGTGCACGGCGCCGATGAATGCACCCTGCCCGCCCCCTACCATGCCCAGCCGTAAGCGTCGCTGCATGTCGTCTCCCTATTTCAATCCCAACAAATGGTTGATCTGGCCCTGGTCTACGGCGCTGCCCGCGAAATCGTCGAACGCGCGTTCGGCCACGTGGATGATATGGTCACGGATGAAACGCGCGCCTTCGGCCGCCCCGTCCTCCGGGTGTTTCAAACAGCATTCCCACTCCAGCACGGCCCAGCCGGGGAAGTCGTACTGCGCCATCTTCGAGAAAATCGCCTTGAAATCGATCTGCCCGTCACCGAGCGAGCGGAAGCGTCCGGCCCGGTCCTGCCAGTCGCCATAGCCGCCATACACGCCCTGGCGCCCGTTGGGCCGGAACTCCGCGTCCTTGACGTGGAAGGCCTTGATGCGCGCATGATAAATATCAATGAACGCCAGGTAATCGAGCTGCTGCAGCACGAAGTGACTGGGGTCGTACAGAATCGATGCGCGCGGGTGGTCGTGGACGGCGGCCAGGAAACGCTCGAACGTCACGCCGTCGTGCAAGTCCTCGCCCGGATGCAATTCATAGCAAAGGTCCACGCCGGCCGCGTCGAACGCATCGAGGATGGGCAACCAGCGTTTCGCCAGCTCGGCAAATGCCGTTTCCACCAGTCCGGCCGGGCGCTGCGGCCACGGGTACAGATACGGCCAGGCCAGTGCGCCGGAAAACGTCACGTGCGCCTTGAGGCCCAGGCGTTGCGAGGCGGTGGCAGCCCACAGCAGTTGCTGCGCGGCCCAGGCCGTGCGCGCGGCAGGATCACCGCGTACTTGTTCTGGCGCAAAGCCGTCGAACAGCGCGTCGTAGGCCGGATGCACGGCGATCAGCTGGCCCTGCAAGTGCGTCGACAATTCCGTCACCTGCAAGCCATGGCGCACCAGCAGGGCGACCACGTCGTCGCAGTACTGCTGGCTGACAGCCGCCTGCTCCAGGTCGAACAAACGCGGCGCCGTCGGCAGCTGCAAGCCCTTGTAGCCCAGGCCGGCCGCCCATTGCGCCAAGTGCTCGAGCGAGTCGAACGGCGGCTCGTCGCCGAGAAACTGGGCCAGGAAAATGGCCGGGCCCTGGATGGTTTTCATGTCAATGTCCTGTTGGAGAAAGCCGGGGTCAGACCCTCAATG
The DNA here is from genome assembly GCF_002735765.1 of Janthinobacterium sp. BJB304. NCBI lineage: Bacteria > Pseudomonadati > Pseudomonadota > Betaproteobacteria > Burkholderiales > Oxalobacteraceae > Janthinobacterium > Janthinobacterium sp. BJB304. Next base: position 127,553 of record NZ_PDZN01000001.1, read on the forward strand.
CCGCTAACGCAAAGGTCATTGCTGGCGGGCGAGGGGGTCTGACCCCAGAATTTAAAAAGGCGAGTTCGGAAAGTAAAACTGCTTGGCGTTCTCGCGCGTGATCAGCACCGACGGGATGATCGTATTGGCCGGCAATTTATCACCTTTCAGGCGCGCTTCCGTCGTCAGCTTGATGGCGTCGTACATGAACTTCGGCGAGTACGACACGTCGGCCACGATCAGCGGGTCGGAACCGTCCATGATCTTCTTCACCGCGCCCTTCGCGCCCGCGCCGCCGAACACCTGCTTGATGTCCGTGCGCTTGGCTTGCGCGATGGCCTTCTGCACGCCGATGGCCATGTCGTCATCGGCGGCCCAGACGGCGTCGATCTGTTTGAAACGGGTCAGATAATCCTGCATGACCTTGAAGGCATCGTCGCGGTTCCAGTTGCCGTACTTGGCGTCGAGCACCTTGATCTCGGGATGGCCTTTCATCACGGCGGAAAACGCGTCAAAGCGCTCGTTGTCCAAGGTGGTCGGCATGCCGCGCAGCACGACGATATTGCCCTTGCCATTCAGGCTTTTCGCCAGGTATTCGGCCGGCAGCTTGCCGAAGGCCGTGTTGTCGCCCGCGATATACGCATCCTGCGACTGCGTGTTCGTCAAGCCACGGTCCACCACCGTCACGTACACGCCCTTGTTTTTCACTTGCGCCACGGGCTGCGTGAGGGACGCGGACTCGATAGGGAAAATCACCAGGGTGTTGATCTTGTTCACCGTCAACATATCCTGCAGCTGGTTCGCCTGCTCGGGCGCCGTGGCGGCCGTCTTGACGATGATTTTCACGCCAGGATGGGCTTTTTCCAGCTCCGCCTTGGCCTGGTTCGCCCACCAGACGATGCCTGAGGTAAAACTGTGCGTGGCCGTGGGGATGGCCACGCCGACGACGAGCTTGTCAGCGGCTTGCGCCGGCCCCATCGGCAGCGCCCACGCCTGCATCACCAGCACTGCCATTCCTGCTACCCGTATAAAGCTCTTCATGCTGCTCTCCTCCAAGGTTGTGGGCGCCCGTTGGCCGCCCTTTCAGAACGCCGCTCTTGTTTTATTTGCGGCCTCGCTGCAGGAAGGCGACGGCGATGATCACCACGCCTTGCACTGCGGCATTCAGGTAGACACTGATGATGCTGGTCAAATTCAGGATATTGCTGATCACGGAGAGCAGGATGGCGCCGATCACGGTGCCGACGATGCGCCCCTCTCCGCCTTTCAGGGCCGTGCCGCCCACGACGACGGCGGCAATCGCTTCGAGTTCCCACAGCAAGCCCGTCGTCGGCGTGGCCGAGCCCAGGCGCGGCACGTACAGCACCGTGGCGATGCCCACGCAGACGCCCAGCAGCATGTAGGTGGCGATTTTCACCTTGTCGACGTTGATGGCCGCATAACGCGCCACTTGCTCGTTGGAACCAATCGCCTGCACGTGGCGGCCGAACGTCGTGCGGTTGAGGATGATGGCGCCGGCGGCGGCGACGAACAGGAAAATCCAGATCGGGATCGGCGCGCCAAGCACGCTCGTGTAATAGACGGGGCTGTACAGCTCGGACAGCGTGGCGTCCAGGGTCAGCGCGCCGCCGTCGGCCAGATACGTCAAGACGGCGCGGAAGATGCCCAGGGTGCCCAGGGTCACGATGAACGGTTCGATATTGCCCTTGCTGATTAATAAACCGTGCATCAGGCCGAAACCGGCACCGAGGATCAAGGCCATGGCGATGCCCAGCACCAGCATGGTGATCGGTGCCAGGTTGCCGCCCGCGCCTTGCGCCAGCGCATTCATGAAATAAATCATGCAGCCGGCGATCAGCGCCGCCATGGAGCCCACCGACAGATCGATGCCGCCCGAGATGATGACGAAGGTCATGCCGACGGCGATGATGCCGATGAAGGCCGTGCGCGTGAGCACGTTCATCAGGTTGTCCATGGTGGCGAAGTCGCCATTGAGCAAGGTGCCCGCGATGCACAGAGATAACAATCCCAGCACGGGGCCAAAGCCCTTGATGCGCGCGCCGAATTGGGAGATTGGAGATACGGTGGTGTCAGTGCGTGCCGGTTGCATGGGCAATCAACTCCTCTTCGGTCAGGTGGTCAGCAGACAGGGTGGCTTGCAAGGTGCCGGCGCGCATCACGGCGACCCGGTGGCACAGGCCGATCAATTCGATCAGTTCCGATGAGATCACGATCACGGCACGCCCTTCGGCGGCCAGGCGGTGGATCAGAAAGTAAATATCGCGCTTGGCGCCCACGTCCACGCCACGGCTCGGTTCATCGAGCACGACGACGCGGGGGTCCGAATGCAGGTATTTCGCCAGCGCCAGCTTTTGCTGGTTGCCGCCGGACAGCATGCGCGCGCGGCTGTCCAGGTCGCCCGTGCGGATATTGAAATCCTCGACGGCCCTGGCCAGCGCCTGTTTCTCGCCCTTCACATCGAGCCACGGCCGCGCATAGCGCTCCATCGTCATCATGGTGAGGTTTTCGCGCAAGCCCAGGTTCACGTGCAGTCCTTTTCCCTTGCGGTCTTCGCTCAGATAGGTCATGCCGTGCTGCATCGCTTGCCTGGGCGTGCGGATATCCACGGGCTGGCCATTGAGATGGATCGTGCCCGCGCTGCGCGGACGCAAGCCCAGCAGCGCCTCGAACGATTCCGTGCGCCCCGCGCCCACCAGGCCCGCAAAGCCCAGCACTTCGCCCCCGCGCACCTCGAACGACAGCGCTTTCGCCCAGCCGGGCACGCTCAAGCCATCGACCTTCAGCAGGATCGGGGCATCCGGCGCCAGCGGCACTTTCGCGGGGAACATGTCGGACAATTCGCGCCCCACCATCAGGTTCGCCATCTGCTGGCGCGTGAGGCTGGCCGTCGGCTCGCGCGTGACGAAACGCCCGTCGCGCATGACGATGACTTCGTCCGTATTGCGCTCCACTTCGTCGAGCTTGTGGGAAATATAGAGGATGGTGACGCCGTCCGCCTTCAGTTGGGCCATCACGGCGAACAGGCGCTGGGTTTCCGACGACGTCAGGGTGGCCGTCGGTTCGTCCATGATCAAAAAGCGGGCGCGGCGCGACAGGGCCTTGGCGATTTCCACCAGCTGTTTCTCGGCGACGATCAGGTCGCGTATTTTGGTGTCGGGCGAGACGTCCAGCCCCACCTGTTTCAGATAGCGCGACGCTTCTTCGCGCATGGCCGCCTCGTCCAGCAGCCAGCTGCGCGTCTTTTCGTGGCCTAAAAACATGTTTTGCGCCACCGTCAGGTGCTCGGCCAGGTTGAATTCCTGGTGGATCAGCACGATGCCGGCGCTCTCCGCCGCGCGCGAACTGGCGAAGCGCCGGGGCTGGCCATCGATCAGCAGCTGGCCTTCGCTCACGCTCTCGTAGCCGGCGAGGATTTTCATCAGGGTCGACTTGCCGGCGCCATTTTCACCCAGCAAGCCATACACGCGTCCCGGCGCCAGGGTAAAACTGACGCCATGCAAGACGCGCACGGGGCCGAAATCCTTGCACACCCCCTCGAAACCGACGGCAACGCTCACTATGCACTCCCTCGCAAGACCAAGTTATGTTCCAGCAACACGCCCGGCACGCTGGCTGCCGGGTCCGCCAAGCGCTGCAGCAGCAGGCGCGCCGCCGTCTCGCCCAGTTCGCGCATCGGCTGCGCGATGGTGGTCAAACCCGGGTCGATCTGCGCGGCGATGGCGATATCATCGAAGCCGATGACGGCCACGTCTTCGGGCACGCGTTTTTTCAGCTGGCGCAGCGCGCTCAGCACGCCAATGGCCAGGGTGTCGGAGACGGCAAAGATGGCCGTCGGCGCATCGGGCCCCGCCATCATGCGCAACGTGGCGGCCGTGCCCGCTTCATAGTCGAGGCTTTGCACCGTGTGCACCCATTGCGGCTGCACGGGCAAGCCGGCCGCCGCCAGCGTGTCCAGATAGCCTTGCTGACGTTGCCGCGCGTACAGATAGCGTTCATCGGAGTTGATCAGGCCGATACGCGTATGGCCGCGCGACAGCAGGTGCGCGACGGCGTCGGAGGCGGCCCGGTGGTTGTCGATGCCGACATAGGGCACGGCCACGGCGGGGTCGAATTCGCAACACGCCACCCACGGCAGGCTGACGGATTCATGCGACAGCGCATGCTGCACCGTGTCCGGGTCCAGGCAGATGGCGCCGTCGGCGCGGTGCATGCGCAGCAAGTCGAAATACGAGCGCTCGCGGCCTGCGTCGGCGCCCGTGTCGCACAGCAATACAAAATAGCCGTGTTCGCGCGCCACCGTGTCGATGCCGCGCACGATCTGCGCATAGAAAGGGTTGCCTACGTCCGGCACCATGGTGAGCAGCATGCGGCTCTCGGCCGTGCGCAGGCTGCGCGCCAGGTGGTTCATGCGGTAGCCGAGCGCCGCCACGGACGCCAGCACCTTGTCGCGCGTGGGCGCCCGCACGCCTGCCTGCTCGTTCATCACGCGCGAGACGGTGGCCACCGACACGCCCGCATGCGCGGCGACGGCGCTGATGGAGACGGTTTCTGTCGGCAAGTAAGACGGGACGGCTGGCGGCATGGGGCTTTTCATATAAATGTAATCGATTACATTTATAGGCCAGTCACGCGCGCGATGCAAACATTATCGATGCTGCGATGCGCAAAAAACAGGCCCGGTGCGGGCCATCATCAGTATAGATTTTCGGGGCTGGAGCGCCAATGTTGCGTGGCAAAATGGTTTATCAGGGAGAAATGGGCACCGACAATATCAGCTCGGTACCCAAGCCGACCCAACGACAAGGATCCGTGACGACTTGCCTGGATCCGTTGAGCCGTAGAGACTTACCAGTCCTTGTCGCCACCATCCGCAGTGGCATTTTTGGCAGCAGCGGTGGATGTACTGCGCTTCACCTGGGTTTTCAGTGGCGCCGCGGCAGGCTCAGCCTTGACGATGGCCTTGTCTACCGGTGCCGCTTCCCGCACCTGCAACACGCCCGCAGCGATACCATCGAGCTTGATTTTGACGTTTTCCAGAATGCCATACGACAAGTTCGGCGTCACGCGTTCGATACGTACCTCGCAGCACAGTTTTTCCATATTGCCCAGTGACTGGCCGGTCTGCGGATCCTTGATCTCCTTGCCTTGCTGATACACACGATAGCGGCCGTTTTGCACCACGGCGTTGCCACCCTGGCTCAATACGACGTTATCACCATCACGCTCGACGATGGAAATGGGGAAAGTGCGCAGCAAGATAGCCTCAGTAGCCTGTTTGACGATCGCTGTTTGCATGTTCTGCAGCGTCTGGCTCTCATTGAAGTTACTGCCCAGAGTCGTGGCGGCAATCGCTGGCGGCTCGCCACGCAGGGTGGTCGCTTGCAGGATCTGCCGCGTAGCCAGATTGATCATGCGTTGCGAGACAGACCAGGCACCGGCATAGGACACCAGTTCGCGGTCCGAGGTCTGCAGCTTGCGTGCATGTCGCTGGTAAGCGAATTCATTGACCACGCCGACCCACACCAGATCCGCGCTCAATGCCTGTCCCAGCTTGGCAAGGTCGGTACTCGGGGAATTACCCGAGGTAATCATATTCAACTCATCCTGCAACTCGCCCTCAAACTGGCGATCCAGCACGGTAAAGCGGCCCGTTTGCGACAAGGCGTCAATGATCTGCTGGCGGATCGGCGCCAGCACTTCCTGCGCCGGCACCACGCGCCCACCAATGTTGAAGCTGGCTTGCTCGCTGCGCAGCGGCGCCACAACGATCTTGATCTTGCCACTATCGGCTGGCGCCTTGAACTTGGCAATGCGCGCTTCGATCTCCACCTTGTAAAGACCGCCCTTGGAAAATGGCGATGCCATGTCAAGCACCTTGAACGAGGAGACCACGCCCTTCGATTGACTGATGATCTGCTCGGCAAATGCCTGGCCCTGCATGGTCGCCTTCATACTGGCGCTCCCCGAACCGGCCGTCGAATCGACATCGAGCGTTGCCGTCACCTGCTCAAACATGCTCGCATTGCTCGAACTGGCTTGCACAGTGGCACCATTGACTTGCATGATGGCCAGCTTGAGCGCGTCATTGAGCGCGGCACCGGGCGAAATGCCGCTGCCAGTTGCCGTCGTAGTGACTTGTTCGACCTGTCCGACGTCAGGTGTCTGCGTCAGATTAGGCGCGCTGGACGCAACAGGCGGCTGCGCAGCTTTCTCGCCACAAGCAGCCAAGCCCAAGGCAATACTCAGCAGTATGGCTGGCATACCGGATTTCATTATGATCTTCATAGGCAATTCCATTGTCCCCAAAAAAAAAGGGCGAACCAGTCGCCCTGCTGTCTTCCCTGTGCGCTTTTGACTTACAGCAATGCTGTAGCGTCGCTGGCTTCTTTTGGCAGCGGAATGTTATTGTTCTTGGCAAAGTCGATCGCCACTTTCAAGGTGCTGCCGACGGCCTTGATCGACGACGGCAGGTTTTGTGCAATGAACAGGGCCGAATTGGCCGATGCGCCCAGAGCGGTGACCGATGGCTTGAAGCTGCCGACATCCTTGCTCATGCCGACGTACTGGATCACGCCTTTCGACAGATCAATCAAGCCTTCGGTAAAGCGCTGCTTGCTCACATCATCCATGGCTACTTTCTTGCCCTTCATTTGCTCTTCCAGCAGTTTGCTGTTTTCGCTTTGCATCTTGCTTGCACCCTGCAGGCTATCCTTGGTGGCGCCTTCGGTCAGGTTCTGCGCTTCCAGGGCGGCCTTGTCCGACTGTTCCTTCAAACCAAACGCGGCCAGCATGGTCGCATCGGCTTTCATGACGCTTTGCGTGCCGCCGACATATTTCTTGACGATCTGCTCGGCCGTAACCCCTTTGCCGCCGCCCAGCGCACCGGACAGGCTACCGAATTGAGCCGATGCCAGGCTCGAAACTGCCAACAGGGTCGCACCCAACAATGCGGAAATACGGATATGCTTCATGACTTGCCTTTTTATAAAAAGAATGGGAAACAGTCGAGAAAATGGAAGATGCGGGCGTTCGACCTGCCGCCCGCACCGGTATGTCAATACACGCCAGCAGCGCTCAAGCGGCTGATAATTTCCTTGGCCGCCAGTGCGGAAGCGTCCTTCAAGGCTTTGGTCTGGGCTGTCGCATTGTCCGCACCGAGGCCAAAATACTGTACCGGTGGCACGGCCGCCACTTCACGTGGCAATGCGCCACGCAAATCGAGTACGCGGCCGGTGACCGATACCACGACGCGCTGCAAGCCGGTCGCTTCATCGGTCGCGGCAGGATTGACATCAAACGTGGCTAATGCCAGCAAGGGCACATTCGCCTTGCGCAAGGCGGCAACGATGGAGCGCAAGGTCGCAGGCGCCAAATCATTACCTTTGGAGAAATCTTTATTCACTGATGGAATGTCCTTATCACCGAGTACGAACTCAGGATCGGCGACCAGGTACCCTGCTTGCGAAAACACGCTCGTCACGGCCGTCTTCTGGTTGGCCAGCGAAAACACACGGTAATCGGTTTCATCGGCCTTGCGCACGGTGCTGCCACCGGTTTCGACCTTGATAGTCTGCTTGAGGGCAACGTTTTCATTCCGGCGCACGCTGGCATTGGTGGCAATGGCCCCGCCGCTCAGCGATTCGCCTTCGCGGCCATTCACGCTGCCGCTCGTTTTTGCGCTGCCGTCGAGGGTCAGCTCGGCACGCTTGACGACACGCTCATCAAATGCCTTGACGCTGGCCACTTCGCGGCCAACAAAGACATACACCATCTGCGATTTTTCCCCGTTCGATACCCGACCGGTGGCACTGGCGCCTTTCAGGGTATTCCTCAGTTTCGCCACATTGAGTTCGGCACGCACTGCCACGGAATATTTACGCAAACTGGTCTGATCCTGCTCATTCAGGACAACAGTACTGAGCAAGAATTTATCCAGATTGGCCTCTATCTTTCCCTGGATCGCTTCAAAGTTCTCCGATTCCGCTTCGCCGCTTTCAGCGAAATAGCGTTCTATCGCCGCCATTTGCGCCTTCTGATAAGCCATTTCCTTGTCGGCATCCGTCAACATGGCCGCATATTTCACCGTCGCCGCGCCTTTAATCTGAATAACCTGGGAAAAGCATTGACCCGCCAAAAGCAAGCCCAGGCAAAACAACATCAATTTTTTCATCTATTTACTCGCCTTTAATATCACCCGAGTTGCCTCGAGTTGTTTACCAATATCCTTGGCGCCAGCCGCGGTCTGTATCCATTTCATGTCGCCACCCTCAAATGCGGCGGTCAGTTTTAAAAACAGACCGCGTAAGGCATCTTGATATGCAGCGAAATCATCAGAACCAATACGGCCGGCAGGAACAATTGCCGTTTCGCCATTTTTCAAGTCTGTATTCAGAAAATCGGAATTGAGCAACGGCTCAGAGAACTGTACATGCGCATAGGCACCATATACATACGATATCGCGACAGCGGTTTCCGCCGTTTTAATCTTGGCAAACTTATTCAGAGTAATATCAAAAACATAATCGCCCTCACCGATATTCAAATCGACGTCATCGCCATTCTCGAGCCGCAGCGACATGCGTCCCAAGGCGTCGCCAGCCTTGCTCGGCAGCAACGGTACGCCAGCCTTGGCGGACAGTACCGAAGCAAAGGCGTCAACCACCATGCTTTCCATCAGTTGCGGCTGGCTACGCAGCGCGTCGGGCATGACAGCCAGCGCTTCCGGCGCCACTTTGGCACGCCGGATCTGGATCGTGCGCTGGCCTGGGGTCGGCAAAGTCGCGTGGGCAAGGCGATCAAGGTATTGCGTCACCAGGCCCTTGCCCTCTTCCTTCAACAATAACTGCTCGATGAATCCGCTGATACGTGCCGCATCGGGTGCGTCCGGCGTGGCATCAAACAGGGCGGCATTGACGGGATAACTGCGTACCACGGTCTTGCTCTTGTAATCGAAAATCAGGGCATCGCCACGCAAATTGACAAAGGTCTTGTAATAACTGCCGAAATTTTCCGTCAATACCGTTTCGCCGGTCAGTACCAGCACCGTGATCAAGGCCTGATCACTTTTCTTGAGATTAACGAGAGATGCGGGCGGCAACAGACTGAGGGCAGGATTGGCCACCTTGCCACTACGGTCGTGAATAATGCGCGAAAGGTTCTGCCCCGACTTATCGGCACGCAAGCGCATATATACTTGATGGGAATATGGAAAACGAACGCCGGCCGTGGCGGAGTCACCGGAAAATGCAAATCCGGCTACCGCTATATCAGCGGCAGAGGCTGGGAACGCGAGCAGGAAAAAAATCAGTTGAAATGACAGAACTGCAGATATCTTGGATTTCGACCACACGAACCAACCTCTATTGCCTCATGGAAATAGCATAAATTGTAACTTATTTCGCATCAAGCAATCAAAAGTATTTTTCCACTTTATTACGTTTGTTGTAAATTTTGATGTTCCGTGACTTACCAAGAGTAAACCAGAGAACATCGCTGGCTATTTTTTTTGAAAGCAGTGTAATAAATATCCACACCGCCTTCCATCAATTTTTCATCATCGCGCAAAACGTTTCCGGATTGCCGTCAAGGATGACGCCGCTGGGCCAGCGGTGGCTGCGCTGCTGGGCGCGCAGCAGCGAGGCGGCCAGGGCCGAATCGCCGTCGACGGCATACACGAAGACGGGCATGTTCAGGCTGGCCGCATCGGCCAGCAAATTCGGATTGGCGTCGAGGCTGCGCGCGTCCACGTGCACGCCCGTCGGCATGCCGATCTGCTGCTGCACGCGCTGCAGCCAGGGCTTGTCCAGCTTGGGCGGACGGGCGTTTTTCGCGATATAGCGGCTGACCCGGTTGGCGCCGGCCGCCTGCGCATTGCGCGCATCAAACACGAGCAGACCGAGGTAACCGTGCGGATCGGCGCGGCGCGCACAGGCCAGGTTGTTCGGCACGCCCGAGGTCAAAAACCAGTTGCCATGCTTGATGTTGGCGCGCAACTGCGCCACCAGCGTATTGATGGGCGCGCACGACGGCACGACATCCTTGATTTCCGCATTCAGGGTCTTGGCCGGGAACGCGGTGGCCAGGTCGGCCACATCGCTGACGAACGGCGGCGTTTCCGGCGTGGCCACGCCACGGTTCTTCATGCTGGCCGCGCGCCAGTCGTCGGCCGTCAATTGTTTCACGGTGCGGGGCGACCCCGTATCGACGACCCTGCCCGTCAGCAGGTCGTGGTGCACCACCCAGCTGCCGTCACCGAGCAGCTGCAAATCCGTCTCGACGCCATCCCAGGTGCCGAAATACGTGTTGCGCAGCGCGCTCAGCGAGTTTTCCGGCGCATTGCCGGCGCCACGGTGGGCATGCACCTTCATGCCCAGGCAGTCGGCCTGCACGGCCGTGCTGGCCATGCACAGCAGCAAGGCCAGGGCGGCCGCCTTATTTTTTTTCCGGGTGATAACCATATTCGAGTCCCTGCAAAATATTGATGCGGATCGCTTCGTTGACGGGGTAGCTGTAGCCCTGCCCCACCGCCACGACGTGCGTGATATTGGCCAGCAAGCCCTTGCCGGCGATTTGCCAGCGCGTGCTGTCGCCGTCGGCCTGGCGGTTCCAGTCCAGCATCTGGCGGAACAGCTCGCTCTTCGTGACATTGTTGTCCGACAGGCTAAAAATACCCCAGGTTCCCAGGAAGGCGCCGGCCAGCACGCCCGTGGCGATCCACGCGGAACGCCGGCTCAGCTGGCCATCGGCGCCCGCCTGCTCGCCCCGGCGCGCCGCCAGCACCAGCAAGCCCACGGTGGCGATCAGGTACAGCAGTTTCGAAAAGTGGCCGATGGCGCCCAGGAGCGAAAAGAACAGAGCCACGGGCGGCACGATGGCCGCGCGCGCCGCTTCCTTGCCCTCCGCATAATACTTGCCATGCACTTCGAAGTCGCTGCGGCTGGCGCGGTACTCGACCAGCTTTTCCGCCGTCTGGCGCGCGGCGAACTGGTCGAACAGGCGGCTGAACTCGGCCGGGCTCGCATACGCGTCCTGCACCACGGCGCCCTTGGGCAGCCGCAAGCCCTTGCTCGCTTCGCTGCCGTCGCCGCCGTCCGGCCCGTCGCGCAGCACGGCCTGGATGCCGGGGCGCGCGACGAAGGCGGGGAAGGACAGGCCGGGCGGAATGCGGTCGCCCTTGATATTCAACCCCTTGCCGGCCGCTTCCGACGCATAGCGGCGCTTGACGGCCGCGCGGAAGCTCAATTGATCGGCGGGATGCCAGTTGGCCGAGACGGGCACCTTCTTGCGCACATTGTTGACGACGGCCGCCTTGCGCCGCGCCGGCACGGAATGCGGCTGCCAGCCATGGCGCGACAGGCTTTGCCGGTAATCGTTCCACGCCGATTCCTGCTGCTGGCGCAAGCCCGCATCGTCGTCGGGAATGATACCCGAATACAATTTCCACTTGTCATGCACTTCGCCGATCGCCTGCTGGTACTTGTCGTAGTAGCCGGCCGCGCCGCCGGCGATCTTGCGGACATTAAAGTTGATCAACTGCTCCTTGGCCGGCTCCATGCGCTCGTCGAGGTGGCCCACCGACACGGCCAGAAACGGAAACAGGGCGAGGAAAGCCTTGCCTTCGGGCTTGGCAAACAGGGTGGCATCATCGACCAGGCCCTGCAATTGCAGGCTGCCGCCCACCAGCGAGCGCTGCATCAGGGTGGTGTTGAAGGCCAGGCGGCGAAATTGCGCATCGCGCGTTTCCACCAGCACCGTGACCGTCGTCTTCAGAATGCCGAACACGACCGCGGCCGTGGCGACGCAGCAAAAGATGATCTTTTTCCAGCTGGGGCCGCTGCCATTGTTCTTCAGGCGGCGGCGCCACATCAGTTGCAGCACCACCAGCGCGGCGGCGATGCCCGACAGGCTGCGGCCATAGAATTCCACGCCTTCCACGTCGTGCGGCTTGACGTCGCCGCCCACCACATCGAGCAAACGTGCATTGAAGCCCAGCTCGCAGCACAAATAAATGATCGTCAGGACGATCAGGATCAAGGTCTGCCGGATTTGCAGACTGCGCAGACTCGCGGCCATCTTATTTCCTCAGATCGATGACGACGGGCTTGATCTCTTCAGCCTGGAAGATCATCGGCGCGGCCGCCGGCGCGGCACCGCGCGGGGCGGGCAGGCTGATGGCGGGCGCCGCCTTGGCCTGGGTTTCCTGGCGGCGCGGCTTGGCGCTGGCGCGGCTGCCCGCTTTCGGCGCGGCGGCCGGGGCCGATGCCGGGGCTGGCGGCGCGGGAATCACGCGGCCGCTGTCGCTGCCAGGCAGGGTGGCGATGGCGGGTCCCGTGCCGCGCAAGCCGTCGTCGGCAAACGGCTGGGCGCGCGTATCGACGCCGGGCGGCACGGCCACGCTGGCGTTGAGCAGGCGGTTGTCCGTGTAGATCATGCGCAACAGGCGGTTGTAGTTGGGGAAATCGATATTCAGCGATTTCGCGTCCGCCGCCAGTTCCACGCGGGGGCGGTCCTTGCAATTGCCCACCGTCCACTGCAACACGTCCGTGCCCTGGAACGCCAGCACTTCATAGCGGTAGGCGCAGCCGCGCTCCTGCGTTTCCACGATCACCACGGTGCGCTCGCCCACGTTCTCCACGCGCGCCACGCGGGCCGTGACGGCATTGGCCAGCGGCACGACGCGAAACGCCTGCGACAGCTTGATCGAATACTTGCCTTGCGGATCCTTGCGCAAGGTGCCTTCCGTGCCGTCGCGCAGGCGGAAGGTGGACAGCGGCGTGCCGAACAGCTCGGCCGTATCGAGGCCCATCATCACGCCGCCACGGCCATTCGGCGTCATGGCGCAGCCCGTCAGCAAGACGCCGGCGGCCACGCCCATGGCCAGTTTGCGCCAGTGCGCGGATGCAAAATTCTTATACGTTGTCATGCTCGATAACTTTCTCTTATTTCAGGATTCAGGGGTTGATGACGGCCAGCGGATTGCCCGGGCCTGGCGGCGGCAAGACTTTCTGGCGGTCGCGCGACAGCACGGTGAAGGCGCCAAGGGTGTCCGGCCCGGCGACGATTTCCAGCTGCTCGCGCTGCAGCCACGTGCGTATCTCCGCCTCCGTCGCCTCGGCGCGGAACAGCACGCGGAAGCGCACGCCCGTCTCGACGCCGCTGCCACTACCGCTGCGGAACTCGGCATTGCCGACGACAGCCTGATCTTTCGGCAGGAACAGCCACGCCGATTGCACCACCATCACGCTGGCGGCCACGGCCGTGACGATCTTCAGCCAGCGGCTGGCATTGGCCGCCTTGATTGGCGTCAACTGTGGCGCGGCGGCATCGGCCGGGGCGATCTGCAACTGCTGCAGCCCCTGGCGCAGCAATTGCCGGTAGGCCACGCGGCCATCCTTGCCCAGCTCGCTCGACAGGGGCGTGCCCGTCAGCGCATAGCCGTCGCCAGGCAAGGCCACGCGGGCGATGACGCCCGGCGCCGCCGTGGCCCCATTGGCACGGCCATGCGTTTCCAGCCAGCGCGCCGCCTGCAGGCGCTCCTGGCTGAACACGCCCAGGCAGGCGCCCAGATCCGTCACGGCCAGGGTCATGGGCATGTCGCACAACACCACGCCCGCGCGGGGGTCGGCGGGCGCGTCGCGCTCCTCGACCACGAGGCCGCAGGCATCCGCATACGACGTGTCCGGCGTGACGAGCCAGCCGCGCCAGCGCTGGCGTGTGCTGTCCCAGGCGTCGAGCAGCACGGCGCCAAAGCCGGGGCAACGCGCCAGCAGGTGGATCTGTCCGCCCGCGATGGGCCGCCCGGCCAAGGGCGCCGCGTCGCTGCGGCGCGCAAAGCGTTCCATCAAGTGCTCCGGCACGGCAATGCCGCGCCAGTCGGGGGGAGTACCCGCCACGTCCGCGTCCAACAGCTCGGCGGAAGTCGGCGGCGATGGCAGGCGCGCGGCAACGATGGCCAGCGAGGGCGTCAATGCAGTCATGCCGGTGGCCTTTCATCAGGGTTCGGGTGGATGGACACGGGGTCCATGTGCAGGGATAACGCGGCCACGCACAGAATATCCAAAACTATTTGCGCCGCCTGCAGGTCGCGCGCGGTCAGCGCATCGCCCACGCGCAGCTTGAGCAGGATCAAGACCCAGCTGCCCAGCAAGGTGGCGCGGTGGGCAGGCTCGACGATCTGCCGTCCCGCGCTGGCCGGATCGCCCTTCTGCCGGTGCACGAGGCCCAGCTTGCCGCCATGGTAATGCGCGGAAGCGATCTGCTCGGCCAGTTCCTTGACGGGCATGCCGCCGCAGCCGCAATGGCGCAACAGCAAGATCAAATCGCGGGGCAAGGTGGCGATAAAAACGTCGGCCGCTTCGCGCACTTGCTGCGGCGTGAGCTGGTAGTCGCGCAGCGGTTCGGCATAAGAGTCGGGCGCCTGCAAGTCGCAGCCCTCCTGCGCATCGGCGTCGTCGTCATCGCGCTGCTTGCGCAGCTGGTCGATGATGAAGCGCTTGAAGTACAGGTACAAGGCGCCGACATGGTGGGGCGCGGCGTCGCTGTCGCCGTGCAGGACTTTTTCAATGAAAAACTGGTGGCGCAAGTCAACCAGCGAATCGCCGAGCGAGGCCGCCTCGCGCGGGCGGCACGGCGTCAGCGCGGCAATGACGCGCTGGTAAAACTCGCCCAGTTCGCCTTGTGTCAGCCGCTGGCGGCGCGTCCAGAAGTCATGAATCCGTTCAAATTGTTCCGATTGCAAAGCCGGTCCGATCGTGTGTTGGGCGGCACGCGCCACTGGCCGGCGGCGATACCCACCGTGCGCTGGCCAGACAAGAGAAACTTGTCAGTAAGGTAAAATGCATTTAGGCAATTTTCTCATATCACAGTAAAAATCGCTAACTTTTGTTACTTTCACGACAATCCCCGAGACCCCGATGCAACGCCTGATTCCCCTGTTTTTCAGCCTGTTCTTTTTACTGCTCAGCAACGTCGCGCACGCCGCTGCGGCTCCCGGCAAGCGCATCGCCCTGGTGATCGGCAACGCGGCCTATCCGCAGCCGCTATTGAATCCCGTGAACGATGCGCGCGCCATGGCCGAGCGCCTGCGCCGCCTGGGCTTTGAAGTGCTGTTGCGCACGGACATCAATGCGCAACAGCTGCAAAAGGCGTCGGCCGAGTTTTCCACGCAGGCGCGCGGTGCCGATATCGCCCTCGTGTTTTACGCGGGCCACGGCGCACAGGCGGGCGAAACCAATTATGTGTTGCCGCTGGGCGCCAACATGAATGCGCTCAGTGCCGCGGCCATCGCCGCGCAGGGCGTGTCCGTTTCCAGCCTGGCGGGCGACCTGCAGCGCACGGGCGCGCGCGGCGCCGTGCTGATCCTCGACGCTTGCCGGCAGGAATATACGCGCGGCGGCGCCGTGATGGTCCCTGGCAGCGGCAACGCGGCCAGCCACGGCTTTGCCGACACGCAAGCGCCACGCGGCGTGGTGATCGCCTATTCGGCCGGACCGGGCGCCCTGGCGCGCGATTTCTGGTCGCCCGATTCGCGCAACAGCCCATACACCAGCGCCCTGCTCGACGCGCTCGACGCCCCGGGTCTGCCCATGAGCGACGTCTTCTCGCAAGTGGCGGCCAGGGTCGCCGCCATGACGCACGACGTGCAAAAACCGCGCGTGTCGTTCGGCGAAACGTCGGCGCGCCTCGTGCTGAACATGGGCAGCGGCAAGGGTGTCAGCCCGCCGGCGCCGGGCGTGCTGGCCGGCGCGCAAGGCCAGGGCGGCATGCGCGCACCGGTTCCGGCGCCTAGCCCAGCGGTGGAAAAGCCGGCCGCCCCCGGCGCCAAGGTGTGGCCAGGCAATGTGCTGCAAGACATCAACTATGAAATCCGCATGCAGATCGCGGCCCGGCCGTTTCCCCGCCAGCAGCTGGAAAAGCGCGCGCGCGGCGGCGATCTGGTGGCGCTGACGGCCCTCGGCTACGGCATCGGCGGCGGCGACGCGGGCATCAAACAGCCGAAGGCGGGGATGCAGTGGCTGGAAAAAGCGGCCGCGAAAGATTTTCCTATCGCCCAAACCTACTTGGCCGAATTGCTGATGGTCAAGGGTGACCCGGCCTCATTGAAACGGGCGGGTGTGTTGCTGGACGCCGCCTCGCAGGCGGGCTACAGCCCCGCCCATGCGTATAAATTCGACCTGGCGCGGCGCACGGGCGCGCCGCCGCAGGACGCGGCCCGCCATCTGCAGGATGCCTTCATGGGCTTGATGAAGGACTACCAGGGCGCCGCCAAGGACGTATTACAGCCGCCGAAAAAATAATTTCAAATAATTTTGGATTTCCCTGAACTGCCTTCGTTATCCGTGGGTACATGCAATACAGCATGACAGTGACCAGGGAAATCTTATGCACACATCCAGCCCGGCAGCAACCATTACCACCGGCCAACGGGGCCGCATCCTCGCCTACCAACCGAGCGGACAGGGTTCCGTCAGCGTGGCCGGCATCCAGCACGCCTTCGACGTGGCCACCCATTGGCGCTCGGACGTCGCGCCCGCCATCAACGCCGTCGTCGACGTGCGCTTCGATGATGCCGGCGGCCTCGCCACCGTCACGGCCATTCCCGCCCAGCAGCTGGCCCAGGAAGACATGGCCGGTGCCGCCAAGCTGGCGCGCGACAAGGGCCAGCAACTGTGGGGCCGGGCCGTCTCGGCGCTCGGCATCCAGGTGCTGGGGGCTCTTGGCGTGCTGATCGCCGGCGCCTTCATCTTCAACACCATCGGCATCCGTTTGTTCGCCTCCGTCTCGCGCACCTATTGGCAGCTGCTGGGCCTGTCCGCGGACAGCCTGGAAAGCTTTGCCCGCGATGGCGGCAGCGGTTTTACCTCGGCCCAGTTTTTCTTCCTGCTGGCCATTGCCGCCTGCTGCGCCACCATGGCCAGCAGCCACCCGAAAGCGGCGCTGGGCAAGTGCGCGCCGCTGCTGTTCATCGTCCTCCACAGCAGCTTGCTGTTCATCAAGATCAAGGGCGCCGTCAGCGACGCGGGCAACGCCATGGGCGGCATCATGGGCAGCCGCGCGGCCCGCATGGCCGAGCAGATGGCCAGCGAAATGCTGGGCCAAGTGTGGCAGGGACTGTCGTTCGGCATCGGCTTTTACCTGGTGCTGGCTGCTTCCATCGTCCTGGCCGCTTACGGCGTAGGCGAATACAAACGCTTAGGAGGCAAGCACTGAAAACCTACTGTGCAGCCCACTTCCGGGTCGGCGTTGCTCACCGTACATAAAGTACGGTTCCGCTACTCAACCCGGCATTGGGCTTGCTCGCTACTGTTTTCAGCGCTGCCGTGACTTTCACAACCCTAAAAATTAAAACCGACACTACCTTTTAACTGATCTTAAAGGAAATATCATGAACCGTACCCTGCCCGCTCTGCTCGCCATCGCCATCCTGCTGTCCGCCTGCGGCAAGCCCTCCGAGAATGCAACTCCTGTCGCTTCGACGCCCGCCACCAGCGTGGCCGACATGGCTGCCAAAGCCCAGGTAAAAGCGGCGGCCGCCAGCCTGCCGCAAGCGGACCCGGCCACCCCAGGCGCCAGCTATGTCGACATCACCAGCGGCAACCAGTTGATGTACAGCTACATCGCCCTGTCCGGCGTGCCGCCCGACTACGCGGCCGTGGCGCAGCGCATCTCGCGCGAATATGCGGGCAGCAACGACGCCTTCCGCAAGCAGGAAGTGCTCGACGCGCTGAAACCGCAGATCGACGCCAAGGTCAATGAAGCCAAGACGAAACGCTACCTGCGCTACCAGATCAACGGCCAGGGCGCGCTGTCGCCGTACGCCATGGACAAGGCCGCCTTCCCCGCCAAGTTTGCCGAAGCGGGCACGTATTACTACATGTACGACAACGGCGACTACAAGCTGGCGTTCAGCAACGGCGACGGCTACTCGCTGCTGAAGGTGGACCAGGAGGCGGCGCGCAAGATCGAGGCGGCCCGCAGCGGCTACAAGGACTTCGCCATCATCGTGTATGCCTACGCCCAGGAAGCGGACATGGCCAGCAACCAGGTCAAGGCGCAGATCGTCAAGGTGGCGATCAAGCTGAACGGACAGGAAATTCCTGTCAGCCAGGCGCTGTAGAACGAGCTCGGTTACACTGTTCGCCACATTGCATCGGGATAGCGACATGGGCGAACAGACACTGGCGGAACAACAGCTGGCCAAGGGCCGGCAACTGCAGCAGCAAGGCAAGCTGATCGAAGCGATCAACGCTTACCAGGCTGCTTACAAGCAAGATCCGGCCCTGGCCGAAGCGCAGCATTTCCAGGGCCTGGCGATGCTGGAACTGGGCCAGGGCGCCTTCGGTCTGGGCCTGTTAAAACTGTCGCTCAGGCAACAGCCCGACAACGCCCTGTTCCACTACAACCTCGGCAACGTGCTGCGTGGCACGGACAGCGAGGCGGCGCTGGCCAGCTACGCCGCGGCGGCGCGGCTGGCGCCGCACGAGCACGATTTCGCCATCAGCCATGCGGAATTGCTGATGGGAAAACAGCGGCTGATGGAGACCATCGCGGAACTGGAACGGGCCCACGCCCTGCGCCCCCAGCGCTGGCAAACCCTGCAAGGCCTGGCCGAGCTGTATTACCGCACGGGACAGCAGGAACTGGCCTTGGCCCGCTATGCGCAAGCCCTGGCGCTGCATCCGGCGCTGGCGCAAACGTGCTGCATCGGCTTTGCCAGTCCGCAAGCGGAACAGGCAGAAACATTGACGCCGCTCAATGCCGCAAATGACATACACGATTTTATCCGTGAAACCGACCTGCACATCCTCGACGATTTCCTGCCCGATCCGGCCGCCTGGCGCGCCCAGGCGCTCAATTTACCGTTCGAGCAGCAGCGCTATGCGGGACAGAATTATCCGGGCAGCCAGACGGCGGGCCAGCCCAGTCAAGCCATCATGGAGCGCATCGCCACGGCGCTGGGCCGCCCCATCCGTTTTATTTCGCCCGACAATGGCTCGTATCGCCTCAGCTATGCGGACGCGATGGCGCGCACGGATATCCACGTGGACAACGAGACGGGCAACAATTTCAATTTCTATGCGGGCGTGCTGTATCTGAACCCGCCCGAGCAGTGCCAGGGCGGCACCACGTTCTGGCGCCACCAGCCCAGCGGCTGGTACCGGCGACTGCCCGAGGCGGACGTCAAGGCGGGCGGCTACGCCAGCTTCAAGGATTTCCAGAAACGCTGGCTGCCGAACAGTAAAGTACAGAAATTCAACGACTTACAGGAACAGCGCGACAGTTGGCAAGCCCTGCTGGAAGTGCCGATGCGCCACAACCGGTTGATCGTCTACAAGGGCCACTACTTTCACTCGATCAGCAATGTGTTTGGCAACACGCCGGAAAATGGACGATTGGTGCAGCTGTTTTTCTTTGAGGTGCCGGATTAGGCGTAACGGGCAATTGTCGGATTACGCCCTGCGGGCTAATCCGACCTACCAGTCACCGGACCATGCGTAGGTCGGATTAGCGGAACGCGTAATCCGACACAACCACCGCCTCGGGTCAATACATGTCGGCGGCCGTGGCGCGTACTGCTTTCAACAGCATATCCGCCCCCGGAGACAGCAAATGATCCTGCTGGCGGATGATGCCGAACGCATCCATCTTGCACGGCAGTTCGATGGGCAGAATGCTCAGCACGTTCAGCGATTCATAGTAGTGGGCCACTTCCGTCGGCATCACGTGCAGCGAATCCGTCTGCTGCAGCAATGACGTGATCAGCAGCAAGGCGGTGGTGTCGACCACGTCGACGGGCGGCTCCAGGCTGGCGCGGCGGAACATCATGTCGAAACGGTGGCGCAGGATGCTGCCTTGCGGCGGCAATATCCACGGCTGGCCCGCCAGGTCCTTCAATTGCAGATTCTTGCGCGACAGCAGCGGGTGGCCATTGCGCGCCACGGCGCTGGCCGGCTCTTCCGTCAATTCCTCGTAGATAAGGCCGGCGCTGCTTTCCTTTTCCAGGATGCGCCCGATCATGAAGTCCAGCGTGCCGTGCTGCAGCATGTCCATCAGGGTATTGCTGTGCTCCAGGTGCACGCCGATGCGCATCAGCGGCGCCTGCTGCTTGATGCGGGCAATCGCGCGCGGCAGCAAGGCCATGGCCGGCGTCATGATGACGCCCACTTCCACCTGGCCCGTCAGGCCTGACTTCAGGGCGACGATGTCGTCATGCGCCAAGGACAGGCTCGTCAGGGCCATGCGCGCGTGGCGTATCATCGTTTCGCCGTAGATGGTCGGCTCCATGCCGCGCGGCAACCTGTCGAACAGGCGCACGTCCAGCATCTCTTCCAGGTCCTTGATTTGCTTGGACGCGGCCGGCTGCGTCATGTGCAATTCTTCCGCCGCGCGATGGATGTTGCGCTGCTCGTCAAGGGCGATCAACAGCAGCAATTGCCGCGTCTTCAGGCGGGCTCGCAAGAACCAGTTGGGGTTGAGGGTATCCATGAATAAATCATATCATGATCGATATCAGTTTCTCACTGATATCGATCTTATTGATATCGGTGTGTCTCCTTTTTGTGCGTGGTCAACGAGCGGTCACGATGCCTTGCAGGCGGCGCTGGGATTGGGTGCCGGGCCAGCCGTTTGCTGGATGAATTCGATCGTGCCGTCCGGCTTGTATTTCAGCTCTTCCACAGCCACGGAACGCCGGTATTCCCCGCCGCCGGGCAACTTGTCGTTGTGATAGAAGATGTAGGACTTGCCGTTGAACTCGATGATGGCCTGGTGGATGGTTTTCACGACGGCATTCTTGTCCATGATGGTGCCGCGGAAATGCCACGGCCCCGTGGGCGTCGGTCCCGTCGAATATGCCGTTTCTTCGGGGAAGTTACGCGAGTACGACAGGTAATACGTGCCCGCATGCTTGTGCATATA
Source organism: Janthinobacterium sp. BJB304 (assembly GCF_002735765.1). Taxonomy (NCBI): domain Bacteria; kingdom Pseudomonadati; phylum Pseudomonadota; class Betaproteobacteria; order Burkholderiales; family Oxalobacteraceae; genus Janthinobacterium; species Janthinobacterium sp. BJB304. Next base: position 148,469 of record NZ_PDZN01000001.1, read on the forward strand.
GGCCGCTTCCGTGAATGCATCCATGCCGAAGGTCAATATCGGGCCATCGAGCTCCGTCATGTTGGCCTTGAGCTTGGCGTATTTCAAGACCGTGTTGCCCCAATAAATGTAGGCCTGGCCATCCGTATCGATGAAGACGGCCGGGTCGATGTCGTCCCACAGGATCGCCGTCTGTTTCGTCATGTCGTTCGTGATCAGGGCGCTGCCGCGCGCGTCGACGAACGGTCCCGTCGGGCTGTCAGAGACGGCCACGCCGATGGCCTTGCCGGGAATGGTCTTGTGGTCGACGGTCGAATAGAAATAGTATTTGCTGCCGCGCTTGACGATGTCGCCGGCCCAGGCATCCTTGCCGGCCCAGGCGAAGGTGGAAAAGCGCACGGGCGAGCCGTGGTCCGTCCAGTTCGCCATGTCGCACGAGGAATACACGCGCCACTCGTGCATGCGGTAATCCGTATCCGTGGCGCTCGCTTCATCGTGGCCGACGTACAGGTACACCCTGCCATTGTCGACCAGCGCGGCCGGGTCGCCCGTGTAGATATTTTTCACGATGGGGTTGGCCGCCTGCGCGCCGCATGCCGCGCAGGCGAGCACCGCAGCCATGCCGATGGCGGCACGTGTGTGTTGCTTGAACATCAGATTAACTCCCGTTGGTATTTTTCTGGCCCATGGCCATCAGTCTTTGCACGACGCAAAAGACGAACAGCAGGCCGCCGATGACGATCTTGGTCCACCACGAACTGAGCGTGCCGTCGAAGGCGATCAGGGTCTGGATGGTCCCCAGCACCAGCACGCCGGACAGCGCGCCCGCTACATAGCCGTAGCCGCCGCTGAGCAGAGTGCCGCCGATGACGACGGCGGCAATCGCGTCCAGTTCCGTGCCTTGCGCATGCAAGCCATAGCCGGACAGCATGTAGAACGAAAACAGCACGCCACCGAGCGAAGCACAAAAGCCGCTGAAGGCATAGATCAGGACCTTGGTGCGGCCCACGGGCAAGCCCATCATCAGGGCCGACTGCTCATTGCCGCCGATCGCATACACGGCGCGGCCGAACGGCGTGGCGTGCGCCAGCCAGATGGCCAGCAGCAAGGTCAGCACGGCGATCACGACGCCGGGCGAGACGAAGCCGCCGAGGAAGCCCAGTTGCGTCTGCGACATGGCGACGAACAGCGGGTTATCGATAGTGATGGAATTGATGCTGATCAAGTAGCACAAACCGCGCGCCAAAAACATGCCGGCCAGGGTGACGATGAAGGGCTGCAACTTGAAATAATGGATCAGCGCGCCCATGCCGGCGCCAAACACGGTGCCCAGCGCCAGCACGGTGACGATCACCAGGAGCGGCGGCCAGTGCGCCACGTTCAGCAGCCAGGCGGCGATCATGGTCGACAGGGCAAGCACGGAACCGACGGACAGGTCGATGCCGCCGGAAACGATGACGAAGGTCATGCCGACGGCGATCACCAGCAAAAAGGCGTTATCGATCAACAGGTTAAAGATCACTTGCGTCGACAGCAGGCCCGGGTAGGCGGCGCCGCCGAGGCCCAGCATCACCACCAGCAGCAAGACCGTGACGAGCGAGGTGAAATACGGGGTGTGCAGCAAGCCCTTCATGCTTTTCTCCGATGCAGCAATTGCTTGAATTCCGACGATTGCGACAGGCAGACGAGGAAGACGACAACCGATTTGACGACCATGTTTACTTCGGGCGGCACGCCGAGCGAATAAATGGTGTAGGTCAGGGTCTGGATGATGAGCGCGCCTATCATGCTGCCGACTAAGCTGAACTTGCCGCCGGCCAGGGACGTGCCGCCCAGGGTGACGGCCAGGATGGCGTCCAGTTCCAGCATCAGGCCCGCATTGTTCGCGTCCGCGCTCTTGATGTTCGAGCTGATCATCAGCCCCGACAAGCCCGCGCAGGCGGCGCAAAACACGTAGACGAAGAAAATCAGGGTCGCCGTCTTGATGCCGGCCAGGCGCGCGGCGACCGGGTTGATGCCGACGGCCTGGATGAACAGGCCCAGGGCCGTTTTGCGCATCAGCAGGGCCGTGATGATAAACACGGCCGCGACGAGGAACAGCGAGAACGGCAAGCCGAACAGATAGCCGCTGCCGATGAAAAAGAACGGCTGATAGTAGACGGTGACGATCTGCCCATCCGTCAGCAATTGCGCCAGGCCACGGCCCGCCACCATCAGGATCAGGGTGGCGACGATGGGCTGCAAGCCCAGGCCCGCCACCAGCACGCCGTTCCAGGCGCCGCACAGCAGGGCCGCGCCCAGCGCCGCCGCCAGGGCCCAGCCCATGGGGATGTTGCTGACGTAAGTGGGCACGCCGTTGTCCATCACCATGGTGCCGCCGATCAACATGGCGGCCACGGTGCCGGACAGGGCCACGACGGCGCCCACGGAAATGTCGATGCCGCGCGTGGCAATCACCAGGGTCATGCCCAGGGCCGCCAGCATCAAGGGCGCCGCGCGGTTGACGATATCGATCACGCTGCCGTACAAATGGCCATCGCGGATTTCCAGGTGGAAAAAGCCGGGGATGGCAAAAAGATCGACCAGCAGCAGCAAGCACAGCGCGGCCAGGGGCCGGCTCAGGGGATGGTGTAAAACGGTATGCACAATGGAAGAATCCGTGGTGGCAGCCGCCCGCGCCGCAGGGGCGGCGGGCGACGGTGTGGTCATGCTCATGCTGTCTCTCCGGCAATCACTTGCAGCACGGAACTGTCATCGAGCTCGCCGCGCGCATAGTCGCCGCAAGCCTTGCGGTCGCGCATGACCAGAATACGGTCGCTGCAGCGCAGCACTTCGGGCAGTTCGGACGAGATGAACAGGATCGCCATGCCCTTGCGGCACAGTTTGCTGACATAGCTCATGATTTCCTGCTTGGCGCGCACGTCGATGCCGCGCGTCGGTTCGTCGAGAATCAGCATGGCGGGCGAGGTCACCAGCCAGCGCGCCAGCAAGGCTTTTTGTTGATTGCCGCCCGACAGGCTGCCGATCGGCGTTTCGATGCTGGTCGTCTTGATGCCCAGCGCCTTCACATATTCGTCGGCCAGCGCCTGCTGGCGTTTGAACGGGATGGCGCGCAGCAAGCCCGTGCGGGCTTGCAAGGCCAATATGATGTTTTCGCGCACGGACAGCGACAAAATCGCCCCCTCGTGCTTGCGGTCTTCCGAGCAAAAACCGATATCGCGGGCAATCGCGTCGCGCGGCACGGTGAACTGGCGCGGCTGACCCTGCATGGTGATCGTGCCCGAGTCGGCCTTGTCGGCGCCGAACAGCAAGCGCGCCAGTTCCGTGCGGCCCGAACCGAGCAAACCCGCCAGGCCCAGCAATTCACCCTGGCGGATGTGGAAATCCATGGGCAGCAAGGCGCCCTTGCGGCCCAGTCCTGTTGCTTCCAGCACAGTCGGGCCGAAGCTGGCGGCGCCCGCTTCTTGCGCCAGATCAAGCTCTTGCGCCACGGTATCGGCCGCCACGCCGATCATCTTGTTCACCAGCGCCAGGCGCGACAGTTCGCTGCACGCATACTCTCCTTCGCGCTCGCCATTGCGCATGACCGTGATGCGGTCGGAAATGGCGTAGGTCTGGTCGAGGAAGTGCGTCACGAACAGGATCGCCATGCCCTGTTCGCGCAGGCGGCGCAGCACGGAGAACAGCAGATGGACTTCCGCCTCGTCCAGGCTGGACGTGGGTTCGTCGAGGATCAGCACGCGGGCCGAAATATTCAGCGCGCGCGAAATGGCCACCATTTGCTGGATGGCCAAGGGAAAGCTGGACAGTTGCGCCGTGACGTCGATATCGATCTGCAATTGCTGCAGCAAGGCGCGCGCCTGTTGCTGCATAGAACGCCAGTCGATGGGGCCAAAACGGCCGCCAAAGCGGCGCGGATAGCGGCCGATAAAGATGTTTTCCGCCACCGACAGGTTCGGACACAGATTGACTTCCTGGTACACGGTGCTGATGCCGAGCGCCTGCGCATCCGAGGTGGAGGCGGGGGCGATGGGCTTGCCGTCAAACAAGATCTGGCCGCTGTCGGGCGTGTAGACGCCCGTCAGCACCTTGATCAGGGTCGACTTTCCGGCGCCGTTTTGCCCCATCAAAGTGTGTACTTCACCCGGATACAGGCGCAGGGCAACGTCGCTGAGGGCTTTGACGCCGGGAAAGGATTTGCTGATGCCGCGCAACTCCAGCAAGGGAGCTGGCGCGGCAGAGTGATGCGCTTGCGTCTTCATCATGCGGCAAGCTTAGTACTTACGGTTCGGAAATTCCTTGGCGGCCACCTCGGCAGGGAACACGCCTTCCACCGTCGTGATGCGCGCCGGCACGGGTTTACCGGCCACCACATCGCGGGCGATGGACATCAGTTGCGGGCCCAGCAGCGGGCTGCACTCGACGGTGACGTTCAGCTTGCCGGCGATCATGGCCTCGAACGCGCCTTTGACGCCATCGATCGAGATGATGATGATGTCCTTGCCCGGCTTCATGCCCGCTTCTTCGATGGCCTGGATGGCGCCGATGGCCATATCGTCATTGTGCGCGTAGAGCACGTTGATCTTCTTGCCTTCGGCTTTGAGGAACGCTTCCATCACTTCCTTGCCCTTGGCACGCGTAAAGTCGCCCGTTTGCGAACGGATGATCTTCAGCTTGGGATTCTTGCCGATGACTTCCTGGAAGCCTTCCTTGCGGTCGATGGCCGGCGCGGAACCGACCGTGCCCTGCAGTTCGACGATGTTCAGGGTGGCATCCGGGGTTTTCTTGGCGTACTCGAGCAGCCATTGACCGGCGCGGCGGCCCTCTTCCACGAAATCGGAACCGATGAAGGTCACGTACAGAGACTTGTCGGCCACGTTGACGGCTCGGTCCGTCAGGATGACGGGAATCTTGGCGGCCTTGGCTTCGCGCAGCACCGTATCCCAGCCCGATTCGACGACGGGCGAGAAGGCGATCACGTCGACCTTTTGCGCGATGAACGAGCGCAGGGCCTTGACCTGGTTTTCCTGCTTTTGCTGCGCGTCGGCAAATTTCAGGGTGACGCCATCTTTCTTGGCAGCATCCTTGATGGAGACGGTATTGGCGGTGCGCCATTCGCTCTCGGCGCCTACCTGCGAAAAGCCCATGACGAGGGGCTTGGCGGCAAACGCGGACGAGGTAGCGAAGGTGGTGACGGAAGCGGCCAGCAGCATGGCGCTGGCGAGGAGTGTGCGGCGTGTCAATTTCATTCTTGTCTCCAGTTTTTTTTGGAATACCATCACAGCCGGATGCCGGATGGGCGGTTTTTTATGAACCCATGGTAGGAGAAAGCAACATAGCCATCCAATCAATTCTTTTTCGCTTGCGATACCGATTTGCATATCACCTGCCGCCCATCCCCTGGTCCGCTTACCGTTTGGCGGCCGGCAATTCGCGGCTCTGGTAGCGGTTCAAGTCGCGCGGGTCCACCTGCGGCCAGCCCTCCTTGTCCCACGTCATGGGCAATATCTTGAGCTTCTGCAAATAGTTGTCCGCCGTTTCGTAGGCGTGCAGCACCAGGTAATCCTTGCCGTCAAACGTGTAGGCGCTGTTGTGGCCCAGTCCCTGCCAATCCTTGTCACCTTTCAAAACCACCGTGCCGCCGCCCTGTGCCATGTCGCGGCCCTCCTTGTCCAGGTACGGCCCCGTCACGCTTTTTGACCGGCCCACGGCCAGGTGATACGTGCTTTTTTCCTTCTGGCAGCACAAGCCCCAGGAGACGAACAGGAAGTATTCATTGCCGCGCTGGAAGATGAACGGCGCCTCGATTTCCTCGGGCGCGGGCTTGAATTCGCCCGCCCGTGGCGGCAGCGGCACGCGGCGCGCCAGCGAATGCCACTCTTGCGGTTCCGCAATGGTTTTCCAGTCCGCGTTGAGTTTCACCAGTTTGATGCCGTTCCAGAACGAGCCGAAGGCCATCCACGGGGTGCCCTTGGTATCGGTGACGATGTTCGAGTCGATGGCATTCCACTCGTCGCGCTCGGGCACCGATTGCAGCAGCATGCCTTGGTCGACCCAGCGGTAATCGGACGAGCGGGGATTCAAGGTGGTATTGACGGTCACGCCGATGCCGGAGGTGTTCTTGCCGAAGCCGGACACCGAGTAGTACAGGTAATATTTGCCGTCATGGAACTGGACATCGGGCGCCCAGATATGATCGTCAAACGACGGTGCGGCCGTCTTGGCCCAGGTCGGCTGGCCCGCGAAGACGCGCCCTTCCGGCTGCCAGTCGCGCATATTCTTCGAGCTGTAGAAGGTGATGCCGGGACCCGTGCTGTACAGATAATACGTGTCGCCTTCCTTTGCCATCACGGGGTCGTGCACGCTGACCTGGGCCGCCTGGACGGGGCTGAACGCAAGCATGGCCGCCAAGGCCATCATTGTCGAAAATTGCATCGTGTTCTCCACATGGCCAGCCGGCCCGTCATGCGGGCCGGCTGGATACCTCAAAATCGGCAGGTTTATTCGACCGCCACCACCACCACCGCCTTGGCTGGCACCGACACGGTCAGCTTGCCGCCCTGCGCCTGGGCATTGAACGCCACCGGCTGCACGGCTTGCGGTTGCGCAAAGCTGTTGACGGCATCCATCTTGCCTGCGGTCAGCACGCGGCCATTCACGGCTGTCACTTTTTGACCTGCCAGCGCCACGCTGACGTCGACGGCCTTGTGCGGGTTGGTATTGACCAGCGACAGATACACCTTGCCATCCTTGGCGCGCGCGGCCGAGGCGCTCACTTCAGGAATGCTGACCTTGCCCAGGCTGTACTTGCCATTGCCGGCGATGGCGACCGGCAGCGAAGTGGCGTCCTGGAAGGGTACATACATTTCAAATGCGTGATACGTAGGCGTGAGGAAATATTTATCCTTGTCCGTGATGATCATCGCCTGCAGCACGTTGACCATTTGCGCGATATTCGTCATGCGCACTCTGTCCGCGTGGGCATGGAAGATATTGAAGTTCAGGGCAGCGACGAGCGCATCGCGCAAGCTGTTTTGCTGGAACAGGAAACCCGTGTTGGTGCCCGGCTCGACGTCGTACCAAGTGCCCCATTCATCGACGTACAGGCCCGTCTTTTTCGACGGGTCGTTCTTGTCGATGGCGGCGAGATTGTTCTTGATCAAGCTATCGATGCGCAGGGTGCGGCTCAGAGTGGAAATCCACTCATTTTCACCAAAGCCCGTGGCGGCGCCCTTCTTTTCCCACACACCGGTCGGCACCGTGTAGTAGTGGAAACTGATGGCATCCATCATGTTCGGCTTGATCTCGCGGCTCAGGGTGCTGGACCAGCTGATGTCGTCGTCATTGCCGCCGCTGGCGATGAATTTCGGGCGCGCGCTTTCCGGCGTCTTCATGAAGGTGTGATAGTGCTTGTACAGGTCGGCGTAGTACTGCGGGCGCATGTTGCCGCCGCAACCCCACGCTTCATTACCGATGCCGAAGTAATCAACCTTGTACGGCTGCGCACGGCCATTCTTGCGGCGCAGTTCGGCCAGGGTCGATTTGCTGTCCGACGTCATGTATTCGAGCCACTCGGACATTTCCTGCGGCGTGCCGGAACCGAGGTTGCCGTTGATATAGGTCTGCGCGCCCAGCAACTCGGCCAGGTCAAAGAATTCATGCGTGCCGACGGCGTTCGACTCTTCCACGCCGCCCCAGTTGGTGTTGACCTTGGTCGGGCGCTTGTCGCGCGCGCCGATGCCGTCCTTCCAGTGGTATTCATCGGCAAAACAGCCGCCCGGCCAGCGCACCAGCGGTACATGCAACTGTTTCAGCGCGCCCAGCACGTCATTGCGCCAGCCCTTGGTGTTCGGGATGGCAGAGTCCGGCCCCACCCACATGCCTTCGTAGATGCCGGTCCCCAGGTGTTCGGCGAACTGGCCGTAGATGTTCTTGTTGATCACGGAACCGGGCTTGGCCACGTCGATGGTGACGTTGACGGGCGCGGCAAAGGCGCTGCCGACGGCCATGGCCAGGCTGAGGGCCACGATGCTGGTATGGATGAATTTCATGCTGTCTCCTGTTTTTTAGTGAAAAGCAAGGGCCGGGGTCAACCCCGGCGCAATCTGGATGTGGCGATGCCTCTCCTGCCGCGGGGTTGGGGCGGCAGGAGCGGTGCTGCAATGGAGGTAGCGGTTTGGCCGCGGATCAGTCCGCAGCCGACAAAACGCCCAGGGCTAGGCGCAGCGTCGAAGACAGTACGCTAGTACGGCGAGACGCTGCAACAACGCCCTGGACGTTTTGTCAGACCCAGCCGGCGTCGACGATGAATTCTTGACTGGAGCACATCGCGCCGTCGTCCGATGCAAGGAACAACACCATGGCGGCGATGTCCTGCGGCATCAGTTTATTGGGCAAGCACTGGCTTTTCTTGATTTCCGCTTCGGCCGCGTCGTCGACCCACAGGTCGATCTGGCGCTGCGTCATGACCCAGCCGGGCGTGACCGTGTTGACGCGGATATTGTGGGCGCCGTAATCGCGCGCCAGGCCCCGCGTGAGGCCCACGACGGCCGCCTTGGTGGTGGCGTACACAGGGTAGCCGCCCGACTTCATGTGCCAGGAAATCGAGCTGACGTTGATGATGGAGCCGCCGCCCCTGCGCTTCATGCCCTCGAACACGGCCTGGCAGGTGAAGAACATGGGACGTTGATTGATCGCAATGCGCTCGTTCCAGTATTCCAGGGTGACGTCCTGCGCCTGGTGGCGCTGGTCGTTGGCGGCATTGTTGACGAGGATATCGAAGTCGCCCAGCTTCTGCGCCAGTTCCGCCATGACGGCTTGCAGGGAAGCAATATCCGTGATGTCGCAATGGCGGAACAGTGGCGCCGTCAGGCCCGCTTCAGCCAGGCGGCGGCACAGGGCCTCGCTCGCTTCCACGGCGATGTCGACAAACGCCACCAGCGCGCCCTGGGCGGCAAACTCCGCCACCAGGGATTCGCCGATGCCGCTGCCGCCGCCCGTGATGAACACGCGCTTGCCCTGCAAGCTGCCATATTTCGCCAATTGCTTCATCTTGTCTCCACCTGTGTATTTTTATTTTTTATGATTAAGAACACCTATCAAAACCTACTGCGCGTCGCGATTTGCGGTTTCCGATGCTCACTGTGCATTCGCACAGTTCCGCGTCTCAACCACAACTCACATCCGCTCGCTACGGTTTTGTTAGGCGTTGTAAACTTATGATTAAAGTTTGCCTAATACGCCATCGTGACGGCGCCAGATACTGAGCGGATTATCATCGCGCAGCGACTCCGGCAGCAAGTCCTGCGGCAGGTTCTGGTACGACACGGGGCGCAGGAAGCGGTTGATGGCTGCCGTGCCTACCGACGTGCTGCGGCCGTCCGACGTGGCCGGGAACGGGCCGCCGTGCACCATCGCCGTCGACACTTCCACACCGGTCGGGAAACCGTTGGCCAGGATGCGGCCCACGCGGCGCTCCAGCACGGGCAGCAAACGGCGCGCGTCGTCCAGGTCGCCCGCATCCATCTGCAGGGTGGCCGTCAGCTGGCCTTCCAGGCTTTCCGTGATCGCCAGCATTTGCTCCATGTCGCGGCACGCCACCAGCAGGGAGGCGGGACCGAACACTTCGTCGCGCAGATCGTGCTTGGCCAGGAAGGCCTCACCCGAGGTGACGAACAGGGCCGCGGCGCCCTTGCCTTCCTCGCCCGTGTTTCGCACCAGCGGCGTCACATCGGCGTGCTGCGCCAACGCGGCCACGCCCTTGGCATAACTGCTGGCGATGCCAGCCGTCAGCATGGTGGCGGCAGGGGCCGGCGCCAGCGCTTCGGCGGCGGCGGCGGCAAACGCCGTAAAGTCCGGACCTTCCAGGCCCAGCACGAGGCCGGGATTGGTGCAGAACTGGCCCACGCCCATCGTCAGCGACGCGGCAAAACCGCTGGCAATGGCCGCGCCACGGGCGGCCAGGGCTTGCGGCAGCACAAACACGGGGTTGATGCTGCTCATTTCCGCATAGACGGGGATCGGCTGCGGACGTTCCGCCGCCACCTTCATCAGGGCGATGCCGCCCGAACGCGAACCCGTGAAACCGACAGCCTGGATTGCCGGATGGGCGACCAAGGCCTGGCCGATGCCATTGCCCGTGCCCGTCAGCAAGGCAAACACGCCTGCCGGCAGCTTGCAGATGGCAATCGCTTTCACGATGGCGCGCGCCACCAGCTCGGACGTGCCCGGATGGGCCGAATGGGCTTTCAGGACGACAGGGCAACCGGCAGCCAGGGCCGAGGCCGTATCGCCGCCGGCCACGGAGAAGGCCAGCGGGAAGTTACTGGCCGCAAACACGGCGACGGGGCCCAGGCCGATCATGCGCAAGCGCAAGTCAGGACGCGGCGGCACGCGGTCCGGCAGCGGGCTGTCGATACGCGCATCGGTCCACGAGCCTTCGCGCAGCAAGCCGGCGAACAGTTTTAATTGACCGACGGTGCGGCCGCGTTCGCCTTCCAGGCGCGCGCGAGGCAAGCCGCTTTCCGTCATGGCGCGCACGATCAAGTCATCGCCCAGTTCGCCGATTTGCGCGGCGATGGTGTCGAGGAAGTCGGCGCGCTGCGCATCGCTGGTGGCGCGGAACGGGTCGAACGCGGCTTGCGCCAGACGGCAGGCTTCGTCGATTTGCGCTACGTCAACCATGTGGAAGGCGGGCGCGATGTGCGCGCGCGCGGCCGGGTCCCACGCTTTGAAGGAGCCGCCATTGCCCTTGACGGCGACGCCGCCGATCAATGCATCACCGGTGATATTGAAACTCATAATGTGCTCACTTTCGCAAATTCGGTTGGGAAGACGTCGAGGCGGTTGCGCAAGGCAGGGCCAAAGGCCGGCGCTTCGATTTCAAAGGTTTCGCCCGGCGCCACGCTCACGCCATCGGCAAAGCTCAGGGTGGCCGTGCCGAAGAAGTGCACGTGCACGTCGCCAGGGCGCTTGAACAGCGGATACTTGAAGTGATGGTGCTCGAGGTTGGCGATCGTGTGCGACATATTGTCTTCGCCGCTGACGAACGCTTTTTCCCAGCGCACATTGCCGGCCGCGTCGAGCACGCGCGAGGTGCCGGCGATATGCGCGGGCAATTCGCCCACCAGCAGGGCCGGGCCCACGCTGCAGACGCGCAGCTTCGAGTGGGCCAGGTACAGATAGTTCTGGCGTTCCGTCACGTGGTCCGAGAATTCATTGCCGATGGCGTAGCCGACCCGGTAGGGCTGGCCGTCATCGCCGATCACGTACAGGCCGGCAATTTCAGGCTCTTCGCCGCCATCGAGGGCAAAGTCCGGCATGCGCAGCGGCTGGCCGCTGGCGCGCACGATGGAGCCGTCGCCCTTGTAAAACCACTCGGGCTGGGCGCCGGCCGTGCCGTCGGCGGGCTTGCCGCCTTCCACGCCCAGGCGGAACATTTTCATCGAGTCACTCAAGGAATCAGCGTCGCCGCCGATCTTCTTGTGCATGGCGTCGCGCGCGCCGGCGCTGCCCAAATGGGTCAGGCCCGTGCCCGTCACGTAGCAGTGCGCCTCGTCCGCGTGGTCGAGCGGCGCCAGCAAACGGCCGCTGGCGGCCACGTCCGCATACGCATGCGTGGCGTTGCCGACGCTGGCGTTGACCAGTTCCGCCAGATTGATACGCTTGCGGATGGCGTCTTGCGCCAGCGCATAGGTCGTGTTGTAGCCTTCGATGACGCGGATCTGGTCGTCTTGCAGCAGGCCGACGAGGCGGCCGCCGTGTTCATTCGTAAATTGCAGCAACAGCATAATGGTCTCCGCTTAATGTGAGTGGCGCGGCACGGCGGAACCGCGATTGCCGACCAGGAAGTCGAAATCGCAGCCTTCATCGGCCTGCAACACGTGTTCGATGTACAGCTGCTGGTAGCCGCTCTTCGGTCCGGGCGCGCTGCCCAGTTCGCGCTTCGCCAGGCGCTCGGCGATTTCCGCGTCGCTGATGTCGATGTTCAGGCTGCCGGCGTGGCAGTCGAGGGCGATCATGTCGCCATCCCTGACGATGCCCAGCGGGCCGCCCGCCATGGCTTCCGGCGCCACGTGCAGCACGACGGTGCCGTAGGCGGTGCCGCTCATGCGCGCATCCGAAATGCGCACCATGTCGGTGATGCCTTGCGCCAGCAGTTTCGGCGGCAAGCCCATATTGCCCACTTCCGCCATGCCCGGATAACCTTTCGGGCCGCAATTTTTCATCACCAGCACGGAATTGGCGTCCACGTCGAGGTCCGGATCGAGGATGCGCGATTTATAGTGCTCGAAATCCTCGAAGACGACAGCCTTGCCCCGGTGCTGCATCAAATGCGGCGAAGCGGCCGACGGTTTCAGGACGGCGCCGCGTGGCGCCAGGTTGCCGCGCAGCACGCAGATGCCGCCATCGGCAAGCAATGGATTGTCCAGGGTGCGCACCACTTCGTCGTTGTAGATCGGCGCTTCGACGCAGTTGTCCCAGATCGACTTGCCGTTGACGGTCAGCGCATTCTTGTGCGGCAGCAAATCGCCCTCGCCCAGGCGGCGTATGACGGCCGGCAAGCCGCCCGCGTAGTAAAACTCTTCCATCAGGAAACGGCCCGACGGCAGCAAGTCGACGATGGTCGGCGTGCCGCGGCCCGTTTTCGTCCAGTCTTCCAGTTCCAAAGGCACGCCGATGCGTCCGGCAATCGCCTTCAGGTGGATCACGGCATTGGTCGAGCCACCGATGGCCGCGTTGACCTTGATGGCGTTTTCAAACGCCTCGCGCGTCAGCACTTTCGACAGGCGCAGGTCTTCGTGCACCATTTCAACGATGCGGATGCCCGACATGTGGGCCAGCACGTAGCGGCGCGAATCGACGGCGGGAATGGCCGCGTTGTGCGGCAAGGACGTGCCCAGCGCTTCAGCCATGCTGGCCATCGTCGAGGCAGTACCCATGGTGTTGCAGGTACCGGCCGAGCGCGACATGCCCGATTCGGCCGACATGAACTGGTGCAAGGTGATGGATCCCGCCTTCATCTGCTCGTGCAACTGCCATACGGCCGTGCCGGAACCGATGTCCTTGCCATTGAGTTTGCCGTTCAGCATGGGGCCGCCGCTGACGACGATGGTGGGAATGTCGACGCTGGCCGCGCCCATCAGCAATGCCGGTGTCGTCTTGTCGCAGCCGACCAGCAGCACAACGGCGTCCATCGGGTTGCCGCGGATCGATTCTTCCACGTCCATCGAGGCCAGGTTGCGCGTCAGCATGGCGGTCGGGCGCAGATTCGATTCGCCGTTCGAGAAGACGGGGAATTCGACAGGGAAACCGCCCGCTTCCAGGATGCCGCGCTTGACGTGTTCGGCCAGCTGGCGGAAATGCGCGTTGCAGGGCGTCAGTTCGGACCAGGTATTGCAAATGCCGATGATGGGCTTGCCGTGAAATTCGTGGTCAGGTATGCCCTGGTTTTTCATCCAGCTGCGGTACATGAAGCCGTTCTTGTCCTGCGAGCCGAACCACTCGGCCGAGCGCAGGGCTACCTTCTTTTTTGTCTCAGACATGCCATTCTCCTGGTTGTGCCATGCCGGATCTAAGGTCGTCGGCCCGGGCAGCGATGTTGGAATACTAAAGAATCCTGCCATGCCTTTCCAATCAATTTTTAATGCGTTCCGATATCGAAAACGATATCAGCATGCGCCAATGAAAACGCCCTGCGGGCGCGTGGCGGCAGGGCGTGGGCTGTTATGGCTGGGCGCTTACTCGGCGGAAAACCGGTACACGGTCTCCGTCTGATACACCTGGCCCGGGCGCAGGATGGTGTTCGGGAAATGCGCCTGGTTCGGCGCATCGGGGAAATGCTGGGTTTCCAGGCACAGCGCGCTGCGATAACTGTTGGCGCCCCGCTTGCCGTGCTGGCTGCCGTCGAGGAAATTGCCCGAATAAAACTGTATGCCCGGCTCCTGGGTGTACACCTGCATCACCCTGCCCGATTGCGGCTCGCGCACGCTGGCGGCCAGGTTCAGCAACTGCCCCGGCTTTTGATTCAGCACGAAGTTATGGTCAAAGCCGCGGCCGATGCGCAGCTGCTCATGCGGCAAGGCGATGCTGTCGCCGATGACGGTGGGCTGGCGCAAGTCGAACGGCGTGCCGGTGACGTCCGCCAGTTCGCCCGTGGGGATAGACCCCGCATCGACGGGCAGGTAGCGGTCCGCGTTGACGGACAGCACATGGCCGAGGATAGTGCCCTGCCCCGCCAGATTGAAATAGCTGTGGTTGGTCAGGTTGACGGGCGTGGCCTGATCCGTGACGGCGTGGTAGCGCAGGCTCAGCGCATTGTCGTTGTCCAGTGCATAGGTCAAGGTGACGTCGAGCTTGCCCGGGTAGCCATCTTCACCGTGCGAGCTGCTGCGCGTGAACGTGATGCCCACGGCATCGTCCTTCGTGAACGGTTCAGCCTGCCACATGACCTGGTGAAAGCCCTGATTGCCGCCATGCAAGTGATTCGGTGCGTTGTTGACGGCCAGCTGATATTCCTTGCCGTCGAGACTGAAACGGCCCGCCGCGATGCGGTTGCCGTAACGGCCGATAACGGCGCCCAGAAACGCACTGTTGGCCAGATACGGCTCGAGGCGATCGAAACCGAGCACCACGTCGGCAAACACGCCATGGCGGTCAGGCACATGGATTTCGCTGATGATGGCGCCAAAGTCGAGCACTTTCACCTGCATGCCCTGGCGGTTCGTCAGGGTAAAGGCCGTCACTTGTTGGCCATCGGGCAGGATGCCGAACGGCGCTTGCGTCACTGAAACAGAATCAACTGGGGTCATGGCGTCGGGTCCGGAACGTTACAGGGTCGATGAGCGGCCAAACACGGGCATGCCTTGCGCATCCCAGCGCAGCGGCTTCACAAAGGTGTGGCGGTCCGGGTTCCACAGCGGGTCGCCGACGATTTCCGTGTACGTGCGGGCATGGTACACCAGCAACACGCCATCGCCATCGGCGGCCGTGGTAAAACTGTTGTGGCCGGGGCCATAGATACCGTGCTCGTAGCAGGTGGCAAACACGGGATCAGGCGACTTGGTCCAGGAAAACGGGTCGAGCAAGTCGGCGGACTCGTCAGCCCACAGCAGACCCATCGCATAGTTTTCATCGGTGGCGCTGGCCGAGTAGCTGATGAATATCTTGCCATTGCGTTTCAGCACGGATGGTCCCTCGTTGACCCAGAAGCCACGGATTTCCCAGTCGAATTCCGGCTTGCTCAGCATGACGGGCGGGCCGGCCAGCTGCCACGGCGTGGCCATCGGTGCGATGTAGAGGTTGGAATTACCTTCAATGGCCACATCCTTCTGCGCCCAAAGGTAGTACAGCACGCCATCGTGCTCGAACGTGGTGGCGTCCAGGCAGAAGGTGTCGATGCCCGTGTCGATCGATCCCATGAATTCCCACTCGCCTTCGATCGGGTTGGCGTTCGTGTTACGGATCGCATACATGCGGTGCTGGAACAGCTTATGCTTGATTTCGCGGCTCGGCGCGGCGGCGAAATACACATACCAGGCGCCCTGGTTGAAATGCAGCTCAGGTGCCCACACCAGCTCGCTGTACGGCCCCGTGTCCGGCTTGTGCCACACGTCGACCGGTTGCGCGTCGGCCAGGCCCGCGATGCTGGCGGCGCGGCGCAGTTCGATGCGGTCGTACTGGGGCACGGAGGCCGTGAAGTAATAATAGCCGTCGCTGTGGCGGTAGATATGCGGATCGGCGCGCTGTTCGATCAGCGGTTTCAAGACGTCTGCCATGTTGCTTGCTCCATTCAATTGTTCTTACGTGGCAACAAAGCCGCGCTTGTGC
Organism: Janthinobacterium sp. BJB304; assembly: GCF_002735765.1. Taxonomy (NCBI): domain Bacteria; kingdom Pseudomonadati; phylum Pseudomonadota; class Betaproteobacteria; order Burkholderiales; family Oxalobacteraceae; genus Janthinobacterium; species Janthinobacterium sp. BJB304. Next base: position 164,276 of record NZ_PDZN01000001.1, read on the forward strand.
ATTTCCACTTTCACACCCGTGTAATAACTGTCGCTGATGCGGTACTTGAACATCAGCAGGCCCATCAGCAGATGGAAGAAGCCGGGGATGATCGACAGCATCAGGGCGATGCCGTTCAGGGCGAATTGCGTTTGTTCATGGTTGGGCTGGTAGTCGAAATACGCGAGCAGCACGCCCACCAGGCCGCCCGCCACCGCCATGCCCGCCTTCTGGCAGACGGAAATGCCGCCAAAGGCGAAGCCGGAGACGCGCTTGCCCGTCTTGACTTGACCGTAATCGATGGTTTCCGCGATGGCCGACCAGAACACGGGTGCGTGCAAGTCCACGACAAAGGACAGCAGGAAATACAGGGCGAAGGCCAGCACGGTGTCGCTCGGCTTCACGAAGAAATAGATCGCCAGGCTGATCAGTGCGACGCCGATCTGCGTGTAGCGGAACAGCTTTACCTTGCAGTAAAACTTGGTGATCCAGGTCGAGGCGATCATGGCAAGGATGGCGGCCACCACGCCCGTCGTGAGGAAGGCGGCCACCGTTTCCGTGCTGCCGCCCAGATAGTATTTCGCGTAATAAATGGCGACGGAGCCGCGTACCACGTAGCCGATGGTGCCCGTGACGCACACGCCGCACAGCACCAGCCACTGGTCGTTCTGCAGCAGCACTTTCAACTGTTCCAGCAACGACTGCTTTTCCACCACGTGCACCACGCGCTCGGTGGTGGAGAAATAGCAGAACAGGAACAGGGCCACGCCCATGACGGCCATCACGGCCATGGCCGCCTGGTAGCCGACGGCCGGGTTGCCGCCGCCCCAGCGCTGCGACAGGATAGGCACGACGATGGTCACCATGAAGGCGCCGATCTTGGCGAAGAACAAACGGTAGCCGTTGGCCGACAGGCGGTCCTGGGGGTCGCTGGTCAGGCCGCTGATCAGGGAAATATACGGGATGCCCACGCCGGCCGTCATGATGGTCATCAAAATATACGTCGAATATGCCCAGATCAGCTTGGCGTCATAGCCCCACTCCGGCGTGGTGAACACAAAAAACACGCTGACGCCGTACGGCACGGCCAGCCACAGCAGATACGGGCGGTAGCGGCCAGAGGCAAAGCTGTAGCGGTCGGTGATCTGGCCCATGACCAGGTCGGCGATGGCGCCGATGACTTTCACGGCCACGAACAGCAGGGCCAGGTCCGTGGTTTTCAAGCCATAGATATCGGTATAGAAAAAGGTGATGATCAGCATCATCGACGAGATGACGACATTGAGCGCCATGTCGCCGGCGCCGAAGCCGACCTTTTCAACGGTGGATAATTTTTGCGTCTCCATGCTTTCCGTCCATTCTTTTGATGATGAATCGTGCGTGACTGCCCAACTGACAGGGGCGTTGCCGGCCGAAACCATGGCAACGCCCTTGGATACTGCTTTTTTCACTCATGTAAAACGTTCAGGGCAAGGCGCGTTGCCGAAGACAGTACGAGGAGTACGGCGAGGCAAGGCAACGCAGCCATGGACGTTTTACATCTTCCAGCGTAAAGACAGGCCGACCGTGCGGTCATAACGGCGCGTATCGCGCGCATACACGCCCGGCGCGTTCCAGTAATCCTTGAACTTGGTGTCGAGCAAGTTATTCCCATCGAGGGTCACCGTGAACTGCTCGTTGAGCTTGTACGACAGCGAACCGTCGAGCTGGGCCGTGGCCGCCACTTTCAAGTCCAGGCCGGGGCCGCCCTGGTTGTAGCTGTCGATGAATTTCGAGCGCCAGTTGTAGGCCAGGCGGCCCGACCACGCATCCTTTTCGTACAGCAGCACCAGGTTGTAGGCATAGCGCGACACGCCCGTGATGGCATGGCTGCCCGTCTCGTCGTCGGTGGTGCCGCTCATGTAGGTGCCGTTCGCTTGCAAGCCCAGGCCGCTCAGGATACCGGGCAAGCCGTCATAAAACTGCTGGTAGCCGAACTCCAGGCCTTGCAGCTTGCCGGCGGCCGTGTTGTACGGGCGGTCCACGTCGTAGGTCTTGCCGCCGATGGTTTCGCTGGCAATGCGTTGCTGGATATAGCCGTCGAACTTGTGGTGGAACACGGTGGCCGTCACGGACCCGGCCGGCGCGAAATACCATTCCAGCGCGGCATCGACATTGTCGCCCGTTACCGGCTTCAAGTTCGGATTGCCGCCCGCGCCCGTCGCCTTCACCGTTTCCGTCGAGTTAACGAGGGCCACGCCCGGGTTCAACTGGGAAAAGCCGGGGCGGCTGATGGTACGGCCCGCGGCGAAGCGGCCGACCAGGTCGGAGCGCAGCTTGATTTTCAGGGCCACGCTCGGCAGCACGTCGGTGCTGGCCGTGTCGCTGACGACGGAGGTGTACACGCCATCCTCGGAAGTATTGCCTTGCAGGCTTTGTTCCGTGCGCACCACGCGCACGCCCACGGTGCCGTCGACGGGGTAGACGCCCAGCTTGAAGGCGACCTTCGCCTTGGTATAGATCGAATACGTCTTTTCCGTATCCTTGAAGAACGAACCCGGGTCCATGGCGCGCGCCGCGCTGCTGCCCGTGACGGCCTGGCGCACGGTGCCCGTGTTATTGAGCAGGAAGCTGGCGCACGGCGTGTACCACTGCTTCAAGCCATAGTCGGGGCCGCCGCCGGACATCGATTCCGACAGGCAATTGAGGCCCGGGATCGAGGTCACGTTCTGGCGACCGAACGGAAATGCGGCGCCGGACACGTCCGGTGCTTCCGCATTGCCCTCGAAACTCTTGATCGATTCGGCTTCGCGCTTGACGCCGCGCAAGCCGACGCTGATTTCCTTTAAAATGCCGCCGGCATTCGGCGTGTACGCCAGGTCGGCGCGCACATCGTTCGAGCTGCCCTGGTCCTTGCCGTAACGGTCGAAAAAGCCCTTCAGATAGTAGTTCGACGGGTCTTGCAGATCGATGCCCGTGTAGTCGACGTGCAGGGTGCCGTTCTGGTTGGTATTGATGGTGGCGTTCGGCACGACGGTGATGGCGTCGAGAATCGGATTGCGCCAGGCATAAGTGCTTTTGGTGCTGGCCACTTCCGACGTGAAACGCCATTCCGGGTTGATATCCCACAAGCCGCCCACGGCAAACTGGTGCGTCTTCGTCTGGTTCTTGTTCGCCTGCGTCGACATGATGGTGTTGACGTTGGTCGAGGTCAGGGTTTGCAGCTGGTTGCTGCCGGGAATCTTGGTCGCCGACACGGGTGTGCCCCACCACGGCAAGCCGACAAAGTAATCGGACTCGGCGTCGAGCAGGAAGCGCGTGGCCATGCCTTCGGCGTACAGCTCGACGTCGGCGTTCGGGCGCCATTGCAACACGGCATTGGCGGTCGTGCGGCGGCGGTCGCCCTTGATCGGCAACAAACCCACCTGGTCAGGCCCCGTCAAGCCCGGCGACAGGAAGCTTTTATCCACGGGCGCCGTACTGAACGCGCGTTCCTCATGGTAACGATGCTGCTGCTGCGACAGACCCAGCAGCGCGCCCACCTCGCCGATGCCCGTCTTCCAGCGGTTCGCCACCATGCCGCTGATGTTCGGATCCGTGGCTTTCGATTTGTCGCTGTAGACGGCGCGCGTGTTGACGCTGGCCGTGAAATCCTTGAAGTCGAACGGGCGATTCGTGCGCACGTCGATGATGCCGGCCACGCCGCCTTCGACCTGGTCCGCGCCTTGCGACTTGTACACGTCGACGCGCTGAAGCATGGTGGCAGGAATGTCGGCCAGGTTGACGTAGCGGCCGGTGGTGGTGAACAGCTCGCGGCCGTTGAGCAGGGTCGTGACATCGCGCAAGCCGCGGATCATGACGGCGCTCGCCTCGCCCGAATCGCGGCGGATCTGGATACCGGAAATGCGCGCCAGGGTCTCGGCCACGTTATTGTCAGGAAATTTGCCGATGTCGTCGGCGACGATGGAATCGATGACCTGGTCCGAGCGCATCTTGATCTGCTGCGAGTTCTGCGCCGAGCGGCGCACGCCGCTGACGGTCACGACAGCCACTTCCGCGGCAGGCTCGGCACCGGCATCGGCCGCCACGGCATCCTGCGCCCACACCGAAGCCATGCTCAGCAAGCCGATACCGGCCAATGCCGCAACGGCTGCCTTCAACATGAATGGACGAGGGAAAGTGGCCGCGAGCGGGCCGGTGGCGTTGCGCATCATGAATCTCCAGATATTGTATTGATATTTTTTGTGCTACTTGCATGTCGTGCGCATGCTCGGCGTTTATCTTAGGGGCTGGGCGATAATCTCTCCAATCAATTTTTCCACTGTTTTGATATCAATTTTGATATCGGTGGTTAGCGGACTTTGGAGGTTACAAACGGACAACCGCAGGGGCGTCAGGGGTGTTTTTGGAAGGTGGCGCACAAAAAAGTGGCAGTATCGACATGCGGCGGCACACGGTGCCCATGGCGAGCAGAGACAGTCGCGTGCCGCGGCAAGCGTCGTTCTCGCACGAAGGTGTGGAGGTATTGGATTCGCACGCTGTGCAGCGTCACAGTCCCTGCCGGGTTGACATCACAATGGAGAACACGGCATGCAGCCGCATGGCAATGCTGGCTGGATAAAACGGGAGTCTTGATTTGTCTGGTGCGGCTGGCGGGGATCGAACCCACGACCCTTGGCTTCGGAGGCCAATACTCTATCCACTGAGCTACAGCCGCGTAGGGGGAATTTCTGAAGTGATGCGAAGGATACCGTTTTTCTTTACCTACGTCTACGGAAACTGTCGTATCGCTGGCAATTGCATGTCACTGCTCAATTTTTGTGCCTATAATTGTGGGTTTCATAAAGGTTTACATACAAGCATGTAAAAATGCTACCTTACACGGCCATCAGTTTCAAATCTGGACTAAGGACATCATGAGCGACGCACATAACGAACAACAATCAGCGATCAAAACGCCTAAACAATTGCTTGCCGCCGTAGCGGGCTTCTTCCTCATCACCGTCATCGGCATCATCCTGCTGGTGCAGTTCGTCACGGCGCAAAAACTGACGGGCGCCGGGACGGACAGCCAGTCGCCGGAAGCCATCGATGCCCGCTTGAGCCCGGTGGCCAATGAAGGCTTTACCTTCAAGGATGCCAGCGGCCCGAAAGTGCTGCAAAGCGGTGAAGCCGTCTACACGGCCACCTGCGTGGCTTGCCATGGCGCCGGCGTGGCCGGTGCACCGAAATTTGGCGATGCGGGCAGCTGGTCGGCCCGCCTGGCCCAGGGCTACGATACGGTCCTGAAACACGCGATCGAAGGCTTGCGCGCGATGCCGGCCAAGGGCGGCAATCCCGACCTCGACGATGTGGAAGTGGCGCGCGCCGTGGTCTATATCGCCAACGCGTCGGGCGGCAAGTTCAAGGAACCGGAAGTGCCGGCACCGGCCGCAGCCGCTGACGGCGCCAGTGCACCAGCCGCCGAGCCTGCCAAGTAAGCAGCGCAGCACCCGTATCGAGGAACCGCCCGCAAGGGCGGTTTTTTTTCGCCCGGCGTTGCGTTACATCAGGCCGTAAAAAAGCCGCCCGGCTTGCGCGGGGCGGCTGCAACTTATGCCTTGAACTAAGTAACCCCCAATAAATTATTGTGATTTCTGACTTCTATAACCGGCGCTCTGCGGCGTTGCTCGCTGCTAGCAGTGCTCGCACTGCGTCGCAGTGAGCGCCTTGCATAGCATCCGGTTCTATTCGTCATAAATTCACACTAATTTCCCGAGGATTACTTAGCGTCTTACCACATGATGACGCGGTCTTTCGGCGGCAGATACATCTTGTCGCCCGGTTTCACGTCGAAGGCTTGATAGAAACCTGGCTGGTTGCGCATGGTGCCGTTGGCGCGGAACTGGCCTGGCGAGTGCGGATCCGTTTTCAACAAGACCAGTTGCTGCGCTTCACGCATCTTCATGCGCCATACCTGGGCAAAGCCCGCGTAGAAGCGCTGTTCGCCCGTGAAACCATCGATAACGGGGGCTTGCTTGCCGTTCAGCGACAATTTATACGCTTTGTAGGCAATTGCCACGCCGGAATTGTCGGCGATGTTCTCGCCTAGGGTCAGCTCGCCGTTGACGAAGTGGCCTTTGACGGGGCTGAAGCTGTTGTACTGCGCCACCAGCTGCTTGGTTTTCTTGGCGAAGTTTTTATGGTCGGCCTTGGTCCACCAGTCGCGCAGATTGCCGTCGCCGTCGTACTGGGCGCCCTGGTCGTCGAAGCCGTGGCTGATTTCATGGCCGATCACGCCGCCGATGGCACCGTAGTTGACGGCGTCGTCCGCCTTGGCGTCAAAGAACGGCGCTTGCAGGATGGCAGCCGGGAAGACGATTTCGTTCAGTTCCGGGTTGTAATAGGCGTTCACGGTCTGCGGCGTCATGCCCCACTCGTCGCGGTCGATAGGCTGACCCAACTTGTTCAATTCGCGGTTGTAATTGAGCAGGTGCGAACGCTGGATGTTGCCGATCAAATCATCGGGCGCCACCATCAGGCCCGAGTAATCGCGCCATTTGTTCGGGTAGCCGATCTTGGTGGTGAACTTGGCCAGCTTGATTTGCGCCTGTTTCTTGGTGACAGGGCTCATCCAGTCGAGCTTGTCGATGCTTTGCTTGTAGGCCGTCATCAGGTTTTTCACCAGCGCTTCCATGCGCACCTTGCGCTCGGCCGGGAAATACTGCTCGACGTACAGCTGGCCCACGGCTTCGCCCAGCGCGCCTTCGACGGCGCCCACGCCGCGTTTCCAGCGCGGACGCATTTCCGTCACGCCCGTCAGGGTGGTGCCATAGAACGCGAAGTTTTCGTCGACGTAGGCTTTCGGCAGGTAACCGGCGTTAGCATGCAACAAGTGCCACTGGAAATAGGCTTTCCACGTTTCCAGCGGCGTCCTGTTGGCGATCTCGGCGAAACCCTTCAGGTAGCTGGGCTGGCTGACGATCACATAATTGACCTTGCCGGCGATGCCCGTGTCCTTCAGGTAGCGGGCCCAGTCGTAGCCTGGCGCCACGGCGGCCAGTTTCGCCAGCTCCACCTTGTTGTAGGTCTTGACGGGGTCGCGGTTCTGCACATTGCTCCATTGCGCCTTGGCCAGCTCCGTTTCCAGCGCGAGGATGGCTTTCGCATTCGCGGCAGCGTTCGCGTCGCCGGCCAAACTGAGCATTTTTTCCACGTGGGCCAGGTATTTGGCGCGCGTGTCGGCCTTGCCCTCTTCCAGATAGTAATCGCGGTCAGGCAGGCCCAGGCCGCTTTGCACGATGTCGGCCACGTATTTGGTGGAATCCTTGGCATCCTGGTGGATGCCGAAATCGTACGGCGAGGTCACGCCCAGCTTGCTGAAGTGGGCGATCACGGCAGGCAACTCCGCCTTGTCCTGCAGCGCGGCGATCTTCGCCAGTTCCGCGTTCAAGGGCGTCAGGCCCAGGCTTTCCAGCTTGGCTTCGTCCATGAAGCTGTTATAGAAATCGCCGATCTTCTGGGCGTTCGAGCCGGCCGCGCGGGCCTTGTCGGCGGCAGCGCCTTCGACGATGCCGCGCAGCTGCGTTTGCGTATCGTCGGCCAGCTTGGCAAAGCTGCCCCAGCTCGACTTGTCAGCAGGAATCACGGTTTCCGCCAGCCATTTGCCATTCAAGTGCTGGAACAAATCGTCCTGCGCGCGCACGGCAGGGTCGACGTATTCGATGGCGATGCCGGACGTCAGCGCGGCCGATGCGGCGGCCGTGGCGGGAGCGGCAGCGGCTTTCTTGGCAGAATCAGCGGCGCCAGCCATGCCAGACACGCCGGCCAGCAAACTCAAGGTCAATGCACTTAACAAATAACGATTCACGGTTGTCCTCTATATTGTATTGTGTGAAATATAAGGGTCAGAAGGCCCAAGGCTTCTGGCCCGGTTTTTGACTGTAGCATACCGGCCGAAACGACAGAAAAAACTTTGGCAAGAATACAAAAAAGACCACGCAAGTGGTCCTTTCTGTTGTGACAAGATAACGTTTACATGACGTAGGTCGGCTTAGCCCGGAGGGCGTAAGCCGACAACATGGTGAGCGCCATCGGTATGTCGGATGACACTTACCAGATGATCACGCGGTTTTCCGGGGCGACATACATCTTGTCGCCCGGTTTCACGCCAAACGCTTCATAGAAGCCAGGCTGGTTGACCATGGTGCCATTCGCGCGGTACTGGCCCGGCGAATGGGGGTCGGTCTTGATCTGCACGATCTGCTGCGCTTCGCGCATCTTGCTGCGCCACACCTGGCCAAAGCCCATGTAGAAGCGCTGGTCGCCCGTCAAGCCGTCCAGCACGGGCGCCGGCTTGCCGCCCAGCGAAATCTTGTACGCTTTATAGGCAATCGCCACGCCCGAGTTGTCGGCGATGTTTTCGCCCAGGGTCAGCGCACCGTTGACGTGGTAGCCCGGCAATGGGCTGTAGCCATCGTACTGCTTGGTCAGCGCGTCGGCCTTGGCGGCGAAGTTCTTGCGGTCGGCCGGGGTCCACCAGTCGCGCAGGTTGCCGTCGCCATCGGACTGGCTGCCCTTGTCGTCGAAGCCGTGGCTGATTTCATGGCCGATGACGGCGCCGATGGCGCCATAGTTGACGGCGTCGTCCGCGTTGGCATCAAAAAACGGCGGCTGCAGGATGGAGGCCGGGAAGACGATTTCATTCATCGTCGAGCTGTAATAGGCGTTCACCGTTTGCGGCGTCATGCCCCACTCTTCGCGGTCGATCGGTTTGCCGAGCTTGGCCACCTGGCGCGCGGAACCGAAGTTGGCGGCACGCATCATGTTGCCCACCAGGTCGCCCTGGACGATTTGCAGCTTCGTGTAATCGCGCCATTTGTTCGGATACGCGATCTTCGGCGTGAACTTGGCCAGCTTGGCTTGCGCTTCCTTCTTGGTGTCAAGGCTCATCCAGTCCAGGGTGTCGATGCTGTCCTTGTAGGCAGCCAGCACGTTTTTCACCAGTTCCTGCATGTGCGCCTTGCGCTCGGCAGGGAAATATTGCGCGACATACAGCTTACCGACGGCTTCACCCAGCACGCCTTCGACGGCGCCCACGCCACGCTTCCAGCGCGGCTGGTTTTCCGTCACGCCGCTCAGTACCGTGCCGTAGAAGGCAAAGCTCTCGTCGACGAAGTTTTTCGACAGGTAGCTGGCGTAGCTGCGCAGCAACTGCCATTCGAAATACGCTTTCAGGGTATCCAGGTCGGTGGCGGCCAGCACCTTGTCGTAGCCGGCCAGGTAGCTCGGCTGGTTGACGATGACGTAATCGACCTTGTTGGCGATGCCCAGGGCGGCCAGGCCCGACTTCAGGTCGTAGCCCGGGGTCAGGTCGTTCAGTTTATTGATGTCGGTCTTGTTGTAGCGTTTGACGGGGTCGCGGTTCTCGACCTTGGTCCATTGCACTTCGGCCAGAGCCGTTTCCAGGGCAACGACGGCCTTGGCACGGGCGGCGGCGTTCTTGTCGCCCGCCATGGCCAGCATTTTTTCCACGTGCGCCTGGTATTTTTCCTTCACGCCAGCCTGCTTGGCTTCCAGGTAGTAGTCGCGGTCGGGCATGCCCAGGCCGCTCTGGCTCACGTAAGCCGCATATTTCGTCGAGGCGCGCGCATCCTGGCCCACGTAGACGGCGTATGGCGTCGACACGCCCGTCTGGCTCAGGTGGGCGATCAGGGCGGGCACGCCCTTCTTGTCGCGCAGCGAGCGGATGCGGTTCAGTTCGCCTGCCAGCGGCTTCGTGCCCAGCGCATCAAGCTTGGCTTCATCCATGTAGCTGGCGTACAGGTCGGCAATCTTCTGCGCTTCGGAACCGGCCTTCTTGTTCTTGTCCTGTTGCGTGGACTCGATGATGCCGCGCAACTGTGGCGTCGTGTCGTCGCGCAGCTTGGCAAACGAACCCCAGCTCGACTTGTCGGCAGGAATCTCGGCCGTGGCCAGCCACTTGCCGTTCAAATGGGTGAAGAAGTCATCCTGCACGCGCACGGCGGGGTCGATGTATTGCACGTCAATGCCGGAAACGACGCCGGCGGCGGCAGGCGCGGCGCTCGGGGACACGGTCGGCGCGGCCACGGCGGATACGGGTTCGGCGGCATGGGCAAACGCAGCCAACAGGGTCAGGGTCAGACTGCTTAAGAGATAGCGATTCACGAATTGTCCTTATGGGGCATGTCAAAAAGACCGGGCAGATAGCTGCGGGCGGATAGCCTGCCGCGCCAGGCGCTGCAGGAATGTAGCACGCGGCCATGCCCTTTGGCCAATATTGCCCCCGGACTACCCTGAGAATCGCCGCTCAGTTCGGCCAGGCTCAAGGGGCTTTCATTGTCCAGGCAGGCGCGCATGGCGTGGGCCGGAGCTTATCCATACAGATACAGCAGGTCGTCGATCAGCGCCCGCTCCTGTTGCGTGAACTGCGTGTCGTTGAACTGTCCGATATCTTCGAGCACACCCCGAATCGGCACTTGCCGTGACGAATCCTGAACGATGTCGATCAGCAGGCCGGCATCAGGATCCCGCCCCCGCAGATACTTTTCAATCAGCGCTGTGAGCGCGGCACGTGCCTGCAAATCAGTTAACATTTTTTATCCGCTGCCAAGGAAGAAGCGCCAGTCTAAATGAGCTTGAACCCGCCGACAAAAAAAAAGCCTGCGTCCGCGGACGCAGGCAAAACCACTTCGGGTCGAGAATGCGAGTCCACTATAGGGCCGCCGCACACGCTTTTTTTCGACTCTTACAAATGCTTACTCCCCTCAAGACTCACTATACATCGCATACAAAACCGCAACATATGGCAAGCTGACAGCCCCGTTTTCGCGCGTAGACTAGCCCCAGGCACGCTTTTTCCGCGGCCGGCCCACGCCGGCAGAGATTCAGGTCTATACTTTCAGGAAAGCGCCGCTCCACGGGGACTGGCGCTTGTGCAAGACACGCTAGCTGCAAAGGTGCAATGATGGGCAAACTCAAAAATACCGGCTTGATCGGCCTGGGCGTGGTGGCCGGCGTCGCCGTGTCGCTGCAATTTTCCGCCATGGCGCAAAAAACCGTCGAGCCGCCCCTGCCGCTGGAAGAGCTGCGCCAGCTGGCCGACGTGTTTGGCCTGATCAAGTCCGATTACGTCGAGCCGGTGGAAGACAAGAAACTGCTGGAAGACGCCATTGCCGGCATGGTCGCCTCGCTCGACCCCCATTCCGCCTACCTGGACAAGAAAGCCTACGCCGAGCTGCGCGAAGGCTCGGAAGGCAAGTTCGTCGGCCTGGGCATCGAAATCGGCCTGAGCGAAGACGGCTACATCAGGATCGTCTCGCCCATCGAGGATTCGCCCGCCTACCGCGCCGGCATCAAGGCCGGCGATTTGATCACCCGCCTCGATGGCCAGCCCGTGAAGGGCGTCAGCCTGGACGACAACGTCAAGCGCATGCGCGGCGAACCGGGCACCAAGGTGTCGCTGACCATTGCGCGCAAGGATGAACCGCAGCCGCTGGCCTTCACCATCACGCGCGAGGAAATCCATCAGAAAAGCGTGAAGGCGAAGATGGTCGAGCCCGGCTACGCCTGGCTGCGCGTGTCGCAATTCCAGGAACCGACCGTCGACGACATGGCCGCGCAGATCACGGCGCTATACAAGCAGGACCCGAACATCAAGGGCATGGTGCTGGACCTGCGCAACGATCCGGGCGGCGTGCTGCAGGGCGCCATCGGCGTCTCGGCCGCCTTCCTGCCGAAGGACGCGGCCATCGTCTCGACCAACGGCCAGTTGCCGGACTCGAAACAGGTGTTCTACGGCCGCGCCGAATACTATACCTTCCGCTCGGAAGGCGACGCGCTGGCGAAATTGCCGGCCGCCATCAAGAAAGTACCGCTGGTGGTGCTCGTCAACACGGGGTCGGCCTCGGCCTCGGAAATCGTCGCCGGTGCCCTGCAGGATTACAAGCGCGCCACCATCATCGGCACGCAAACCTTCGGCAAGGGTTCCGTGCAAACCATCCGCCAGCTGACGGCCGACACGGCCGTCAAGCTGACGACGGCCCGCTACTACACGCCGAACGGCCGCTCGATCCAGGCCAAGGGCATCGTGCCCGACCTGCTGGTCGACGAGAATGCGGACGGCGACGGCTTGAACGGCTTGCGCATCCGCGAAGCGGACCTGACCAAGCACCTGAGCAACGACCGCGACCAAGAAAGTGCCAAGGCCGCGCCCGTCAACGACGAGATGGAAGAGCAATTGCGCATCATCGCCCTGGAAAAGACCCGCAAGCCGCTGGAATTTGGCAGCAAGGACGATTTTCAGTTGCACCAGGCGCTGAACCACCTGAAGGGCTTGCCGGTGCAGCTGGCCAAGGCCGAACCGGTGGTGGTGCAGGCCGACGTCAAGAAAGAACAGAAGAAGTAAGCAGCAGCGCCAGCAGCACAGAGGGGGGCGCCATGCCCCCCCCGATCAGCCGTCCACGCGACAAAAATCAATCTTCCGCCACCCATCCCCCTGCCCCGCAACACGAAACTCTCTACAGTCGAGCCCGTTTGTGTAAAATTTGCTTCACTTATCGGCGCCGCGCCGATTGCCAAATTTGAAAGTTTAACCATGAAACAAGTCGTCATCAGCGGTACCGGACTGTACACGCCGCCCTTTTCGATCTCCAACGAAGAGCTGGTCACCTGCTTCAATGCCTACGCGGAAAAGTTCAATGCCGACAACGCCGGCGCGATCGCTGCGGGCGAGGTGACGGCGCTGGAGCTGTCGAGCGTGGCCTTCATCGAAAAGGCCTCCGGCATCAAGTCGCGCTTCGTGATGGAAAAGGAAGGCATCCTCGACCCGGCCCGCATGGTCTCGCGCATTGCGGAACGGGGCGATGATGAACTGTCCTTGCAGGCGGAAATGGCCGTCGCCGCCGCCAAAGACGCCCTGGCGCGCGCCGGCCGCACGCCGGCCGACATCGACATGGTGCTGGTAGCGTGCAGCAACATGCAGCGCGCCTACCCGGCCATGGCCGTGGAAGTGCAGGATGCGCTCGGCATCGACGGTTATGGTTTTGACATGAACGTGGCATGCTCGTCCGCCACTTTCGGCATCCAGCAAGCCGTGGCCGCCGTGCAAAGCGGCCAGGCGCGCGCCGTGCTGGTCGTCAATCCCGAGATCACCAGCGGCCACCTGAACTGGCGCGACCGCGACAGCCATTTCATTTTCGGCGACGCCTGCACCGCCATCATCGTCGAAGCGAAGGACACGGCCGTCTCGCAGCACCAGTTCGAGATCATCGGCACGGAACTGAAAACGCGCTTCTCTAACGCCATCCGCAACAATTTCGGCTTCCTCAACCGTTTTGACGAGTCCGGCGTGGGCAAGGCCGACAAATTGTTCCGCCAGCAAGGGCGCAAGGTCTTCAAGGAAGTGTGCCCGATGGCGGCCGAGATGATCAAGGCGACCCTGGCCAAGGCCGGCGTGGAAGTGGCGCAAGTTTCCCGCTACTGGCTGCACCAGGCTAACCTGAACATGAACCTGCTGATCGCGCGCCTGATCCTGGGCCGCGACGCGGAAGCAAATGAAGCGCCCGTGATCCTCGACACCTACGCGAATACCTCGTCGGCCGGTTCCATCATCGCCTTCCATAAATATCAGGATGACATGGCGGCAGGCAGCACCGGCGTCATCTGCTCGTTCGGCGCGGGCTATTCCATCGGCTGCGTGGTCGTGCGCAAGCTCTGAGCGCATGGGTGTAACATCGCCTGATTCCTGAATTAGGCGATGTTCGTGACGGATAGGCATGCGTTCGCGGCCACCTGGACGAAGATATAGCACAGGTTTTTTGCGATAAAGCCGCAGGAAATTTTCCGGCAAGGGCTTTGATGCGTTTATACTTGGTCGCTGAGCAACATCTTTTTCTACCCGCACGTCCCCATAAGGAACCCCACACGCATGCCCCATGACATCAGCCTGATCACCACCATCGCCGCCGCCCTCGGGTTCGGCCTCATCTTCGGCTTCATCGCCGCGCGCCTGAAACTGCCGGCACTGGTCGGCTATCTGGCCGCCGGCATCATCATCGGACCGGCCACGCCCGGTTTTGTGGCGGATGCGGAAATAGCGGGACAATTGGCGGAAATCGGGGTGATGCTGATGATGTTCGGTGTCGGCCTGCACTTTTCCATCGAAGATTTGTGGGACGTGCGCAAGATCGCGCTGCCAGGCGCCATCCTGCAGATCGGCGTCGCCACGGCGATGGGCATGGGCCTGGCCCACTGGTGGGGCTGGACCCTCGGCGGCGGGCTGATCTTTGGCCTGGCCCTGTCCGTGGCCAGTACCGTGGTGCTGCTGCGCGCGCTGGAAGAACGGGGCATCCTCGACTCGCTCAATGGCCGCATCGCCGTCGGCTGGCTGGTGGTGGAAGATCTGGTCACCGTCTTGGTCCTCGTGCTGCTGCCGGCGTTCGCCAGTGTGCTCGGCGGCAAGGCCGCGCCCGATGCCGAAGCCGTCAGCCTGTGGCAAACCCTGGCCATTACCCTGGGTCAAGTGGCCGGCTTCATCATCTTCATGCTGGTCGTCGGCCGCAAGCTGTTCCCGTGGATACTGTGGCAAGTGGCGCGCACCGGTTCGCGCGAACTGTTTACCCTGTGCGTGATCGCCGCCGCCGTCGGCATTGCCTACGCCTCGACCAAGCTGTTCGGCGTGTCGTTCGCGCTGGGCGCCTTCTTCGCCGGCATGGTGCTGCGCGAATCGGAACTCAGTCACCGCGCTGCGGAAGAGTCCCTGCCCTTGCGCGACGCGTTCGCCGTGCTGTTCTTCGTGTCCGTCGGCATGCTGTTCGAGCCGACCATCCTCATCGACAAGCCCCTGCAAGTGCTGGCCGTGTGCGCCATCATTATCTTCGGCAAGTCGATCGCCGCCTTCTTGCTCGTGATGGCGCTGCGCTATCCGCCGAAAACGGCCATCATCGTCTCGGCCAGCCTGGCGCAGATCGGCGAATTCTCGTTCATCCTGGCCGCCCTGGGCCTGTCCCTGGGCCTGATGCCGCAGGAAGGGCAAAGCCTGATCCTGGCCGGCGCCATCCTGTCGATCGCCCTCAACCCGCTCGTCTTCAGCATGGCCAAGCCGCTGCTGCGCGTGATCGGCAACAGCGATTTCGCGCGCAAGTTCGAACGCACCACGGACCCGCTGGCCGAGCTGCCGATGACGGTGCCGCAGGAAAAACTGTCGGGCCAGATCGTGCTGGTCGGCTATGGCCGCGTGGGCCGGCGCATCGCCGCCGCCCTGATGGAGCGGGGCATCCACTTTGTCGTGGCAGAGGAAAACCGCGAAATCGTCGACCAGCTGCGCAAGCAGGGCATCCCGGCCGTGGCCGGCAATGCGGGCGAACCGGCCGTGCTGATCCAGGCGCACATCACGCACGCCACCATGCTCGTCATCGCCACGCCGGACACCTTCCACGTGCGCGCCATGATCGAGACGGCGCGCGCGCTGAACCCGCACATCCTGACGGTGGTGCGCACGCACAGCGAGGAAGAGGCGGAATTGCTGCGCGCGGAAAACGCGGGCAAGGTGTTTATCGGCGAGCACGAACTGGCCAATGGCATGGCCGAGCACGTGCTGCAGAGTTTTGAGACGGCGAAGAAGGGGCATGGCGGACACTAAGTCAGCGCCCTCTGCAACCAGCAAGCCTGCCCGCTACCCAGCCGGCAGGCTTTCTTTTTACAGGCTGGCGGCCAGCTCCGCCCCTTCCCGTATCGCCCGCTTGGCGTCGAGCTCCGCCGCCAGCGCGGCGCCGCCGATTTTATGGAAGCGGGGGCCGCCCGACGCAAGCGGCTTGCCATCCTTGTCCGTTTCCGGCATGAGTTCCGTCAGGCTGTCCTGGCCCGCGCAAATGATGACGTTGTCCACCGCCAGCAGGCGCTGCTCGCCGCCGACGGTGATGTGCAAGCCTTGCCCGTCGATCTTGTCGTAGGTGACGCCGGCCAGCATGGCCACGCCGTTGCGCGCCAGCGCCGCGCGGTGCACCCAGCCCGAGGTCTTGCCCAGCCCCGCGCCCACTTTCGACGTCTTGCGCTGCAACAGGAAGATCTGCCGCACGGGATGGGGCGCTGCGGGCGGCACCAGGCCGCCGCCCGTCGCCGCATTCAAGTCCACGCCCCACTCGCCCGCCCAGGTCGATACGGGCTGCGGCAGCGGGTGTGCCGGGTCGTGCAGCAAATACTCGCCCACGTCGAAACCGATGCCGCCCGCGCCGATGATGGCCACGCGCGCGCCCACGGGCTTTTTGGCTTGCAGCACATCCAGGTAGGACAGCACGGTCGGATGGTCGATGCCGGGAATGGCCGGCAGGCGCACCTTGATGCCGGTGGCGATGATGACGTCGTCATAACCGCCGGCCAGCAATTGCTCGCGCGTGACGCGCTGGCCCAGGCGCAGCTTGATAGTCGACAAGGCGATGCGGCGGGCAAAATAGCGGATGGTTTCCGTAAATTCTTCCTTGCCCGGTATCTGCATGGCCACCTTGAACTGGCCGCCGACGCTGTCGCTGCTGTCGAACAGCGTCACCTCGTGCCCGCATTCGGCAGCCACGGTGGCGGCCGACAAGCCGGCCGGTCCGGCGCCGACGACGGCCACGCGGCGCGGCACGGCTTTTTTCGCGTACACAAGTTCCGTTTCATGGCAGGCGCGCGGGTTGACCAGGCAGCTGGCGCGCTTGTTGGCAAAGGTGTGGTCGAGACAGGCCTGGTTGCAGCCGATGCAGGTGTTGATCTCGTCCGCGCGGCCCGCTGCCGCCTTGGCGACAAAGTCAGGGTCGGCCAGGAAGGGGCGCGCCATCGACACCAGGTCGCAGTCACCCCGCTCGAGGATGGCATTCGCCTCGTGCGGCATGTTGATGCGGTTCGACGCCACCACGGGAATCGTCACTTCGCGGCGCAGCCGGCCCGCCACGCTGGCAAACGCGGCGCGCGGCACCGAGGTGACGATGGTGGGCACCCTCGCCTCATGCCAGCCGAAACCCGTATTCAAAATGGTCACGCCCGCCTGTTCCAGCGCCTTGGCCACCGTCACCACGTCGTCCCAGGTATTGCCGCCCTCGACCAGGTCGAGCAAGGAATGCCGGTACATGATGATGAAGTTGGGGCCGACGGCGGCGCGGATGCGGCGCACGATCTCCACGGGCAGGCGCATGCGGTTCTCGATCGTGCCGCCCCAGCGGTCCTGGCGCAGATTCGTGCGCGCGCACAGGAACTGGTTCAATAAATAGCCCTCGCTGCCCATCACTTCGATGCCGTCGTAGCCGGCCTTTTGCGCCAGGCGCGCGCAGCGCACGTAGTCGCAGATGGTGCGCTCGATGCCCCGTTCCGTGAGGGGACGGGGACGGAACGGCGAGATCGGCGATTTTTTGGCCGATGCCGAGACGACGAAGGGCTGGTAGCCATAGCGGCCCGCGTGCAGGATCTGCATGACGATCTTGCCGCCCTCCTCGTGCACGGCGCGCGTGACCTTGCGGTGGTTGGGCACGTCGCCAAGGAAATTCAAGGTGCCGCCGAACGGCAGCAGCCAGCCTTGCCGGTTCGGCGAGATGCCGCCCGTAACGATCAGGCCCACGCCGCCGCGTGCCCGTTCGCGGTAAAACGCGGCGAGCTTGCCATAATGATAAAAACGGTCTTCCAGGCCCGTGTGCATGGACCCCATGATGACGCGGTTGCGCAAGGTGGTAAAACCCAGGTCGAGCGGGGCCAGCAGATGGGGGTAGGCAGTCATGGTGATCGGTCCGGTAAGGTGGTTGCAGGCCGTACGGTAGCAAGCATTGCCGCTCGCCGCAGCGACTTTCTCTAGACCGGGAGTTCTAAATCGCCCGGCGCGCCCGACGGCGGTGCGTACAGCTTGTGCCGGGCGGTACTTTCCCGTAGGCTAGGTGGCATGAAGCGACTCTTCCTCTGCCTGTTGATGCTGTGCGCCGTCCCCGCTACCGCGCTGGCACAGGCGATACGCCTGGACAAGCTGAAGGTCGAGGTCAAGCGCATCGAGGTTGACGGGCAGCGCATGTATGAAGTCGATGCCAGCGGCAGCGTGCAGGCGCCGCCGGCCTCCGTGTGGAAGACCCTGACCACTTACGAGCGCATGAGCGAATTCGTGCCCGACCTCAGTTCCTGCCGCGTGCTGTCGCGCAACGGCAATGAAGTCATCATCGAGCAGCAGGGCATGGCGCGCTTCCTGTTCATGAACCACCCCATCCACCTGGTGGTGCGGGCCACGGAAACGCCGTTGACGGCCATCGACATCGCCCTGATCTCGGGCGACATGCGGCATTACGAATCGCGCTGGAATCTGTATCCCGTGCCCGAGACGGGCGGCACGCGCATCGTCTTTTCCAGCCGGCTGATGCCGGGCTTCTATGTGCCCGGCATGCTGGGCACGACCATGATACGCGGCGATATCGAGCGCATGATGGCGGCCGTGCTGGCCCGCATCGACAGCCAGTACGCGGAAAAGGCAGGTTAAATCAAGCCAGATACGTATCGCGGTCGCGGATTTCCGCGAAGTTTTCCAGGCTGCCCAGTTTTACGGTGACGGGGTTCAGGCTCGCTTGCGGCTGCATCGAGCGCCAGGCGAACAGCCATTCCTGTTCGGGCGCTTCGGCGCGCGTCTTGGTGAAGGCGGCGCCCAGGGCCGCGCGCTGGCCGTATTCGACCAGGCCATCGATGCCGGCCCAGCTGGGCAAGGTGCGCTGCACGGCGCGGTGCAGGCGTTCGCCGAATTCTTCCGTATTGTGGATGATCAAACAAGCGTCGGCCGGGGCAAACAGGTCGAACAGTTGCTTGTCCCACACTTGCGAAAAACTCAGGGTCAAACAATTGCCCGCTGGCATCAAGCGGAACTGGCCCAGGCTCAGCGCCAGCTCGAGTTCGCTGCGCTGGCCGTAGCGGTGCAGGGTGGGGGGACGTTTGTAATCGTGCATGCTGGACTCGTTCTTCAATAGTAGGGTAAACCGGCGCGCCGCCTAGCGGGGCGGGCGGATATGGCGCCGGATGCGCTGGGCCCTGGCAGCCAGGTAAATTTCGCGCAGTAAATAAATAAAACAGCCGATCAGGCAAATCACGGCCAGCACAAAGAAGGCCGCGATGTATTTGTCCAGGGTCAGGTTCAGAATATCGCCCAAAAACAGCATGGCGATGATGACGCAGACGAAGAAACCGCACGCCGTGCTCAGCGAAATCGAATAATTGATCAGATGGGTACGCCGATACAGGGTATCTAGCTCATCCATATAGAAATCGTTGTAGCCGATGTCGAGCCGGTCTTCCAGCACGCGCGTGCGGTCGATGATGCGGCCCAGGCGGTTGGTCAGTACCACCAGCATGGTGCCGATACCGGTCAACAGGAAAACCGGCGCAATCGCCAGCTGGATGATATGGCCGATGTCGCCGATCTGTATGTTCATGGATAAAAAGTCGTGGGTTCACACCGGCGCCCGACCCTGGCGCCAGCACAGGCCATAGTGTAGCAGGTGGCGCACGCCGGCTGGCCGCTTTGCCAACCGGCGTGTTGCAAGGTCATGCGAAGCCGCGCCCCGGTACGAAGCGCTCGGTGGCGCGCACCAGCGCCGAAGCGATGCCGTGCTCGAGCGCGCCATGGCCCGCGTCGGGAATCATTTCCAGCTGCGCGCCGGGCCAGGCCTGCTGCAGGCGGTAGGCCGACAGCGGCGGGCAGATGGCGTCGTAGCGTCCCTGCACGATGACGGCCGGCAAATGCGCGATGCGTCCCATGTTACGGATCAACTGGTCTTCCTCGAAGAAACCGAGATTGGCCATGTAATGCGATTCGAGCCGGCCCACGCCCAGGTCCAGCGCATCGTTCGGCGCGTCTTCCGGCTGCGGCATCAGGTACACGCGGCGGCCTTCGAAGCGGCTCCAGGCGCGCGCGGCCGGCCAGTACACGGCCGGGTCGCTGCTGAGGATGCGTTGCACGTAGGCCGCCAGCAAGTCGCCCCGTTCCTCGAGCGGAATGGGGGCGGCGAATTCCTCGTACAGTTCCGGATAAAACCAGCGCACGCCGTCGATGAACCAGTCGATTTCCGCCTGCGTGCACAAAAAGATGCCGCGCAGCACGAAACCGAGGCAAGCTTCCGGATGCGCCTGGCCATACGCCAGCGCCAGGGTCGAACCCCAGGAGCCGCCAAACACCAGCCATTGGGCGATGCCGAACTGGGCGCGCAGGCGTTCGATGTCCTCGATCAGCAGCTGCGTCGTGTTGTTGCGCCATTCGCCCAGCGGCGTGGATTTGCCGGCGCCGCGCTGGTCGAACAGGATGACGCGGTAGCGCTGCGGGTCAAAAAAGCGGCGGTGCTGCGGCGACAAGCCCGCACCCGGACCGCCATGCAGGAACAGCACGGGAATGCCGTCGGGGTTGCCGCACTCTTCCCAATAAATGGTGTGGATGTCATCGACCGCCAGCATGCCGTGCCGGTTCGGCGTCAGAGCGGGAAACAGGGGTGACAAAGAATCGGGCATGGCGAGCGGTCCTTGGAATGGCGGTCAGGGCGCCAGGCATGAGGCCTGGCAACTGTTCCAATTATAGTGCGCCGCTGCCGGCTCAGGCCAGCAGCAAGGGCAGGCGGTTCGACGACTTGATTTCGCGCATCGACAGGCTGGACTGGATTTCCGCCACGCCAGGCAGGCGGCGCAGCACGGTCGAGACGAATTCGCCATACGCTTCCAGGTCGCGCGCCACCACTTGCAGGAAATAATCGGCTTCGCCCGCCACATTGTGGCACGACAGAATTTCGGGAATCGTCGCGATGGCTTGCTCGAACTGCGACGGCTGCTCGCCGCCATGGTTGGCAAACACGACGCGTACGAAGGCCACCAGGCCGATGCCCAGCTTCTTGCGGTTGAGCAAAGCCTGGTAGCCGGTAATAAACCCTTCCTCTTCCAGGCGGCGCAGACGACGCCAGACGGGGGTTTCGCTCAGCTTCAAGCGCTCGGCCAGGCGCGCATTCGACAGCCGTCCTTCATCCTGCAACAGCCTGAGTATCTGCAAATCGGTGGCGTCGAGGCTAACTTCTGGAATTTTCATCTAATTTTTGTTTTGATACGAGTGGAATCTACCCGAATACTAGGGCATGCAGGGCAGGAAAAGCAAGCACATTTCATCGCGTCAAGAACATAATGGGGCCCGGCGAGCAGGCTGCAGCGTGCGCATGCTCCCGCTTTTCTTTTCTACTGAGCCATGTCCGATTCTACCTTCCTGATGTACCTGCTGGCACTGGCCGGCGCCTTTTTATTGCCGGGACCCGACATGGCGCTGGTGCTGGCGACGGGCGCCGCGCGCGGCGTGGCCACGGCGCTGGTGACGGCACTGGGCATCGCCGGCGCGCGCGCCGTGCACGTGGCGCTGTCGGGCGCGGGCCTGGCGGCGCTGATGGTCACGCATCCGCAAGCCTTGCAGTGGGTCAAATGGGCGGGCGCCGCGTATCTGCTGTACCTGGCGCTGCGCCTGCTGCAGTCGGCCCTGTCGAAAACCGCCACGCCCGAGGCGCAGGCGCCCGCCACGGCGCACAGCGCCCATGCCAGCTTCGTGCGCGGCTTCCTGACGAATCTGCTCAATCCGAAGGCACTGCTGTTTTGCAGCATGTTCCTGCCGCAGTTCGTCGTGGGCAGCGACAGCGTCGGTATGCAATACCTGCGCCTGGGCGCCATCCTGGTGCTGGTGGGATTACTTTTCGACGCCATGTACGCCGTGCTGGCCGCGCGTCTGGCGCGCCGCCTGCGCGGTAAACCCTCGCCTTACGGCAAGTTCGTGCTGCCCACCGTCTTCGTCTTGCTGGCGGGACGGCTGGTGCTGGGCTGAACTGTCGGCGGCAGCGGCGCTCCGCCGGCAAAGAAGGCGGGATAGTCGTTCAGCAGGCTGCGCTCGAGGTCGTTGACCTTGCGAAATTGCCGCAGGGCCGGCGCCATCGCCCGGCCCGCATCCCAGCTGCGCCAGGCGCTCGGCGCATCGAATTGCGCCAGCAAGGCGTCGCCCAGGTCCTGGTACACGGCCGCCATCTGCGGTTTTGCCTGCAGCACTTGCAGATACAAGGCCGTCGCTTGCGGCCATTGCCCCAGCTTGGCGCGCAAATTCCCCTCGAACAAGGCCAGCACGGGCTGCGCCATCCCCGTTTGCGTCCTTAATTCTTGCACGGTGGCCAGCGCGGCCACGATACCCTGCTGGTCCTTGGCCAGCAATCCCCGCGTCAAATCGTGGATGGGCTGGCATTCCTGCATGGCCAGTATCTGCTGGGGCGACAGCTTGTCGACCAGTTCGCCCGTGGAAAAATGATCTTCCAGCATGGTCAAGAAAGCCTCGAAGGGCTGGTCTGCGGCAAACAGCTTTTCCGCTTCGGCCCGCAGCGCAGGGTGTGCCTGAGGCGCCTGGGGTCCCGGCGGCGGTAACAGCGCCGCCTGCGCCAGCACGCGCTCGAGCGGGGGCGCATCGGCCGCCAGCGGACGGGGCCGGTAGGCGGACAAGGTATAGGTGGCCGGTGCGCCCGCCGTCATGGCGCTGATGCGGAACTGCCGCGTCACCGCGCCGCCCACCTCCTGGTAGTGCAAGGTGAAGTCGGCGGGAATGCGCTTGCCATCGGCCAGCATCTTCAGCAGCAGCGGATGACCGCCCCAGGTGTAGCGCAGGTACTGGGCAAACGCCGTCGCGTCGTCGCCGCTGACGGGACTGCCCGCGATCCCCAGGCGCAGCAGGGGCTGCCCGTCAAGCGACCACAGCACGGCGCCGTCGAGCACTTGCGGCTGCAGAGCGCCGCGCCGCCTTGCCGCCGGCACGGACAGCGATTGCTCTTCATACACGGATGGCGTGACGTGGCCCTGCAAGCCGCCCGCCTCAAGCACGCTGGCCATGCCCTTGCGGTGCCCGATCTCGATGTGGCGGAAGCCCACCACGTCGAACAGCGAATACGTGTCGTAGGTGGACGCCGCCGTATCGATGACGTGGCGGCGGCGCGTGGCAAAGTCGAAGACGGACAGAATGCGGCCATCGCGTACGCTCAGGTAATGCGGTCCCAGCACGACATCGCTGTCCTGCGTCGCGCGCGCGGGCAGGCTGGTTTTCACGCCGGGCTGGTTGACGCGCTCGGTAACCACCGTGATGTGGAACGCGACGCTGGCCTGGGCCGCGCTGGCGCCCAGGAAGAGAATGGCGGCCACGCTGGCGCGGCGCAAGGCGGGAACAAGGGTCATGGAGATGATGCGGTGGAGAAATACTGATTCTAAGGCAAATCCAGCGATCTCCTTGTTTTGCTGGCAAGCATAAAAAAAGACAGCCGCGGCTGTCTTTTCTGTTTTACTTCAACAACGATTACGACATGTGCTGGCCGCCGTTGATCGAGATATTCGCGCCCGTGACGAACGCCGCTTCATCGGAAGCCAGGTAGGCGACCAGGCCGGCCACTTCTTCCGGCTTGCCCAGGCGCGCCATCGGAATTTGCGGGATGATTTTGCTGTCGAGCACTTCCTGCGGAATCGCCATGACCATCTTGGTGCCGATGTAGCCTGGCGAGATGGTGTTGACGGTGACGTTCTTGCGCGCCACTTCCAGCGCCAGCGACTTGGTGAAGCCGTGCATGCCCGCCTTCGCGGCCGCATAGTTGGTCTGGCCGAAAGCGCCCTTCTGGCCGTTCACGGACGAGATATTGATGATGCGGCCCCAGCCGCGTTCCACCATGCCGTCGCAGACGGGCTTGGTCATGTTGAAGACGGAATCGAGGTTGGTGCTCATCACGGCATCCCAGTTCGTCTTGTCCATCTTCTTGAACGTCATGTCGCGCGTGATGCCGGCGTTATTTACCAGCACGTCGACAGGACCGATTTCCGCTTCCACGGCGGCCACGCAAGCCGCGGCCGAATCGTAGTCGGCCACGTCGCACGGATATGCCTTGAAGTCGTAGCCCATGTCCTTGGTCGTCGCCAGCCAGTCAGCGACCTTCGGATTGCCTGGGGAATATGTGGTCACCACGCGATAGCCGAGCGCCGCCAGCTTGAAACACACCGCTTCGCCCAGACCACCCATGCCACCAGTTACCAATGCAACTCTTGCCATTTTCATCCCCTCAGTGTCGTTCTATTGCCAAAAAGTTAATTATTTAGTGAAAGCAACCCAGTTCCGCCGAGAATTACAGCGGCGTACCGCCGCGAACCCCGCCGTCACGCACTACGCGCGACGGCGGGGTTCGGTGCCAGCTACTTAATCGCGCTCGATCGCTAAAGCGACACCCATGCCGCCACCGATGCACAGCGCTGCCAGGCCTTTCTTGGCGTCGCGGCGTATCATTTCGTGGATCAGGGTGACCAGGATGCGCGCGCCCGAGGCGCCGATCGGGTGGCCGATGGCAATCGCGCCGCCGTTCACGTTGATCTTGCTGGTATCCCAGCCCATTTCCTTGTTCACGGCAATCGCTTGCGCGGCAAACGCTTCGTTGATTTCCATCAGGTCCAGCTCTTCATGCGTCCAGCCGGCTTTTTTCAGGCACAGACGCGATGCGGAGACGGGGCCCATGCCCATGACGGCCGGGTCCAGGCCCGACGAGGCGTAAGCCTTGATGCGCGCCAGCGGCTTCAAGCCCAGTTCCTTCGCTTGCGAAGCGGACATCATGATCACGGCGGCGGCGCCATCGTTCAGGCCCGAGGCATTGCCGGCCGTGACGGTGCCGTCCTTGGCAAACGCAGGGCGCAGGCCGGCCAGCGATTCCAGGGTCGAGCCGGGCTTGATGTATTCGTCGCTGTCGAATACGACCGTGCCTTTTTTGTTGGCGATTTCCAGCGGCAGGATTTCATCCTTGAACTTGCCCGCTTTTTGCGCCGCTTCCGCCTTCAGCTGCGACTGCAGCGCGAATTCATCCTGCTCGGCGCGCGTCACTTCGTATTTCTTGGCGACGTTTTCCGCCGTGATGCCCATGTGGTACTGGTTGTACACGTCCCACAGGCCGTCGACGATCATGGTGTCGATCATCTTGAAGTCGCCCATGCGGAAACCGTCGCGCGAACCGTTCATCGCGTGCGGCGAGGCGCTCATGTTTTCCTGGCCGCCGGCGATGATGATGTTGGCGTCGCCGCACTTGATCGCTTGCGCCGCCAGGTGCGTGGCCTTCAGGCCGCTGCCGCAGACCTTGTTGATGGTGAATGCCGGGATGGAGCTGGGCAGGCCAGCCTTGATGACGGCCTGGCGCGCGGCGTTCTGGCCGACGGCGGCCGTCAGCACCTGGCCCAGGATGGCTTCGCCGATCAGGTTCGGGTCGATGCCGGTTTGTGCCAGCAAGCCCTTGATTACATGCGCGCCCAGTTCGGACGCAGGAATCTTGGCCAGACTGCCACCGAATTTGCCGACTGCGGTACGGCCGGCGGCCACGATTACGACATCATCCATTTATTTCTCCGATATGCTGGCCACGAGGGCCAAGGTCAAGGTGCTAATAGAATCCAATTGGAATCCAGTGAATCCGGGAAGACACAGCAAGCTGCGTTTCATTCTAGCGCGGCATGCGCCGCAGTTCCAGCGCCGCACCGCTGGCGGCGGCGATGACAGCCTGCTTGCGGTGGCGGCGGGCAACCTGGCGCGGCGGATAGCCGCTGCCGGGCCGCAAAACGCTTAGGCCTGGCGCGCAGGACGCGTGTTTTTATTTTTATCATACCCTTCATCGGCGCCGCCGAAAGTGGTTTTTAGAAAATTATTGAAGGGAATAATCAGGGGCACGGGTGTTTGCTTTACCACCTGCAACAGCTCGCCAAATTTTTGACGCGATGCAGCAAACTCACCCTTTGTCACAGTCTCAAATTTCTCCTGGGTTTCTTGAGCAACATCCTTTGCCTGGCGGCCATATGCACCGATGCGTTCGATGGCCAGTTGCGACTGGGTGCGCGACAGTTGCAGCAGCGCTTGCGTATCCTTCACGGACAGCAGCTGATTGCCCGCCACCGTAGCGGCAGCCAGGGCCTCGCGGGCCGCATCGAGCTGCAACTCCAGCACGCTGGCGCCGCTGTCGACGGCAGCCTGGGCATACGCTTGCGCGCTGATCAATTGCGCTTCCACCACGGCCTTGCCGGCCAGTGCCCATTGTTCGGAAAATGAAAACATGTCGTTCCTCCCCAAAGAGTAGGCGACGCCATGTTGCGCCGCACAGTACTCAACTGTAAGCGGTGGTTCATTGCTGAACCTTGATATTTATCAAGCTTTGCTGTTGGTTTGTTTCCAACTCAACGTTGATCAGGACAACAACTTGATACCGTCGAGCGTAGCCGCGCACTGTTCGCGTATCACGCTGACGAAATCGCGCACATAGGCCTTGTCCTGCAACGGCTCCGGCACGGACACGTACAAATCGCTCCACAAGCCGTGCTCGCCCACCGGGCGCGCCACCACATAATCGTAATCGACGTAATTCTTGATGGCCCAGTTCGGCAAGGCGGCGATGCCGCGCCGGCTCGCCACCAGTTGCAGCACGGCCACCGTCAATTCAGCCGTGCGGCGTTCAAACTGGATGCCGGCCGGCCGCAGCACTTCACGGATCAGGTCGATGCGCTCTTCCGGCACGGGATAGGTAATCAAAGTCTCCCCCGTAAAGTCGCTCGCCGCAAGGCGGCGCTGCGCCTGCAGCCGGTGCTTCTGCGCCATCACCACCAGCATTTCAAAGCGGAACAGGGGAAACACGGTGAAATCGGGGCCATACGGCGAGCCAATGACCAGATCGGCCTCGCCCGAGCGCAGCAAGTCGGCCGGTTCGCTGTGAAAGCCGGAGACAAGATCGATCTCCACTTCCGGCCAGCGCTGGCGGAACGCATCCATCACGGGCATGAGCCAGTCGAAACAGGTATGGCATTCGAGCGCCACCCGCAACTGCCCCTTGTCGCCCTGCGACAAACGCGCCACGTCGCGCTCGGCCAGTTCGATCTCGGGCAACAGCTTGTCGGCCAGCTCCAGCAGCCGGCTGCCCGTGGCCGTGAACGCGATCGGCATCGACTTGCGCTCGAACAAGGGCGCCTTGTAGCGCTCTTCCAGCAAACGGATCTGGTGCGACAGGGCCGACTGGGTCAGGTTGAGCAGCTGCGCGGCGCGCACCAGGCTGCCGGAGGAACGCAGGGCACTCAGGGTGCGCAGGTGGCGAATTTCTAGCATCGAGGAAATGACGTCTGTACGTGAATTATTTTCATGTTATTCGGCAAAATGTTTCGTTTTGATTATAGACCAAGTTGCCGCACACTCTAGCGCATTCACATTAAATCTCGATGACATCATGACCATTCGTACGCACATCCTTGGCTTTCCCCGTATCGGCGCCGCGCGCGAGCTGAAACGGGCGCTGGAAAGCCACTGGCGCGGCGAGTTGTCCGAGGCGGCGCTGGAAGCGACGGGCCGGCAATTGCGCGCGCGCCACTGGGCCTTGCAACGCGATGCCGGTCTCGACTACGTCACCGTGGGCGACTTCGCCTTGTATGACCAAGTGGCCAGCCATATCCAGCTGCTGGGCTGCGAGCCTGCGCGTTTTGATTTCGGCGCGGAACAATCGCCGCTGTCGCGCTATTTCACCATGGCGCGCGGCGGTACCAGCCAAGCGGAGCATGCCGGCTGCAGCCACGGCCATGCGCTGGAAGTGAGCAAGTGGTTTGACACCCATTACCATTACCTGGTGCCCGAATTGTCGCCGCAGACCCGCTTTTCGCTGGCTGGCGAGCGCCTGCTGGCGGAGGTGGCCGAGGCGCAGGCGCTCGGTCACCAGGTCAAGGCGGCCCTGATCGGCCCCCTCACCTTCCTGTGGCTGGGCAAGGAAAAGACGCCAGGCTTCGAGCGCCTGGCGCTGCTGGAACAATTGCTGCCCGTCTACGGCGCCCTGCTCGACCGATTGAAACAGCAGGGCGTGACGTGGGTGCAGCTCGACGAGCCGATCCTGGGCCTGGACTTGCCCAGCGCCTGGCGCAATGCCTTTGAAAGCACGTACTGGCAGCTGAACCAGGTGGGGGTGGACATCCTGCTGGCCACGTATTTCTCGCCGCTGGAAGAAAACCTCAGCCTGGCATGCCGCCTGCCCGTGGCCGGCCTGCACGTGGACGGCATCCGCGCGCCGCATGAATTGATCAGTGTCACGGACTGGCTGCCCGCGCATAAAGTCTTGTCGATCGGTATAGTCGATGGCCGCAACATCTGGCGTACCGACCTCGACGCTGCCCTGGCCGTGCTGCAGCCGCTGGCCGCCAAGCGCAAGGGGCACCTGTGGCTGGCGCCGTCGTGCTCACTGCTGCACGTACCGTTCAGCCTGGAAGCGGAGACGGTGCTCGATGGCGACATCAAGAGCTGGCTGGCGTTTGCCACGGAAAAACTCACGGAACTTGCGCTGCTGAAAGACGCACTGGAAGGCCATCCCGACGATACCGCGCTGGCGAGGTCCCGCCGGGCCATCGCCAGCCGCCGCGCCAGCCCCCGCGTGCACCGTGCGGCGGTCGCGCAGCGCCTGCAGACGCTGTCGCCCACGGTCGACCGCCGCGATTCCGGCTTCCCGTTGCGCCAGGCCGCGCAGCATGCACGCCTGCGCCTGCCCGACTTCCCGACGACGACCATTGGCGCCTTCCCGCAGACGCCGGCCATCCGCGCCGAAATCGCCCACGCCGTGGAACGCCAGGAAGCGCTGGGCCTGGACATGCTCGTGCATGGCGAAGCGGAACGCAATGACATGGTCGACTACTTCGGCGAGCAACTGGCCGGCTTCGTGTTGACCCATCACGGCTGGGTGCAATCGTACGGCTCGCGCTGCGTCAAGCCGCCCATCATCTACGGCGACGTGCAGCGTCCGGCCCCCATGACGGTCGCATGGACGGTCCATGCGCAAAGCCTGACGAGCAAACCGATGAAGGGCATGCTGACGGGCCCGGTGACGCTCTTGCAATGGTCGTTCGTGCGCGACGACCAGCCGCGCGCCGCCACGGCGCTGCAGCTGGCCCTGGCCATCCGCGACGAAGTGCAGGACCTGGAAACGGCCGGCATCGGCATCATCCAGATCGACGAGCCGGCCATCCGCGAAGGCTTGCCGCTGCGCCGCGGCCAGTGGGAAGCCTATCTGGACTGGGCCACGCGCGCCTTCCGCATCGCCGCCTCGGTGGTCGGCGACACGACGCAGATCCACACCCACATGTGCTATGCCGAGTTCAACGACATCCTGCCGCAGATCTCCGCCATGGACGCCGACGTCATCACGATAGAGACGAGCCGCTCGGACGTGGAACCGCTGACGGGCTCAGTCCAGTTCCAGTACCCGAACGAAATCGGCCCCGGCGTGTACGGCATCCACTCGCCGCGCATCCCCACCACCGTCGACATGGTGACATTACTGCAAAAAGCCAGCGACTTGAAGACGCGTGGCTGGGTGGAAACGGAAACAGCGTTGCGTCATATGGTCGAGGCGGCACGGCAGATGCGCGCAGCGTAATCGGACATGGCGCCTGAGGGCGCATGGGCGGCGGCTTTCGGGGCGGCGCACCGGTTTTCCGGGGCGCCGCCCGTTTTTTTTGACATGAAGTAGGTATTGCTCTGCGGAATAGCATGCGCCAGGCCCCTGACGCTGATTTTTTTGCAGTAGAATGCAAGAAATTTACTGCTCCCATTGTTGCCGTACGGAACATCTGGCCTGCCGCAGTTTCACTTTGATAAATGTTTATGTCCAAAAGCCCGTCGCAGAAGCCTATCGAAATCAAGATTTCCACCGTCGTTGCTGTCTCCGCCATTCTGCATAGCGCCGATACGCAGGCACTCGATGCCGCCTTGCGCGACATGACGGGAGGCGTGGCGGACTTTTTCGAGGACGACCTGGCCGTGCTGGACGTGGCGGCCTTGCCGCCCGGCAGCGTGCCCATCGACTGGGCCGCGCTCGTGGCCCTGCTGAAAAAATACCGTTTGAATGCCGTGGCCGTGCGCAATGCGCCGGCCGACATGCATGACGCCATCCTGGCGCAAGGCTTAAGCCTCGACAGCGGCAAGACGCGCGACGATGCGCCGCCCAAGGATGGTCCCAAGGATACGCCCACGGCGGCTGCCCAGTCGGGCGCCGACGCCCAGGTGATGGTGATCGACACGCCCGTGCGGGCCGGCCAGCGCATCTATGCGCGCGGCTGCGACCTGATCATCACCGCCGTCGTCAACAATGGCGCCGAAATCATCGCCGACGGCAGCATCCATGTGTATTCCTCGCTGTACGGCCGCGCGCTGGCCGGCGCCTCGGGCAATCCCCAGGCGCGCATCTTCGCGCTGGCCATGGAACCGGAACTGGTCTCGATCGCGGGCGTATACCGCACGTTCGAGGATGGTTTCCCTGCAGAAATGGCGCGCGGACCCGCGCAAATTCGTTTGGCTGGAGACAGAATCGATATACACTCTGTCAATCCGGTCACTCCCGTGAACCGCTCTTAAGCTGCACAATTCAAGAGATATCTGAAAAGGATTATTTGTGGCAAGAATTATTGTTGTGACGTCCGGCAAGGGCGGTGTCGGCAAGACGACCTCTAGCGCCAGTTTTTCCACTGGCCTGGCCATGCGCGGCCACAAGACAGCCGTGCTCGATTTCGACGTGGGCCTGCGCAACCTCGACCTGATCATGGGTTGCGAGCGCCGCGTCGTGTATGACTTGATCAATGTGATCAATAAAGAAGCAACCCTGAACCAGGCCCTGATCAAGGACAAGCACTGCGACAACCTGTTCATCCTGCCCGCCTCGCAGACGCGCGACAAGGATGCCTTGTCGGAAGAAGGCGTGGAACGCGTGTTGAACGACCTGATCAACATGGGTTTCGAGTTCATCATCTGCGATTCGCCGGCCGGCATCGAGCATGGCGCGCTGATGGCGCTGACGTTCGCCGACGAAGCCATCATCGTCACCAACCCGGAAGTGTCGTCGGTGCGCGATTCGGACCGCATCCTCGGCATCCTGCAAGCCAAGTCGCGCCGCGCGCAGACGGGCGGCGAACCGGTCAAGGAACATCTGCTGATCACCCGCTACTCGCCGAAACGCGTGGAATCGGATGAAATGCTGTCCTATCAGGACGTGCAGGAAATCCTGCGCATCCCGCTGGTGGGCATCATCCCGGAATCGGAGCAAGTGCTGGCCGCCTCGAACCAGGGCAATCCGGCCATCCATTTCACGGGCACGGACGTGGCGCAAGCCTATGAAGACGTGGTCTCGCGTTTCCTCGGCGAAGAGGTCGAGTTGCGCTTTACCAACTATGAAAAGCCTGGATTACTCCAGCGCATTTTTGGGGCGAAGTGATATGGCCTTGCTTTCTTTCCTCTTCCCCCCCAAGCCGAAGACGGCCACCGCGGCCAAGGAACGCCTGCAGATCATCATCGCCCGCGAACGCAGCGGACGCGATGGTCCGGACTTCCTGCCCGCCCTGCACAAGGAATTGATCGCTGTCATTTCCAAGTACACCAAGGTGAATGCCGACGACATCAAGATCTCGCTGGACCGCCAGGGCAACCTGGAAGTGCTCGACGTCAACGTGGTGCTGCCGGACGCGTAAGGTCTAATCCGGCCTGACCGTGAGCAATTCCTGCGCCACCGCGGCGCAGGCGTTCACGTGCTGGTTGCCGATCTGGCGGAACACGGCGTAGCCGATGGCTGCCGCCACCGCCTGGCCGGCGAACGGCACGAAGCGTGCCACCTGCTTGGTGGCAATCTTGACGCCGCTGCGCTTGAGCAGGTGGAGGATCAGTTCGCGCGACACCAGCTTTCCTACCAGCATGCCCCCCATGCCCACCGCCGCGCGGTAGGCCATCATCTTGAACTGCGGGTTCAGGCGCTCGATCTGCTCGGGCGTCAGGCCGAATTCGTGGTTGATATCGTTGATCAACATGGAAAACAGACCCACGTCGGACATCAGGTCGATGCCGGGAATGGGGATGGCCGAGGCGCCCGCCGACATCATGGCGCGCCGCTGCACCAGGCTCCGGCAACGCTCGCGCACTTGCTCGATTTCGGCACGACTGGCCGGTATCAGTGTCCAATCGGTAGTGCTCTTGTCTGGCATGGCCGCTTCTCCGCTAGTAGGGGTAGATGAACAAGTGTAACGTAAAGGATCTGCCCTCCGATTTCACTGGACACAGTTGCAATCTCTGTTATATTTCACTTGAGCATTCCTTAACATTACGATAAGCAGAGCAGACCGTCTGTTTGTTGCTACACACTCCAGCCAATTATGCGAATTGCCGTACTCGATAGCGACCATAGCCAGGCAGAACTGATCTGCCAGGTGCTCACCGCCGCCGGCCACGCTTGCCACGAGTTTCAGAGTGGCAAGGAAATGCTGGGGCAGCTGCGCAAGGACAGTTGCGACATGCTCATCCTCGACTGGCATGTGAGCGATCTGGACGGTGCGGAAGTCTTGCGCCGTGCCCGGGAAAAACTGGCGCCGAAGGCGCCCGTGTTGTTTATGACCAACAGTTCCGGCGAAGACGACGTGGTGGCGGGCATGACGGCAGGCGCCGACGACTACATGATCAAGCCCCTGCGGCGCAGCGAACTGACCTTGCGCACCCAGGCGCTGCTGCGCGTGGCGTACCCGGCCCAGAATGGCGCCGAGTACTTGCAATTTGGTCATTACACGTTTGAAACCCGTCCCGGCCGCCTGTTGCGCGATGGCGAAGTGCTGGACGTGACGCACAAGGAATTCGCCCTGGCGCTGCTGTTTTTCCGCAACCTGGGCCGTCCCCTGTCGCGCGCCTACATCCACGAAGCCGTGTGGCAGCGCGACACGGCCTTGCCCTCGCGCACCATGGATACCCACGTCTCGCGCGTGCGCAACAAGCTGCAGCTGAAACCGGAACACGGCTACCGGCTCGTGCCCGTCTACAGCTACGGTTATCGCCTGGAAAAACTGGGCGGCTGAACGGCGGCAAACGGCTGACCTGCTCAAAGCGCGGGCACAAAGCGTTATAATGTCGCCATAAGTCATCCAACAGCCCTGAAATGCAACTGCTCGCCGTCGGCCTCAACCATACCACCGCCCCAGTGTCGCTCCGCGAACAGCTGGCGTTTGCGCCTGAGCACTTGGGCCAGGCGGTGATGGCGGCGCGCACCTGGTTCCAGCGCATCGACTTGCGCGACAACGACGAAGCGGCCATCCTGTCGACCTGCAACCGCACCGAACTGTATGCGGCCAGCCATGTGCCGAACCCGCTCGACGCCGGTGCGCATTTCCTGGCCGACTACCACCAGCTCAACTACAGCGAGCTGCGCCCCCACTTGTACATGCTGCCGCAGCACGATGCCGTGCGCCACACCTTCCGCGTCGCCTCCGGGCTCGATTCGATGGTGCTGGGCGAAACGCAGATCCTGGGGCAGATCAAGGACGCCATCCGCACGGCCGACGAGGCGGGCGGCCTGGGCACCTATCTGCACCAGTTGTTCCAGCGCAGCTTTTCGGTGGCCAAGGAAGTGCGCAGCAGCACGGAAATCGGCGCCCACAGCGTATCCATGGCGGCGGCCGCCGTGCGCCTGTCGCAGCGCATCTTCGACAAGATCGCCGAGCAGAACGTGCTGTTCATCGGCGCCGGCGAAATGATCGAACTGTGCGCCACGCACTTTGCGGCGCAAAACCCGAAAAGCATCACCATTGCCAACCGCACCATGGAACGGGGCGAGGAACTCGCGCACCGCTTCAACGGCAAGGCGATCCGCCTGGCCGACCTGCCCGAGCAGCTGCACCAGTTCGACATCGTCATCTCGTGCACGGCATCGTCCTTGCCGCTGCTGGGCCTGGGCCTGGTCGAGCGCGCCATCAAGGCGCGCCGCCACAAGCCCATGTTCATGGTCGACCTGGCCGTGCCGCGCGACATCGAGGCGGAAGTGGGCCGTTTGAACGACGTCTTCCTGTACACAGTCGACGACCTGGGCAAGGTCGTGCAGACGGGCCTGGAAAGCCGGCAGGCGGCCGTGGCGCAAGCCGAAGCCATCATCGAGACGCGCGTGCAATCGTTCATGAGCTGGGTCGACGACCGCGCCATGGTGCCCGTCATCCAGCATCTGCATGAAAACAGCGAAACCTTGCGCCTGATGGAAGTGGAACGGGCGCGCAAGATGCTGGCCAAGGGCGCCGACATCGACGCCGTACTGGAAGCGCTGTCGAAAGGCTTGACGGCCAAGTTCCTGCACGGCCCGCAGCAGGCGCTGCACCATGCGCAAGGCGACGAGCGCAAGCAGCTGGTCACCCTGCTGCCGAAACTGTTCCGCCCCCGCCGTTAGCGCAGCCCCGCTGGCCGCCCGCGCGCGGCTACCCCTGCCCGCCTGCCGGGCTTGCATCATTCCTACACTCTTTTTACCGCGAATCGCTATGAAACCATCCATGCTGGCCAAACTCGATCAACTGGCGAACCGCCTGGTCGAACTCGACGAACTGCTGATGCATCCGGACGCCACGTCGAACATGGACAGCTACCGCAAAATGACGCGCGAGCACGCCGAGCTGGGCCCGCTGGTGGCCCTGTACCGCTCCTACCAGGAAGCGGGCAACGACATCGCCACGGCGCAAGAGATGCTGGCGGACCCGGACATGAAGGAATTCGCCCAGGAAGAGATCGAGGCAGCCAAGGCCACCATGGCGCGGCTCGAGCGCGAACTGCAAACCATGCTGCTGCCGAAGGACGTCAACGATGAGCGCAATATCTTCCTGGAAATTCGCGCCGGCACGGGCGGCGATGAATCGGCCCTGTTCGCCGGCGACCTGCTGCGCATGTACACGCGCTTTGCCGAGCGCAACCGCTGGCAGGTGGAACTGGTGTCCTCGTCCGATTCCGACCTGGGCGGCTACCGCGAGGTGATCGTGCGCGTGGTCGGCAATGGCGCGTATTCGAAGCTGAAATTCGAGTCGGGCGGCCACCGCGTGCAGCGCGTGCCGGCCACGGAAACGCAGGGCCGCATCCACACCTCGGCCTGCACGGTGGCCGTGATGCCGGAAGCCGATGAAGTGGAGGACGTCAACATCAACCCGGCCGACCTGCGCATCGACACCTACCGCGCCTCGGGCGCGGGCGGACAGCACATCAACAAGACCGATTCGGCCGTGCGCATCACCCACTTGCCGACCGGCATCGTGGTCGAGTGCCAGGATGACCGCAGCCAGCACAAGAACAAGGCGCAGGCGATGAAAGTGCTGGCCGCGCGCATCAAGGACGTGCAATTGCGCGAGCAGCAGTCGAAGGAAGCGGCCACCCGCAAGAGCCTGATCGGCTCGGGCGACCGCAGCGAGCGCATCCGCACCTATAATTTCCCGCAGGGCCGGCTGACGGACCACCGCATCAATCTGACCTTGTACAAGCTCGACTTCATCATGGACGGGGATTTGACGGAGTTGACGAATGCGCTGGCGGCGGAGCACCAGGCGGAACTGCTGGCTGCTTTAGGCGACTAAACGCTGGCTCCGTTGTATCGGCTTACGCTGCGCTAAGCCGACCTACGCCGACCTACGCCGCAATTTGTAGGTCGGCTTAGCGCGCAGCGCGTAAGCCGACAGCTTTAAGTAGCGGCTAAGCAATAAAAATCGGCCCTTGTGCGAAAATGACCAGCTCGATTCCATCCACCTCACCGTGTCGCCCATGAAAAATTCACGCACCGTCCTCCTGTTGACCGCCGCCCTGTGTTTCCTGATGCTGGGCGTGGCCATGTATTTGCAGCATGCCATGAACATGGCGCCGTGCCCGCTGTGCGTGATCCAGCGCTACCTGTTCCTCGCCATCGGCATCGCCTGCCTGGCGGGCGCGGCAGCCAACCGTCCGAAGATCGGCGCCGGCGTCGGCTTGCTGGCGGCCTTGGGCGGCATGGGCGTGGGCGCCAAGCATTTGTACGTGCTGGCCAATCCCGGCTTCTCGTGCGGCATCGATCCGGTGGAAACGGCGCTGAACAAGGTCTTCACGGCCGAACTCATGCCCTTCATGTTTGAATCGTATGGCGCTTGCGAAAACGCCGGCGAGCCGTTTTTCGGCCTGTCGATTCCGCAATGGGCATTCATCTGGTTCGCCATCTTCGCCATCACCATGTTGTGGACATTGCTGCGCCGCAAACAATAATCAATTATCTATGCCAGAAACACTGATCCCTGCCGGCAGCACTGTCGGCGCCCTGCAAATCCGTCCGCTGCTCGATCCGCTCGACAACCGCATCCTGCTCGGCCATGCGCTGGGCCTGTCGCGCGTCAGCTTGATCACGCAATCGCAGCGAGTCCTTACTCCTGATGAAACCGAGCGGTTATCTGGCTTGCTGGCGCGCCGGCTGCAGGGCGAGCCGATCGCCTACATCGTCGGTCAGCGCGAATTTTTCGGCTTGCCGTTCGAAGTGAACGAGGCCGTGCTGATCCCCCGCCCCGATACGGAAGTGCTGGTGGAACTGGCGCTCGAGCGCCTGCCGCCGGGCGGACGGGTGCTCGACATGGGCACGGGCAGCGGCGCCATCGCCGTCGCGCTGGCGCATACGCGGCCCGACGCCGTCGTCACGGCCCTGGACGTGAGCAGCACGGCGCTGGCCGTGGCGCGCCGCAACGCCAGCGCCAACGGCGTCAACATCACCTTCATGGCCAGCGACTGGTTCGAAGCGCTGGGCACGGACAAGTTCGACCTGATCGTCTCCAATCCCCCGTACATCGCCAGCGGCGACCGCCACCTGGCCGAAGGCGATCTGCGCTTCGAGCCGGCGGGCGCGCTGACCGACCATGCGGACGGCCTGTCGGCCCTGCGCACCATCGTTGCCGGCGCCGCGCGCCACCTGGCGTCCGGCGCCTGGCTGCTGATGGAACACGGCTATGACCAGGCTGACCAGGTGCGCGAGCTGCTGGCCGCTGCCGGCTACAGCAAGGTGCAAAGCTGGCGCGACCTGGCCGGCATTGAACGGGTCAGCGGCGCCCGCCTGGGCTGACCGTTGCCACCTGCGCAAAGCTTGACCCGGCGGCGCGCCAGATCCCCCCGCAGTTTGTTAAAATATCAAGCGAATTCCTGACCGAAGCGCCGTCCCCGTTGCCCGGGGCGGACGCTGGCGACGCGGCGTTTTTTGGGCCGGCGCCGACGCATTTGCCAAAATTCGGTTAATCTCAGCACAAATTATTTATATGCTGCACAAGAAAGGAAGCTCAAATTGCCCAACCTGTTGACTCGCCGCCTGGCATTGCTGACCGAAGATGCCAACCGCGCGCTGCTGGGCGGCTTGCGCGGCATCGAGCGCGAAACCCTGCGCGTCGACCAAGCCGGCCATCTGGCTTCCACGCCCCACCCCGCCGCCCTGGGCTCGGCGCTGACGCACCCTGAAATCACCACCGACTACGCCGAAGCGCTGCTCGAATTCATCACCCCGGCCGAAGCCGACATCGCCGTCACGCTCGACAAGCTCGATACCGTGCACCGCCACGCCTACAGCCGCCTCGGCGACGAGTTGCTGTGGAGCCAGTCGATGCCGTGCCAGCTGCCGCCCGAGGAGGACATCGAGATCGCCAACTACGGCAGCTCGAACATGGGCATGCTCAAGCATGTCTACCGGCGCGGCCTGGCATTGCGCTACGGCAAGGCCATGCAATGCATCGCCGGCATCCATTACAACTATTCGCTCGACGAGCAGCTGTGGCAAGTGCTGGCCAGCCATCCGGACACCAGCGCCAGCCCCACGCACGCAGCCGCGACGCCAAAAGACGTACAGTCGGAAAGCTACCTGGCGACGATCCGCAATTTCCGCCGCTACAGCTGGCTGTTGATGTACCTGTTCGGCGCCTCGCCGGCCCTGTCCGCCGGATTCCTGCGCGGCCGCGCGCACAAGCTCGACACCTTGTCCGACGATACCCTGTTCCTGCCGTACGCGACCAGCCTGCGCATGAGCGACCTGGGCTACCAGAACGACGCCCAGTCCGGTCTGCGCCCGCACGAAAACAGCCTCGATGATTACGTCAACGCCCTCACGCATGCCGTCAACGACCCGTATCCGCCGTACGAAACGCTGGGCACGAAGCAGGATGGCGAGTGGATACAATTGTCCACCAACGTGCTGCAGATCGAAAATGAGTACTATTCGACCATCCGCCCGAAACGCGTGATCCGCACGGGCGAGCGCCCCATCCAGGCCCTGTGCCTGCGCGGCGTGCAATACATCGAAGTGCGCTGCATGGATGTCGATCCGTTCGAACCGGTGGGCATCAGCCTGGAAACGGGCCGCTTCCTCGACGCGTTTTTGCTGTTCTGCGCGCTCGACGACAGCGCGCCGATTTCTGCCGAGCAAAGCGCCTGCTACACGAACAATTTCGCCCGCACCGTCAAGGAAGGCCGCAAGCCGGGCTTGAGCCTGCGCCGCGATGGCGAAGACATTACCCTGCAAGCCTGGGGCGAGGAATTGCTGGCGCGTATCGCGCCCGTGGCGGCCCTGCTCGACGCGCGCCAGGGCGGCACGCAGCACGCGGACAGTCTGGCCGCGCAAGCCCGTAAGCTGGCCGACCCGGACACGACGCCATCGGCCAAGGTACTGGCCGAACTGCGCGCCAACGGCGGCTCGTTTGCCGCCTTCGGCCTGCGCCAGAGCGAACGCCACGCTGCCTGGTTCCGCGCGCAGCCGCCCACCCCCGAGCAAAGCGCGTATTTCGACGAGATGGCCGCCAGCTCGCTGGCCGAGCAGCGCGCCATGGAAGCAGCGCCGGCCGGCAGCTTCGACGACTTCGTCGCCGCCTACCGCGCCAGCACCCTGTGTTCGCACACCTGATCCTGCCTGACTTTTTGCCTGGCGCCCCATGCTGACCTTCTACAATGAATTGCACAGCCAGCACCGGGGCCGCTTCGAGATGTTTCGCGGCACCATGGTGCCCTGCTTCGAGACACCGGAGCGGGCCGACATGGTGGTGGCCGAGCTGGGGCGGCGCAACCTGGGCCGCATCGTCACGCCGCACGGCGTGCCGCTGACCTCCTTGGAACGCATCCACACGCCCCGCTACC
The DNA here is from genome assembly GCF_002735765.1 of Janthinobacterium sp. BJB304. Taxonomy (NCBI): domain Bacteria; kingdom Pseudomonadati; phylum Pseudomonadota; class Betaproteobacteria; order Burkholderiales; family Oxalobacteraceae; genus Janthinobacterium; species Janthinobacterium sp. BJB304. The sequence continues at coordinate 203,190 of NZ_PDZN01000001.1, forward strand.
TGCATTTCCTGCGCCATGCCTGGCACGACTGGCTGGCGCTCGACCCCGACAATGGGGGCAAGGATGCCTTGCCGTCCGTGTGGCCCGTGCGCACCCTGCGCAGCGACATCGAACCGGACGACTTCACGGCCAAGCTGGGCCTGTATTCGATGGACAACGGCACGCCGCTGACGGCCGGCACGTGGACGGCGGCCAAGACGGGCGCCGACTGCGCCGTCAATGCGGCGCACGCATTGCGCCTGGGCGAACGGGCCACGTTCGCCCTCACGCGCCCGCCGGGCCACCATGCGGGCAGCGATTTCTTTGGCGGCTACTGTTTTCTGAACAACGCGGCCCTGGCCGCGCAGCACCTGCTCGACGACGGCGCGCGCAAGGTCGCCATCCTCGACATCGATTACCACCACGGCAACGGCACGCAGAGCATTTTTTATGCGCGCGACGACGTGCTGTTCGCCTCGATCCACGCCGACCCGCGCAGCGAATATCCGTTTTACCTCGGTCACGCCGACGAGACGGGCAGCGGCGCGGGGCTCGGCTACAACGTCAACCTGCCGCTGCCGGCCGGCACCTCCACGGCCAGCTGGTTCGCCGCGCTGGAAACGGCTTGCCTGCGCATCAATATGTACGCACCCGACGCGCTGGTGGTCTCGCTCGGTGTCGATACTTTCGCCGGCGACCCGCTGTCGCACTTCGCCCTGCAAAGCGGCGACTACCTGCGCGTGGGCGAACGCCTCGCGCATTTGAACCTACCCACCGCCTTCATCCTCGAAGGCGGCTACGCGGTCAAGGAAATCGGCATCAATGTGGTGAACGTGCTGGAAGGTTTTGAGACGGCGGAGTAGGCCGGTGGTGATGTCGGCTTACGCCCTCGCGGGCTAAGCCGACCTACATATTCCGGAACAAACTCATGAACGGCTGGCTCACGGCCAGGGTTTCCGGCCGCGTTTTCAGGCGCAAGGCGCCGCGTCCCACCTCGTCGCGCGTCACCGACGCCACCATCTTCATGTTGACGATGGTGGAACGGTGGATCTGTTTGAAAATGGCCGGGTCGAGCACGTCGAGCAGTTCGCGGATCGGCTTGCGCAGCAGCGCCTCGCCGTCGGCCGTCATGACGGCCGTGTACTTGGTGTCGGACTGAAAATAGGCGATGTCTTCCACCATGATCAGACGCGTATCCTTGCCGCTGCTGGCCGTCAGCCACACCAGCGGCGGCGACTTGGCCGCCGCCGGCAAGGCGCTGCTCAATTGCTGCAGCAGGCCGGCCAGCGCGCCGTCGCCCGCCCGGGCCTTGCCAGCGTGCGCCCGTACGCGCTGCAGGGTCGCCTGCAGGCGCTCGCGGGCGACCGGTTTCAACAAATAATCGACGGCGCCCTTGTCGAAGGCGTCGATCGCGTACTGGTCGTAAGCCGTGACGAACACCACCTGCGTGGCGGGACTCGCTTCGAGCGCGCCGGCCGCCACTTCCAGCCCCGTCAGGCCCGGCATGCGGATATCGAGGAAGGCGACGTCGGGCTTGCGCGTGGCGATGGCCTCGAGCGCCGTGCCGCCGTCGTCGCAGGCGGCGACGATGCGCAGTGCCGGCCACTCTTCGGCCAGCAGGGCCACGAGCGCATCGCGCAGCAGGGTTTCATCTTCGGCGACGACGCAAGTCATTTCAGGCGGATGCATACGACACTCCTTGCGCCGTGCTGTCCGGCACCGTGATGGTGGCCGTCACGCCGTCGGGGAAGTTGGCGACGATGGCAAACGCGGCGGCATTGCCGTAGGTCAGGCGCAGGCGCTCGCGCACATTGCGCAGGCCAATGCCCGTGCCGGCGCCGTCGTCGCTGAAACCCTTGCCGTCGTCGGCCACCGTGACGATCACCGTGCCATTGCCGCTGCGCGCCATGATCCAGATGGTGCCGCCGCCGCTTTTCGGCTCCAGGCCATGCTTGATGGCGTTTTCCACCAGGGTTTGCAGCATCATCGGCGGCAGCTCCACCTGGCGCAGGTATTGCGGTACCTCGATCTGCAGGTTCAGACGCTCGCCCATGCGGATTTTCAGGATGTCGAGGTAGGCGCGCGCCCGTTCCAGCTCCGTGCCCAGGGTCGACATGGCTTGCTCCGTGCGCGGCAGCGAGTGGCGCAGGTACAGGATCAGGTTGCCCAGCATCGCGTCGGCGCGCACGGGGTCGCTGCGCGTGAGGAGCTGCGCGCTGGCCAGCGTGTTGTACAGGAAGTGCGGCTCGACCTGTGCATGCAGCAGGCTCAGTTTGGCCACCGTCAGTTCCTTTTCCGTCACCGTTTGGCGCGCCTCGGCCTGCTCGCCGCGGCGGCGCTGCGCCACCCGGCGCGTGATGGCCCGCGTCACCGCCTCCGCGTTTTCCAGGTTGCTGCCATGGTCGACGAGGAACCAGTCGGTCCACGCATTGCGCGCCGGCTCGCAGATCAGAGTCACGCTGCCCGCCTCGCCATTCGGCGTGACGGTGGCGAGGATCTGATTCGGCCGCGGCTCGAGGAAACCCAGCACGCGCATGCGGGGCAAGCCCGTGTGCGTATACGGCGCCACGCGGCGCACGCGGGCCTGCACCTGCAGGCTGTCGCGCGCGCTTTCGACCACTTCGCTGCCCGGCAGTTCGCGGATGGCCGCGTCGACCATGTCGAACGCCTCGCCCGCCTCGAACGGGATCTCGATCTGGCGCCGCTGGCGGCTCGACAGGGTGGCGGCATTGACGGCGCCGGCGATCAGGCGCACGCGGCGCACGTGCGAAAACGCATTCGTGACGACGGTGCAGGCCAGCAAGGCGCCGATGATGACAAAGAAGCCTTCCGTATTCCCAAAGAGATAGCGCAGAAAGTTCTCGACCAGGATCGCCGTGGCGATGATGTACGTGAGCATCGCGGCCAGGGTGAGGCGCAGGATAAAGAAGAGGCTGGTCATGATTTTTCCTTGGGTATTGAAGTGAGGCCAGCATAATCATCGGCCCCGGCAGCGGTGGCCATTATGCGATGGAAGCCCGGTAGTGGCGACAAAGGCATCAAAATAAAGGTTCGAGACACCTGACCAAACCTGCTGCGCGTCGGTATAGGTGGCCTGCGATGCTCAGCGTACTCAAAGTACGGTTCCGCGTCTCGACCACCTCTCCCTTCCGCTCGCAACGGTTTTGTCAGGTGCCGTGACTTCATGAATAAAATCGCTTGCAATTAAATAGTGCACGATATATATTGCACACATGGACGCCGGATTTACTTCTTCAGACGGGCATCCTGGGGCCACGGCCCGCGAAACAAGTAGCACACTATTTAGTAGTCACCTATTTATCTACCTAAAGGAAACCATCATGTCGATCAAACAAGTCCTGTATCGCGCGCAAGCCACCGCCACCGGAGGCCGCGAAGGCCGTGCCGTCTCGTCCGACAATGTGCTGGACGTCAAGCTGACCACGCCGAAAGAACTGGGCGGCAATGGCGCCGTCGGCACCAACCCGGAACAACTGTTCGCCGCCGGCTACTCGGCCTGCTTCATCGGCGCCATGAAATTCGTCGGCGGCCGCGACAAGATCGCCGTGCCGGCGGACCTGTCGATCGAAGGTAACGTCGGCATCGGCGCCATCGAGACGGGCTTCGGCATCGAAGTGGAACTGAAAATCTCGCTGCCGGGCATGGACCGCGCCGCCGCCGAAGCACTGGTCGCCGCCGCCCACATCGTGTGCCCCTACTCGAACGCCACGCGCGGCAACATCGACGTCACGCTGACGATCGTGTAATCAGACGGCAACACCCGTCATCCGCCCCCCTCCCCGGCCGCGCAAAGCTGCCGGGGATTTTTTTGGCGTGCCAACGCCGGCTGCCTGGATGCAAGACCAACTTGGTCAAATGGAATTTTTACGCCGGCGCAGTCGTGTCAAGTACATGAGCGCCAAGCCCGCAGGCAACATCAGCGCGACCGCTGGTTCGGGGACTGGCGCTGGCGAAATGCTAAAGCTCGTCTGGTCGGACCAATTATATTGATTTACCCACGCTAAGTTCGAGGGTACATTGCCTCCGCCGGTGTGGAAAAAACTGCCGGTATCGGCGCGGCTATACCACCAGTAGATACCAAATTCGTCAGCACCGTTCGTGGCGACGGTATAATCAAGATTACCCGTCAGTGCATAATTGAAATTCTCCACTTGGCACCTCAAATAGGGAGTGCCGCATCCGCCAAAGTCCGGTTCTGCCTTGTCAGACAAGAACGTGATGCCCTGAGATTCAAAATAGCTAAGTTCATCAGATGCAATAACACCGTCCAGATTACGGTCTTCCCCGGTGAAACTCCCAGTGAACTTCACCTGCGGATCGAACAAGCCGGTAGCCGCATCGACAAAACCTTGATAAACAAAACTCCACGTCGTCGCTTCGGCATGGGCCGAAGAAATCCCGGCGACAAATAGGACGGCGCATAACAGCTTCTTTTTCATAGCTTCCTCGTATTTTTGCAGAACATTTTCAAGGGAATTCAGGCCGGTGCCCAAATTACAAGTGACAGTCACTTGCCATAATGATATTAGCATATTTATAATATCCATCCAACTGCGGCTTGCTGCAGAGCGTAGGAAAAAGCTTGCAATTCGCTAGTGGCACGTAACACCACACTGCTCTTGTGCGCCAGCGAGTCAACATCCGGGCTCCGAAGCCGGTAAAATCACGGCCACTCTCAATCAAGGATGCCCCATGATCAGCTGGCAATGGAACACGTTCGACGAACTCGGCCCCCACGATTTGTACCAGGTGCTGGCCTTGCGCCAGCGCGTGTTCGTCATCGAACAGCAGTGCATTTATCCGGACCTGGACGGCCATGACCTGCAGGCGATGCACTTGCTGGGCTGGCAAACGGCCGACGGCCAGCGCCGGCTGGCCGCCTACCTGCGCGTGCTGGCGCCGGGCGCCAAGTATGTGGAAATGTCGCTGGGCCGCGTGCTGACGGCGCCCGAGGCGCGCAGCAGCGGCGCCGGCAAGCAGTTGTTGCTTGAGGGCATCGCGCGGGCCGAGCGCCAGCATCCGGGCCACGCCATTCGCATCGGCGCGCAGCACTATCTGGAACGCTTTTATCAATCCTTCGGCTTTGTCACCGTCAGCGCGCCGTATGACGAAGACGGCATCCAGCACGTCGACATGCTGCGCGCGGAGCCAGCGGCATGACGACGGCCCTCATTTCCTGGAGCGGCGGCAAGGATTCCTGCCTGGCCCTGTGGCGCGCCCGCAACGCCGGCATGGACGTGCCGCTGTTGATCACGGCCATGGATGAAGATGGCCGCAAGTCGCGCTCGCACGGCGTGCCGCCGGAATTGCTCGAAGCGCAGGCGGCCAGCCTGGGCGCGCGCCTGCAGCGCTATCACGCCAGCTGGGCCAGCTATGAAGAACAGTTCATCGCCACGCTGCGCGCGGCCAAGGCCGAGGGCATGGAGCACGCCATCTTTGGCGACATCGACCTGCAGCCGCACCGCGACTGGGAAGAAAAAGTCTGCGCGGTCGCCGGCCTGGCGGCGCACCTGCCGCTGTGGGGCGAAGCGCGGCGCGCGCTGGTCGACGAATTTCTCGCCGCCGGCTTCAAGGCCATCGTCGTGTGCATCAATGGCCAGCATCTGCCGCGTGAATTTTGCGGGCGCGAGTTCGACGCCGCCTTTTTGGCCGACCTGCCGCCCGGCGTCGATGCCTGCGGCGAAAACGGCGAATTCCACACCTTCGTCTACGACGGCCCCGCCTTCAGCGCCCCCGTGGCGCTGCGCCGCACGCAAGTGCTGCAATATGACGCGCCGGCCAGCCTGGGCGGCGCCACGTATTACTTCCAGGAGCTGGCGCCCGCTTAAACCGGGCCGCAAAGCAAAAAGGGCGATTCCGTGGAATCGCCCTTTTCATGTGCGCTGCGCGTGCTTATTTTTTCGTCACGCTCACCAGCTTGATCTCGAACAGCAAGCCGGCGTAGCCAGGAATCTTCGGCGGGCTGCCCGCCTTGCCATAACCGAGGTCATACGGAATGGCCAGGGTGCGCGTGCCGCCGACCTGCATGCCGACCAAGCCGCGGTCCCAGCCCAGGATGACCCGGCCGACACCCAGAGGGAAAGTAAAACCGCTGCCTGCCGGGCTCGCATCGAACTGCACGCCCTTGTTGCCCGGCTTGCTTGCGTCATACAGCCAGCCCGTGTAAGTCACCAGCAAGGTGTCGCCCGCTGCCGCCGCCGTGCCGGTGCCGGTCACCGTATCGGTAATGGTCAGTTCTTTCACTTGCGTATTCGGATCGAGCACGACCGGTTTCTCGGTGTTGGCAGCGGCACCGCAAGCGGTCAGGGCCACGGCGCAAGCGAGGGTGGCGATCATTTGAAATACCGATTTCATGGTTTCCCTTTAAATATTGGTGTGTGGCTCAGCCCGTACGGTGCGGACCAGTGCGAGCAGCAGTTTAACAGGAGTCGCGCAGCCAATTTGTAAGCAGACGTAAGCACGGCGGAAGATTGCGCAACAATACAACATTGTCACAACAACCATTCCGCCGCATTGCACGTCTAGATTTCCACCTGCGTGCCCAGTTCGATTACCCGGTTGCTCGGGATCTGATAGTAGTCGGCCGCCGTGCGCGCATTGCGCGACATGGTGACGAACAGGTGCTCGCGCCACGGCATCATGCCGGCGCCCGGCGTCGAAATGATGGTCTGGCGCGCGATAAAGAACGACGTTTCCATCATCTCGAAGTCCAGTCCCTGCTGCGCGCACTGCGCCAGCGCGGACGGAATGTCCGGTTCATCCTTGAAGCCGTAATGCACGTTGACCTGGTAGCACTGGTGGCCCAGTTCCACCACGCGCACGCGCTCCGATGGCGCCACCCACGGCTCTTCATGCATGAAGACGGTGAGGAAAATGACGCGCTCATGCAACACCTTGTTGTGCAGCAAGTTATGCAGCAACGCATGCGGCACGCCATCCGTTTCGCCGCGCAGGAAGATGGCCGTGCCGGGCACGCGCATCGGCGGCGCGATGAACAGCGACGAGAGGAATTCGTTGAGCGGAATCGCATGCTTTTCCAGATTCTGGAATACCAACTGGCGGCCCCGTTTCCAGGTCAGCATGATGATGAACAGGATGGCGCCCAGCAGCAGCGGGAACCAGCCGCCATGGAACAGTTTCAGGGAGCTGGCGGCGAACAAGTTCACATCGATGATCAGGAAGAAGCCCGTGGCAGCCCAGCACAGCAGCAAATTCATCTTCCAGCGGTAGCGGATGACGAAGAAGGTCAGGATCGTGGTCGCCAGCATGGTGGCCGTGACCGCGATGCCGTAGGCGGCGGCCAGCTTTTCAGACGAACCGAAACCGACGACGGCCATCAGCACCACGGCCAGCTGCAGCCAGTTGACGGCGGGGATGTAGATCTGCCCGATTTCGCTTTCCGACGTGTGGCGCACGCGCATGCGCGGCAAAAAGCCCAGCGCGATCGCTTGCTTGGTCATCGAGAAAGTGCCGGAAATGGTTGCCTGCGAAGCGATGACGGTGGCCATGGTCGACAGGATCACCAGCGGATACACGCTCCAGGCGCCCAGCTGCTGGTAGAACGGATTGGAAATGGCTTCCGGATGCGCCAGCAGCAGCCCGCCCTGGCCCAGGTAATTCAGCGCCAGCGCGGGGAAGGCGATCAGAAACCAGGCCATGCGGATCGGCTTCTTGCCGAAGTGGCCCATGTCGGCATACAGCGCCTCGGCGCCCGTCAGCGCCAGCACCACGGCGCCCAGCGACAGGAAGGCGATGCGGCCATTGTCCAGCAGGAAGGCCACCGCATGCAGCGGATTGATGGCGGCCAGAATGCCCGGCGACTTGATGATGTTGACCACGCCCATGCAGGCCAGCGCGACAAACCAGATCAGCATGATGGGAGCGAAGAAGCGGCCGATACCGGCCGTGCCGTGCGACTGCACCGAGTACAGGGCCACCAGCACCACGATCGTCAGCCACACCACATAGGGACTGAAGGCGGGCGTGGCCACTTCCAGGCCCTCGATGGCCGACAGCACGGAAATGGCTGGCGTGATCACGCTGTCGCCATAGAACAGGGTGGCGCCAAAGACGCCGATCACCATCAGCGGTACATGCCAGCGCGACGACTTGCTGACGGACGACAGCACCAGCGCCATCAGGGCCATGATGCCGCCCTCGCCGCGGTTGTCGGCGCGCAGCACCAGGGTCACGTACTTGAGCGAGACGATCAGGGTCAGGCCCCAGAAGATCAGCGAGACGATGCCCAGCAGGTTGTTGTGCGTGACCGCCAGGCCGTGGGCAGGATCGAAGACCGTCTTCAGGGTGTACAGCGGACTGGTGCCGATATCGCCGTAAACGATGCCGACGGCCGCCAGCGTCAAGCCGACCAGGCCGCTTTTTTTGTGTTCCGACGTCAAGATTGCACCCGTTTTTGTTTTGTTGCATCGCACAATATGATAGGTATTAGCAAATAGCAAGAGTATTTTTGCATGGTTCCGCAGCTGCCCCAAAGTCGTGGTTTTGTGCCGCTCCGCCTTGCTGCGCGGGCTTGCGGCCATTGATTTGTTGCCATTCTACGCTTCGCCAGCGGCGCCGGGCAGCCCCCGATGTTTTCAGCCATAATGACAGACTGTCTACTCTCCAGCGAAGCCCATCATGAATCCAGGCATGCTCTACGCCTCCCTCGCCTTCCTGTGCTGGGGCCTGTTTCCCCTGTATTTCCACGCCATCGGCGAGATTGCACCACAGGAAATCCTGGCGCACCGCATGGTCTGGTCGCTGTTGTTTCTAGGCATCGTACTGACCGTGCGCCGCCAGTGGAGCTGGCTGGGCGCCCTGAAAGGCCAGCCGCAGGTGGTGGCCAGCTTCGTCGCCAGTGCTTTCTTGCTGTCCGCCAACTGGTTCATCTATATCTGGGCTGTCAACAACGGCCACGTGGTCGACGCCAGCCTCGGCTACTTCATTACGCCCCTGATCAATGTCATGCTGGGCTTTTTGCTGCTGCACGAACGCCTGCGCCGCCTGCAGTGGCTGGCCATCGGCCTGGCCGCCTGCGGTGTCGCCTGGCTCACTTGGCAGGCGGGGCAAGTACCGTGGATCGCCCTGCTGCTGGCCGCCACGTTCGGCGGCTATGGCTTGCTGCGCAAGACGGCCGCGCTGGGCGCGCTGGAAGGCTTGTCGTTCGAAACCCTGATTTTATTTCCCCTGGCGCTGGCCTACATGCTGTGGCTGGCCTGGCATGGCCAGAGCGGCTTCGTCAATACGGATTCCACCGCCACGCGCGCGCTGCTGCTGGCGTCCGGCCCCATCACGGCCATTCCCCTGCTGCTGTTCGCCGCCGGCGCGCGCCGCCTGCCGCTGGCCGTGCTGGGGCTATTGCAATACATCGCCCCCACGGGCCAGCTGCTGATCGGCGTATGGGTCTTCCACGAATCGTTCACGCCCGAGCGCATGCTGGGTTTCCTCGTCATCTGGACGGCGCTGGGCCTGTATGCGGCCGAAGGCCTGTGGAGCAGCCGCCGCGCGCGCCTGGCCGCCTGATCGGTCCGTTCCGGCAGCGCACAGCGCTGGCCGGAAGCGGGCGTTTACCGTATCCTGTCCGTCTTTGTATATCACCCGAGATTTCTAATGGCAAATTACGTCTACACCATGAATCGCGTGGGCAAAATCGTCCCGCCCAAGCGCCAGATTCTGAAAGATATTTCCCTCTCCTTCTTCCCAGGCGCGAAGATCGGCGTGCTGGGCCTGAACGGCTCCGGCAAATCGACCCTGCTGAAAATCATGGCAGGCATCGACACCGACATCCAGGGCGAAGCCGTGCCGATGCCGGGCCTGAACATCGGCTACCTGCCGCAGGAACCGCAGCTGGACCCGGCAAAAACCGTACGCCAGGAAGTCGAGTCGGGCCTGGGCGAAGTGTTTGAAGCGCAAGCCAAGCTGGAAGCCGTGTACGCCGCATATGCCGAGGAAGACGCCGATTTCGACGCCCTGGCCACGGAACAGGCACGCCTGGAAGCGATCATCTCGACCTCCGACGGCGGCAATCTGAATCTGCAGCTGGAAATGGCCGCCGACGCGCTGCGCCTGCCGCCGTGGGACGCCACCATCGGCGTGCTGTCCGGCGGTGAAAAGCGCCGCGTGGCGCTGTGCAAGCTGCTGCTGTCGAAACCGGACATGCTGCTGCTCGACGAGCCGACCAACCATCTGGATGCGGAATCGGTCGACTGGCTGGAACAATTCCTGCTGCGCTTCCCCGGCACCGTGGTAGCCATCACCCATGACCGCTACTTCCTCGACAACGCGGCCGAGTGGATCCTGGAGCTGGACCGCGGCCACGGCATTCCATGGAAAGGCAACTACTCGACCTGGCTGGACCAGAAGCAAGCCCGCCTGAAGCAGGAAGAAGCGACGGAATCGGCGCGCCAGAAAGCGCTGCAGAAGGAATTGGAATGGTCGCGCCAGAACCCGAAAGCGCGCCAGGCCAAGTCGAAAGCCCGTCTGGCCCGCTTCAACGAGCTGTCCGAGCACGAATACCAGAAGCGCAACGAAACGCAGGAGATCTTCATTCCCGTGGCAGAGCGCCTGGGCAATGAAGTCATCGAGTTCAAGAACGTGTCGAAAGCGTTCGGCGACCGTTTGCTGATCGATAACCTGAGCTTTACCGTGCCGCCAGGCGCCATCGTCGGCATCATCGGCCCCAACGGTGCCGGTAAATCGACCCTGTTCAAGATGATCACCGGCAAGGAAACACCGGACAGCGGCGAAGTGGCCATCGGCCAGACGGCGCGCGTGTCCATCGTCGACCAGAACCGCGATAGTCTCGCTGACAACAAATCCGTGTTCGAAGACGTCTCCGGCGGCGCCGACATGCTGACGGTCGGCCGCTTCGAAATGCCGTCGCGCGCCTACCTGGGCCGCTTCAACTTCAAGGGCTCGGACCAGCAAAAGCAAGTGGGCAACCTGTCCGGCGGTGAACGCGGCCGTCTGCACCTGGCGAAAACCCTGCTGATGGGCGGCAACGTCCTGCTGCTCGATGAACCGTCGAACGATCTGGACGTGGAAACCTTGCGCGCGCTGGAAGACGCCCTGCTGGAATTTGCCGGCAGCGTCATGGTCATTTCCCATGATCGCTGGTTCCTCGACCGTATCGCCACGCACATCCTGGCGTTCGAAGGCAATTCGCAGGTCACCTTCTTTGACGGCAACTATCAGGAATATGAAGCCGACAAGAAGAAACGCCTGGGCGAAGAAGGCGCGAAACCGAAGCGTATCCGCTACAAGCCATTGACGACGTAATTTACCTCTGACAATGCAAAAAGGCAGTTACCTCGCGGTAACTGCCTTTTTTTTCAGCACATTTCTAAGCGATTAGAAATTGTAGCGTGCGCCTAATGCGAGACCGGTGGCCTTGCGGCCCTGGTCGGCGCTCTTGCCGAAGTGTTCCACTTCCGCCGTCAGCGAGACTTTCTCGTTGATCGCGTATTGGGCACCGACGGAAGCGTACACGCCCGTCTTGTCGTTGCCGCTGATGCCGGTCGACAGGCCCGTGCCGCTCAAGCTGTTCTTGACCTTGGCCACGCCGAGCTTGCCGAACACGCCGACTTTGTCGCTCACGGGCATGGTGGCCTTGCCGGCCAGGTAGTAGCCGTGCGAATCGCTTTTCACGGAACCGTTGCCGGCGCCGGTGACATAGCTGTAATCCTTGCTGCCGAAATCGGCGTAGCCGCCCTCGACCGCCCAGGTTTTATCGAAATCGTAACCGGCGAAGATCTTGGCGCCGGCCTTGTAGCCGCTGTGATTATCGGCGCTGGTGGCCCCAGGGATATCGAAGTTGTAGCGGTTGCCCGTGACACCGGCGCCCACATAGGCGCCTTCGGCGTGCGCGGCGCTCATGCCGGTCAGTGCAGTAACGGAAGCGATCATTGCAAACAGGATTTTCTTCTTCATCATGTTCTCTCTCTTAATTAGTGAATGGTGCCTGGATTCGCAGTTCAGCGAAGTGCGATGAGTACACAATAACAGCCGAAAAAAGCTACGTCTTTCTCCATTGCGTAAGAACTGTGACAAGATGTAAGCGGAGATTGCAAACTGACAATAACCGTAAAATGCGCACCGTTGAGCGAACTTAAGATAGACTTAAGAACATTAACGATTTTCAGTCCGAAGGAGCAGTGCATGCACAAACGCCAGTTTCTCGCCGCCGCCATGGCCGGCGCGGCCCTCCCCGCCATCGCGCGGGCGGCGCCCGCCGGCCTGCGCAGTCCTGCCCTGCTGACCGTCACGGGCAGCATCGACAAGCCGAATCGGGGCCCGTTCGACGCCGTGCGCGACCAGATGATGCACAAGCAGAAAATCAGTTTTGAGCGGGCGCGGGCATTCGACTTTGCGGCGCTGACGAACTTGCCGGCACACACGATTCGCCCCACCCTGGAATACGACGGCAAGGCGCATGCGTTGCGCGGGCCGCTGCTGGTCGATGTCTTGAAGGCGGCGGGCGCCCCCGAGGAAGGCGAGGTCCGCCTGCTGCTGCGCGCCGTGGATGGCTATGCGGCGGCGCTGACCATGGCGCAGGCGCGCGCACAGCGTTTTATTGTCGCCACCCACCTCGATGGGCAGCCGATGGCGCTGGGCGGCTTGGGACCGCTATGGGCGATCCACGACGCGGACCGCATCGCGGCCGTGGCGGCACTGCCCCTGGCCGAGCGCTTCGCCAACTGCCCGTGGGCGCTGTATCACATCGGCGTGGAGGCGGGTTGAGCTGACTTGCAACGCCAGACAAAACCGTAGCGAGCGGCAGTGATTTGTAGCCGAGAGGCGCAGCCGTGCTTAAGCACGGGGGCGCCGAGCCGGTGAGCATCGCCGGCCGCAAAGCGCGACGCGCAGCAGGTTTTGACAGGCGTTTAGGCGTAGGCTTCGGCCATCGACATGACACGTGGCGCGATGGTAATGCCGTGCTCTTCGAACAGGGCAGTGATGGCCGCCAGGTTGTGCGTGCACTCCTCGGTTTTCCAGCCCTTGAAGATATCCGTGCCATCCTTCTGGAAATGCAGGTCCAGCACCTTGCCCGAATCCTTGTGCAGGTAGGGCGAACTATAGGTGTTCTCGAAACCGAGCGCCTTCAATTGCTCCAGCAAGGCCAGCGGCGGATGGTCGGGATCGGTGGCAAGAAAAATGCCGAAGGTCTTGCCTGGCGGCTTGGCGGCGATGTCGACCTCGTAGATGCCGGGGGCCTTGCTAACGGACGTACTCTTTAAAAATAACATGCAACACTCCCTGCGCGGAATGTCCCGCGCCTGAAACGGGCGGCAAGACAGGGGGCGATGCGCAATGATTCCCCTCATCAAATCTTATTGCTAATTTGCATCTTTGTCGACAAATCGGCACTTTTATTTGGTAAGTCGTGGTTATCTTGTCGCGTTCGCCAGCATAAATTGTCAATAAAACCAGTTATCATTGCGCCAATATCCGCCCTGCTGCATACTTTTAGCTTGCCTCACCATGGCCTTCCCGCCTGCCACTACCTCGTCTCCATGCGTCTTCTGTCGATCAAATACCGCCTGCTCATCCTCCTGACCCTGATCCTGGGGGCGGGCTTCATGGCCACCAGCCTGGCCAGCTACCTGGCTTCGCGCCAGGCCATCGAGCACGGCATCGCCGACCAGACCTTGCCGCTGACGGGCGACAATATTTACTCGGAAATCCAGAAGGACATGCTGCGCCCCGTCTTCATCTCCTCGCTGATGGCGCACGACACCTTCGTGCGCGACTGGATACTGGCCGGCGAAAACAAGCCGGAACAGATCGTGCGCTACCTGGCCGAAGTCAAGAAGAAGTACGGCGCCATCACCAGCTTTCTCGTCTCGGACAAGAGCAGCAAATATTATTACGCGGAAGGCACCTTGAAATCCGTCAGTCCGCAAGCGACGCGCGACATCTGGTACTACCGCGTGCGCGCCATGGACAAGACCGACTATGAAACGAATGTCGACGTGGACATGGCCAACCGCGACAGCATGACCATCTTCATCAACCACCGCGTGGTCGATTACGATGGCCAGTTCATCGGCGCCACCGGCATCGGCCTGACCCTGGCCACCATGAGCCACATCATCGATCGCTACCAGGCGCGCTTCCACCGCAACATCTATTTTGTCGATGCCGCCGGCTCCCTGGTGCTGGCAGGCAAGAGCGTGCGCAACGGGCACGGCAACATCCGCAGCCTGCCCGGCGTGAACGCCATTGCCGAGCAGATCATCAACCACCGCAGCGAGCCGACGCATCTGTCGTACCAGCTGGGCCGCGCGCAAATCCTCGTCAACTCGCGTTTCATTCCCGAACTGGGCTGGTACCTGGTGGTCGAGCAAAACGTCAGCGACGAAGTCCAGTCGCTGCAGCGCGTGTTCATCTTCAACCTGGCCATCAGCTTTGGCGTCACCCTGCTGGTACTGCTGCTGACCCTGCTGACGGTGAACCGCTACCAGCGCCGCATCGAGCGCATCGCCTCGACGGATGCGCTGACCGGGCTATTGAACCGCCAGTCGCTGGAATTGCTGTTCCAGCGCGCGATGTTATTGTCCAAACGCAATGAGCAGCCGATGTCGGCCATCCTCTTCGACATCGATTTCTTCAAGCGCGTCAACGATACCCACGGCCACCTGTGGGGCGACAAGGTCATCCGTGGCGTGGCGGACGTGGCGCGCGCCACCGTGCGCGAAAGCGACGTCATCACGCGCTGGGGCGGCGAGGAATACCTGGTGCTGCTGAATGACTGCTGCCTAGCCAAAGCGGCGGAAGTGGCGGAAAGCCTGCGCGCGGCCATCGAGCGGCACGATTTCGGCCTGCCCGAACCGCGCGTCCCCGTGACGATCAGCCTGGGCGTGACCGAGTACCGGCCAGAGGAAAGCGAATCGGCCTTCTTTTCGCGCGCCGACAGCGCCTTGTACCAGGCCAAGGAGCAGGGCCGCAACCGCCTGCGTGCCGCTTAAAGCGCAGACTTGCGCCGGGCCAGGTCCTGCGTGGGCGCCACCAGCGCCCGGTACAACTCGCCCGTGGCCGCATCCCAGCTTTGCACGGCCAGCTGCTGGCGTTGCACGGTGGCCGAATCGCCGCGCGCGATGGGGCCGGACAGCGCGGGTGCGGCCCCCAGGCGAAACACGTTCGCCACCGCTTCCGTCACCAGCGGCTGCGCCAGTTCGCGCGCCACCGGTTCGGGAATGCCGGCCGCCTGGTAGGCGCGCAAGGCCGCGTCGAGCACCGTCACCAGGTAATTGCTGGCGAAGACGGCAGCGGCGTGATACAGGGTCTTGGCGGCCGGATCGATGGGCACGGGGCGCGCGCCGATGGCGATCAAGGCCGGCGTGAGGAAAACCAGCGCCAGCGGGTCGCCTTCGACGCCGCAAAACGTGCCGTCGAAGGTGGCGGCCACCTGCTGCGGGTCGGCAAAGCTGCGGATCGGGTGGGCGCTGGCGACAAAAGCGCCGGCCTGCGTGGCGGCCAGCAGCACGTTCGAGGCCAGCGCGCCGCTGCAGTGAAACACGATGGCGCCCGCCTGGCGTCCCTCGGCCACCAGCGCCGCGCAGGCCGGGCCGATCTGGTCGTCCGACACGGCCAGCATGGTGACGTCGGCGTGGCGCAAGGCCGCATAACTGTCGACGGGGGTGCCGGCGCCGATAAAGTCCACGGCCGTCTGCGCCGACGCCATCGAGCGCGTCAGCACATCCTGCACCGCGATCCCGTCCACGCCGGCGAACAGACGGCCCAGCACCTTGCCCACGTGGCCGGCGCCGATGATATTCAATGTCACGTTCATGATGATTGTCTAAAAGCTCGATCCCGGCTGGCGCAAAAATTCCACTTCTTCCGGGGTCGAGGGGCGACCGAGGATGGCGTTGCGGTGCGGGAAGCGGCCGAAGCGGGCGATCACTTCCTGGTGGCGCTCGGCGTAGTCGAGCATGCTGTCAAAACCGGGCTGCGCCTGCGACAAGCGCTGGAACAACTCGACGGCGCGCGCCTGCATGGCCAGGTCTTCCGCGTGTTCGAACGGTAAATACACGAAGGCGCGCAGCATCGGCGGCAGTTGCTGGTCCAGCCCCTGCTGCGTCATGGCGACGGCCAGCGCCAGCGCCCAGGCGTCGCCGGCAAAGGCGCGCGGCGTGCCGCGGTACACATTGCGCGTGAACTGATCGAGCACGATGAGGCGCGCCAGCGCGCCGTGCGGCGTCGCATCCCATTCACCCAAGCCGCCGGCTATGGCGGCATCGATCAGCGCGCCGAAACGCGCGCGTATCAGCACATCGAAACCGTCATCCTTGCGGAACCATTCCATGCGCGCCTGGCCGTGGCCGGGGTGATCCGGCGGCAGGAACCAGAAATCGAGTACTTTTTGAGCCTGGGGGTCCATGTCCATCCTTTTCAGTTGCGTGCATGCGACAGCTGGAAGCCGGCGATGCCGTCGAAGGCGGCCAGTTCGGCCGACATGGCCGACAGGCTGGCGCCCGTGTTCTTGCCATGCGCTATGGCGACAAAGCGCCATTCCTGCATGCCGTCCGTGCTGCCGATGGTCAGCGAGCCGCCCGCGATGTCGTAGCCGCGCTTGGCGGCCATGCGCCGCAGCGCATCCTCGCGCGGAATGAAGCCTTGCTTGAAGCGCATGGTGATGGCCACCGCATGGCGCGACGGCAGCCAGTTCTCCAATTTTGACAGAAAAATCATCGCCATCGCGCACAGAAAGGCCAGGCCCATGGCCGACAGATAAAAGCCGATGCCGACCATGATGCCGATCACGGACGAGGCCCAGATCGAGGCGGCCGTCGTCAGGCCGCTGATATTGAAGCCCTCGCGCATGATGACGCCGGCGCCCAGAAAACCCACGCCCGTGACGATGCCCTGGATGACACGCGTGGGATCGCTGCCGACGATGGCGCCATGGCCGCCGTACCAGAACTCGGGATAGCCGCCCAGCACGGTCAGCGCGGCCGAGGCCATGCACACGAGGCTGTAGGTGCGCATGCCGGCTGCGCGCCCGTGATACGAACGCTCGTACCCCACCAGCAAGCCCAGCAGCAGCGCGCCCAGCAGGTTCAGCAGGATTACGCCATTCGTGGCCAGCTCGGCCGGCGACCAGTAGGCGCGCAGGAAATCGATGGTCGGCATCTAGGGCTTTTTCGTCAGCTGCTTTTCAAACGCCACGTCGAGCTTGCTGACGCGGCGCGCCTTTTGCGGTCCCAGGCCATTGACGAAGGCGACAAAGGCGTCGAGTTCCAGCGGCGGGCACAGGGGCGGCAAGCCGGGGCCTTCCGTGAGGAAGAACAGTTCATCGCCCGTGCGCGCCATCGTGTAGAGGCGGTTGCCGGTGCGTTCCTTGAGCCGCTCGATGGCGGACGTGGCGCGGGTCGAGCGCATCAGATGGCTCCCGTGCGCTGTTCCAGCCACGCCAGCGCAGGCGCATCGGCCGGCGCCGCCAGGTGCGGCGCCAGGCGCGCGCGCACGGTGGCGTGATAGTCGTTGAGCCAGGCCGCCTCGTCGTCGCGCAACAGCGAGCGTTCCACGCAGCGCGTGTCGATCGGGCACAGGGTCAATGTCTCGAAGCGCAGGAATTCCCCGAACTGAGTCGTATCGGCCGGCACGTTCAGCACCAGATTCTCGATGCGGATGCCCCACTGGCCCGGTCGGTAGATGCCCGGCTCGATGGAGGTAATCATGCCCGGTTCCATCGCCGTCTGCGGCTCCGGCATGGCGGACTGCGAAATCGATTGCGGCCCTTCGTGCACGTTCAGGAAGAAACCCACGCCATGGCCCGTGCCGTGGCCAAAGTCGATGCCTTCGGCCCACAGGGGCGCGCGGGCAATCGAGTCCAGCATGGGCGACTTCACGCCGCGCGGGAACTGCGCGCGCGACAGGGCGATCATGCTGCGCAAGACGAGGGTGAAATCGCGCCGGTGTTCTGCCGTGATCGTGCCAACGGGGACCACGCGCGTGATGTCCGTGGTGCCGCCCCAATACTGGCCGCCCGAGTCGATCAGCAGCAGGCCGTCGCCTTCGATGGTGGCCTCGCTGCCCGCATGGGCGTGGTAATGCATGATGGCGCCATGCGCATTGAAGCCGGCGATGGTGCCGAAACTGGGGCTGACAAAACCGGCGCGGCGGGCGCGGGCGGCCGTCAGGTGTTCGTCGACACCGATTTCCGTCAATGGCGCGCGTTGCGGGTCGGCCAGGGTGGCGTCCAACCAGCTGAAAAATTCGCACAGGGCGGCGCCATCCTGCTCCATGGCGGCGCGCACGTGCGCCGCTTCGCTGTCCGTCTTGCGCGACTTGGCCAGGGTAGTGGGGTTGATGGCTTCGACCACGCGCACGCCGTCGGCCACGGCCTGGCGCGTGCCGAACGTGATGCGGCGCGGATCGAGCAGCAGGGTGACGCCGGCCGGCAAGGCGGCCAGCGCGGCGGCCGCGCGGTCATACGCGGCCACGTCCACGCCTTCGCTCTCCAGGGTGGCGCGCAGGGCCGCTGGCAACTTGCCGTCGGCGACGAACAGTGTGGCGCGCTCGGGGCCCACCAGCGCATGGGCGAGGAAGACGGGGTTGTAGTTGACGTCGGCGCCGCGCAGGTTGAACAAATACGCGATATCGTCGAGGGTGGAAATGACGTGGTGGCTGGCGCCGTGCGCCGCCATGCCGGCACGCAGGGCTGCCAGTTTTTCCATGCGCGACAGCGTTGGATACGCGGCCGCATGCTCGTACACCGGCGCGGCAGGCATGGCCGGGCGCTGCGGCCACACGGCTTGCAGCACATCGGTATCCGTGCGCAGAGTCACTTGCGCGCCCAGCGCCTGCTGCAGCAGGCGCGCATTGGCCAGGCCCAGCACGGCGCCGTCGACGGCTACCGTCTGCCCCGGCCGCATGGTCTCGCCCAGCCAGTCGATATACAGCACGCTGGCGCCGGACGGGATTTTCTTCAGGACGATGCCGCTGCCGGCAAGTTCGTCTTCCGCCTGCTCCCAGTAGCGGCCATCGGTCCACACACCGGCGAAATCCTGCGTCACGACCAGGGTGCCGACGGAACCCGTAAAACCCGACAGCCACTCGCGGCCCTGCCAGCGGGCCGGCAGGTACTCGGACAAATGCGGGTCGGCGGACGGCACGATCAGGGCATCGATGTGCTGCGCGCGCATGGCGCCGCGCAGCTGCGACAAACGGGAGGCGGGAGTGGATTGGTCTGGTGTCTGCATGGGAGCGAAAATGGAGCGGTGCTGGGAAGCGTCTATGATACCGCGATTAGCAGCCGGGTTGCACTCGCTGCAGCGCCAGCAGCGCCCCGGCGGCGACGGCGATTTTTTCCAGCAGCGCCTCGTCGTAGGGCAGCCACGGCACGGCGCCCAGCTTGCTCCCCTGCGCTACCACCTCGATCACCTCCTCGGCGCCATCCTTCGTGACCCTGCCGGTGGTCAGGTGGATCGCATGCCGGCCCACCATCAGGTGGCGCGCTTGCAGCGTCATCCGGCCCTCCTCGATCTGATCCGTGAATACCTGTTCCAGCACGGCGCGCCGCATGCCCGCCATCGGCCCCGGTGCCAGATTGGCCAGGTAAAACAGGCGCTGTTCGCGCTCCACGCTTTGCTCCTCCTCCACCAGCGCCAAGGCGCTGGCGCTGACCAGCAGGTCCACCGCGCGGCACGCTTCCGAATACGCCACCGGCGCCATCGGCATCATCTGCGCGGGCGCCAGCCCGTTTGACGTGCAGGCGCCGCCCGCCCCCGGATACACGTGCCCCTCGAGGCGCAGCAATACGCGCCAGGCGCCGAACTGGCGCGACAGGCCTTCATCGTGGTCCAGGCGCCAGCCTTCGCGGCGCGCCAGTCCCAGCAAGGTGGGCAGCGACAGCTGGTAGCCGGCAAATGCGGCACTGCCGTCGCCGGGCGGTGCATATATTTCGCGATAAACCTGGCGCAGCGGCTGGCGCAGGCGCCGCTGCGCGAGCAGCGCTTGCCAGGCGGCGCGCTCCTCCCCGCTGCCATGCAAGGGGTGCCACAGGCCGATCTCGCCTTGCTCCGGCAAATCCACCGGCTGCCCCTGCGCGTCGATGGCGCCTTTCCCGTCGAGCATGAAGGCCAGCCCATCGCCCGTGCGCCAGACCAGCGCGCGCGCCACCGCGTCGATATCGGCATCGTCGCGCAGGCCACGCCATTGGTCCAGGCCAAACCACACCTCGCTGGCGTAGCCCGCTTCCAGGCGGCGCGCCAGCATGGCCTGGCGCCGCTTGCCCATGGGGCCCGGCATGCCGATCCTCCAGGCGATATCGGGCCGTTCGGCCAGCGCCCGTTCGGCCGGTTTCAGATTGCGTTCCAGTTTCTTGCGGATGCCCGCATGGCGTACCTGGGCCAGCGCCTCGCGCAGGGCCAGCAGGCTTTCGGGCGTGGGGATGGTTTCCACCGCATGGCCCAGCGCCATCGCCAGCGACTGCGACGGCGCGCTCTTGGCCGCGCCAGGCGCCACGCATGCCAACGGCAGCAAGACGGCGATCACGGGCCTGAACCAGGCATCATCGCGATAGGACGCCACCCGCGCGGCGCGCGCCAGCACGGGAGAGTCTGCCGTGGCAAAGGCGGCATCGGCCGCATACGGCACGCTGCCGTCATGGATGGCGGCGATATGGCGTGCCGCCTGTTCCAGTATCGTGCGCGCAAACGCGACATACGCCGCATCGTCGGCCAGCACGTCGGCAGGATCCGCCTCGCCGATACTGTCGCGGCTCCAATGGCCACTGTAGCGCGAGCCGGCCAGCGCCAGCAGCGACGTTTTCGCCAGCTGCGGCAGCACGGTAAGTTCCTGCAAGGTCAAGGGCATCGGGTAGCGCGCATGGCGCTCATCCATCATCTGCCCGAACCGGGTTAGGGCGTCGCCGCCGGCCAGCTGCGCCAGCAGCCAGGCGGCAAAATGCTGTTCGCCCCAGTGCTTCGGTTCATCGAGGATGCGCAGCGCCAGCTGCGCGCTGCCTTCCGGTGGCGCGCCGCGCAGGCAAGCCAGGCAGCCGATTGCGTAGTCCCAGTCGTGCACGCGGGCCGCTTCCAGCGCGTCGAGGAACATCTCGCCTGCCAGCGCCGGTGCCAGGTTCATGCTGCTCGCTTGCGCCAATAGCCCCAGCGCCAGTTCGCGCCGCACGGAACCGTCATGGCCGAAGCCGGCCGCGCGGTGCAGCGCCCCCCAGACGGCGCCCAGTTCTTCGGGAGTCCAGTGGCTGAAATCGACCGGCGGCCCCGTGAAACGCGCATGCTCGACAAAGCCGCCATCAAGGCGCGCGCGCAGCGCCGCGGCGCGAATGGAATCACTCGCCATCATCGGCCTCGTAGCGGCGCAAGCCTTCCAGGTCCAGCACGCGGATACCGCCGTAATCGAGACGCAATAAACCCTTTTTTTCCAGTACCTGCAAGGCCTGGTTGGCGCGCTGGCGCGAGGAGCCTGACAACAGGCCGATTTCTTCCTGCGACAGCTGCACCAGGGTTTCCACGCCCGGGTATAAATGCGAGTTGAACATCGACGCCAGGCAGCGCGCCACGCGCGTGTTCAGGTCCAGCAGGCGCTCGTTTTCCACCATGCCGATGAACTGGCCCAGGCGCTCGTTGAGCTGCATCAGCAGAAAGCGCGTGAATGGCAAGCTCGTTTCCAGCAGCCAGTGGAAGGTGGCGCCGGGCAGCCGCGCCACGCGCGTGTCGCGCAGGGCCATGGTGTCGTATTTGCGGATTTCATTCTTCAGTAATGAACCTTCGCCGAACCAGCTGCCGGGCGGCACGCCGATGAAGGTCATGGCCTTGCCGGAAGCGGAAAAATTATTCATCTTGACCATGCCGCTGATAACGCCGATCCAGTTGTCCACCGGTTCGCCCTTGCGACAGACAAAACCGCCTTTCGGCACGAAAGTCTCGAACACATCCGCCTCGACCCGGGCCATTTGCACGGGGTCGAGCAGCTGCGCCCAGTTGGCCGCGCGAACGGCATCCTTGAGGCTGATATCAGGGTTGGTCATTGTGCGATGCACCATCGAAAAGTGGATAAATGTCCCCGAAAAGACAACTCGGCAAACTAACGCAAGCTACTATCATTGCACAAATGCCTTACACATAAAAAACACAGAGCGCCATCCAACGAGGTGGAGCCTGAGACAAGCAACAGGGAGACACTGGTGCAAACGCATACCACAGCAACAATGCCGACTTTTCCGCGGCGCTTATTGCAACACGGGACAGTACGATCCGACAAGCCCGCCTTTCGCGAAAAACACCTGGGCATCTGGCAGACCTGGACCTGGGCCGAGGTCAACGAGGAGGTGCGCGCGCTGGCCTGCGGCCTGGCCGCCATCGGCTTCCAGCGCGGCATGAACCTGGCCATCATCGGCGACAACCGTCCCCGCCTGTACTGGGCCATGCTGGCCGCGCAAAGCCTGGGCGGCGTGCCCGTGCCGCTGTACCAGGACGCGCCGGCCGCCGACATGGCCTATGTGCTGCAGGATGCGGAAATCCGCTACGCCATCGTCGAAGACCAGGAACAGGTCGACAAGCTGCTCGAGCTCAAGGCCTTGTATCCGCACGTCGCCCACATCGCCTATGACGATGAACGGGGTATGCGCCATTACCGCCAGCCGGAGCTGACGTCCTTTGCCGCCCTGCAGGTGCTCGGCCGCGCCTACGACCGCGAACACCCGGGCTTTTTCGACGCCGCCGTGGCAGCGGGCCAGGGCAGCGACTCGGCCGTGATCCTCTACACCTCGGGTACCACGGGCAAGCCGAAGGGCGTGTGCCAGAGCCATACGGCGCTGCTGGCAGCCGGCGAAGGCGGCGTCGCCTTCGACCAGCTCACCGACAATGAAGACATCCTGTCCTACCTGCCCATGGCGTGGGTGGGCGACTGCCTGTTCTCGCTGGCGCAGGCCATGGTGGCCGGCTTTACCGTCAACTGCCCCGAATCGGGCGACACGGTGATGATCGACATGCGCGAAATCGGCCCCACCTGCTACTTTGCGCCGCCGCGCGTGTTCGAGAACATGCTCACCAGCGTGATGATACGCATGGAAGACGCGAGCAGCATCAAGCGCCGCATGTTCAGCCATTTCATGGACGTGGCCAAGCGCTGCGGCGCGCAGATCTTGGACGGTAAACCAGTCTCGCTGACGGACCGTCTCAGCTACAAGCTGGGCGAGCTGCTCGTCTACGGCCCCCTGAAAAACGTGCTGGGACTGTCGCGCGTGCGCGTCGCCTACACGGCCGGCGCCGCCATCGGCCCCGACCTGTTCCGCTTCTACCGCTCGATCGGCGTCAACCTCAAGCAGCTGTACGGCTCCACCGAAACCTGCGCCTATGTGTGTTTGCAACCGGACGGCAATATCAAGTTCGACAGCGTGGGCTTGCCGGCGCCAGGCGTGGAAGTCAAGCTGGCGGCCAATGGCGAAGTGCTGGTCAAGTCGCCCGCCACCATGAGCGGCTACTTCAAGCGTCCCGACGCCACCGCCGAAGTAATCGACAACGACGGCTACTTCCACACGGGCGACGCGGGTGTGTTCGACAGCGAAGGCCATTTGAAAATCATCGACCGCGCGGCCGACGTGGGCAAGATGAATTGCGGCGCCATGTTCGCCCCCAACTACATCGAAAACAAGCTCAAATTCTTCCCTTTCATCAAGGAAGTGGTGGCCTTCGGCCATGCGCGCGACCAGGTGTGCGCCTTCATCAACATCGACATCGAAGCGGTGGGCAACTGGTCCGAGCGGCGCGGCATCGCCTACTCCGGCTACACGGACCTGGCGGCGCGCGCAGAAACCTATGGCCTGATCCGCGACTGCATCGAGCAGGTCAACGCGGAACTGGCGGCCGACCCCCTGATGGACCGCACGCAGGTGCACCGCTTCCTCGTGCTGCACAAGGAACTCGACCCGGATGACGACGAACTGACCCGCACGCGCAAGGTGCGCCGCAAATTCATCGCCGAAAAATACGCGGTGCTGATCTCCGCCCTGTACGAGGGCAAGGCAACGCAATACATCGAGACCCAGGTGAAATTCGAGGATGGCCGCCTTGGCTCGACCAGCGCCAACCTGCAGATCTGGGACAGCAAAACGTACCGGCCCCAGGGCCTGGCCGCATGATGGAGCACAGCACGATGCAAATGAACGAACCCGACGCCCATTTCGGCACGGCCCGCAAGACGGGTCCCGTGATCCTCGACCTGAAGAACATCTCGCTGTCGTTCGGCGGCGTGAAAGCGCTGACCGACATTTCGTTCGACGTGAAACAGCATGAAATCCGCGCCATCATCGGCCCGAACGGCGCGGGCAAAAGCTCGATGCTCAACGTGATCAATGGCGTGTACCGCCCGCAGCAGGGCGAGATCATTTACCGGGGCGAACACCGGCGCGGCATGGATTGCTACGCGGCCGCCAAGTCCGGCATCGCGCGCACCTTCCAGAACATCGCCCTGTTCAAGGGCATGACGGTGCTGGACAACATCATGACGGGGCGCAACCTCAAAATGAAGTCGAATTTCCTGCTGCAGGCCCTGTACTGGGGACCGGCGCGGCGCGAGGAAATCGAGCACCGCAAGAAGGCCGAGGAGATCATCGACTTCCTGGAAATCCAGGCCATCCGCAAGACGCCCGTGGGGCGCCTGCCCTACGGCTTGCAAAAGCGCGTGGAACTGGGCCGCGCCCTCGTGGCCGAACCGGAGATTCTGCTGCTGGATGAACCGATGGCCGGCATGAACGTGGAAGAAAAGCAGGACATGTGCCGCTTCATCCTCGACGTCAACGACCAGCTGGGCACGACCATCGTGCTGATCGAGCACGACATGGGCGTGGTGATGGATATCTCCGACCGCGTGGTGGTGCTCGACTACGGCAAGAAGATCGGCGACGGCACGCCCGACGAGGTGCGCAGCAATCAGGACGTGATCAATGCCTATCTCGGCGTGGCGCACTAGACAAGGAATGGCAATGAATATCAATTTTTTCTTTGAAGTGCTGATCGGCGGCCTGCTGTCGGGCGTCATGTATGCGCTGGTGGCGATCGGCTTCGTTCTGATCTACAAGGCCTCGGGCGTGTTCAATTTTGCGCAGGGCGCGATGGTGTTCTTCGCCGCCCTCACCTGCGTCGGCATCATGGACAAGTTCGGCCTGTCCTTGTGGCTGGCCATCCCGCTGACGATGCTCACCATGATCGTGCTGGGCATGGCGATTGAAAGGGTGGTCTTGCGGCCGCTCGTCAACCAGCCGGAAATCACGCTCTTCATGGCCACCATCGGCCTGACTTTTTTCATCGAAGGCCTGGCGCAGCTGATGTGGGGCTCGCAGGTACACAAGCTGGACCTACCCATCGAAGACGTGCCGATGCCCTTCCTGATGGATCATTTCAACATCATCGTTTCGCAGTTCGACGTGGTGGCGGCCGGCATCTGCGCGCTGCTGGTGATTTGCCTGGCCCTGCTGTTCTCGAAAACCAAGGTGGGCCGCGCCCTGCGCGCCGTCGCCGACGACCACCAGGCGGCGCTGGCCGTGGGTATCCCGCTGCAGCGCATCTGGGCAGTGGTGTGGGGCGTGGCGGGCCTGGTGGCGATGGTGGCCGGCTTGCTGTGGGGCGCGCGCAACGGGGTGCAGTTCGCCCTCACCTTCATCGCCCTGAAAGCGCTGCCCGTGCTGATCCTCGGCGGCTTTACGTCGGTGCCAGGCGCCATCGTCGGCGGCCTGATCATCGGCGCGTCGGAAAAGCTGGCCGAAGTCTACCTGGGCCCCATGGTGGGCGGCGGCATCGAAGGCTGGTTCCCGTATGTGCTGGCCCTGCTGTTCCTGCTCGTGCGCCCGGAAGGCCTGTTCGGCGAGAAGATCATCCGTCGCATATAACACCACCGAAACAGCATCGTAGGTCGGGTTAGCGCATGGCGCGTAACCCGACAACAGCCAAAACAGCCCGCAAAGGATACGCCATGATTTACCGTGAAGCAGGACAATTCAAGACCAGCTACCAGGCTGACAACCAGATTTTCCCGATCCGGCAAGACCGCCTGGCGCTGACGGCCACGCTGCTCGTCGCCGTCTTCCTCCTGCCGTATTTCGCCTCGCCCTACATGCTGTCGGCGATCCTGATCCCGTTCCTGATCTTCGCCCTGGCGGCATTGGGCCTGAACATCCTGACCGGTTACGCAGGCCAGCTGTCGCTGGGCACGGCCGCC
This sequence comes from Janthinobacterium sp. BJB304, assembly GCF_002735765.1. NCBI lineage: Bacteria > Pseudomonadati > Pseudomonadota > Betaproteobacteria > Burkholderiales > Oxalobacteraceae > Janthinobacterium > Janthinobacterium sp. BJB304. Next base: position 229,374 of record NZ_PDZN01000001.1, read on the forward strand.
TTCATGGCCGTCGGCGCGTTTGCCTCGTATAACTTCATGGCGCGCCTGCCCGGCTTGCCGCTGCTGGTGTCGTTCATCCTGGGCGGCCTGTGCGCGGCCATGGTGGGCATCGCCTTCGGCCTGCCCTCCCTGCGCATCCGCGGCTTTTACCTGGCCGCCTCCACCCTGGCGACGCAGTTCTTCGTCGTCTGGTGCCTGACCAAGATCCCGTATCTGACCAATTACAGCTCCTCGGGCGTGATCACGGTACAAAAGATGACCATCCTCGGCTACCAGTTCGACACGCCGCAAAGCAAATACCTGCTGGTGCTGGCCATCGTGGCCGGCATGGCCCTGCTGGCCAAGAACATGATCCGCTCGAACGTGGGCCGCTCGTGGATGGCCGTGCGCGACATGGACATGGCGGCCGAAGTCATCGGTTTTCGCCTGATGCGCACCAAGCTGCTGGCGTTTGCCGTCAGCTCGTTCTACTGCGGCGTGGCCGGCGCCCTGTATGCGTACGCCTACCTGGGCACGGTGGAGCCGGAAGCGTACAACCTGGACCTGTCCTTCCGCATCCTGTTCATGATCATCATCGGCGGCGTCGGTTCTATCCTCGGTTCCTTCCTGGGCGCGGCCTTCATCGTGCTGCTGCCCGTCTTCCTGAACACCATCGCGCATGGCCTGGCGTTGCCGACCAGTGTGGCCTCGAACCTGGAGCTGATGGTGTTCGGCGCGCTGATCATCTTCTTCCTGATCGTCGAGCCGCACGGCCTGGCCAGGCTGTGGCAGATCGCCAAGGAAAAGTTGCGACTCTGGCCCTTCCCCCATTAAGTTTTTGCAGTCGATGTCGGTTCACTTGAATACCAAATAAAACAAGAGGAGACACACAATGAAACACATCAAATCGCTCATGCTGGCCGCCGCCATCGCCAGTGCCGCACTCACCATGGCCGGCAGCGCCCAGGCGCAGGACAAGGAACAGTACATCGCCCTGCCCTCCTACCGCGTGGGTCCGTACGCGGCCGGCGGCTCCGGTTTCTACGGCGGCATCATCGATTACTTCAACCTGGTCAACCAGGCCGGCGGCGTCAATGGCGTGAAAATCAGCTGGGAAGAATGCGAAACCGAATACAACCCGTCGCGCGGCGTCGAATGCTATGAACGCCTGAAAACCAAGCAGGGCGGCGCCACCCTGGTCGAAACCCTGTCCACGGGCGTCGCCTACGGCATCCTCGACCGCGTGGCGCAGGACAAGATTCCCATGACGATGATCGGCTACGGCCGCTCGGACGCCGCCAACGGCAAGGTCTTCCCGTATGTGTATCCGCTGATCTCCAGCTACTGGAGCCAGGCCGCCGCCATGATCAAGTATTTGGGCGACAAGGATGGCGGCATGGACAAGCTGAAAGGGAAAAAAATCGTCCACCTGTACCACGATTCGGCCTTCGGCAAGGAGCCGCTGCCCGTGCTCGAAGCGCTGTCGAAACAGTACGGCTTCGAACTGATCAAGATTCCCGTCGCGCCGCCCGGCAGCGAACAGCAATCGCAATGGCTGCAAATCCGCCAGGCCAAGCCGGACCACGTGATCCTGTGGGGCTGGGGCGTGATGAACTCCGTTGCCATCAAAACGGCGCAGCGCAACGGCTTCCCGCGCGACAAAATGCTGGGCGTCTGGTGGGCCGGCTCCGAGGAAGACACGATTCCATCGGGCGACGCGGCCAAGGGCTACACGGCGATGACGTTCAATACGCCGGGCAACTACCCCGTGCTCGACGACATCCGCAAGAAACTCTACGCGTCCGGCAAGGGCAACCTGTCCGACCAGTCGCGCATCGGCTCCGTCTACCACATGCGCGGCGTGACGGCCGGCATCCTGTGGGTCGAAGCGATCCGCACGGCGCAGGAAAAATTCGGCAAGGGCAAGCCGATCACGGGCGAACAGATGCGCTGGGGCCTGGAAAACCTGAACGTCGACGATGCGCGGCAGAAGGCCGTGGGCGCACTGGGCATGTTCCCCACCGTGAAAACCAGCTGCGACGACCATGAAGGCTCGGGCGCCGTGAAGGTGCAGCAGTGGGACGGCAAGAAGTGGACCGCCATCACGCCGAAATGGATCGTCGGCGACAAGGCCCTGGTGCGCAAGCTGGTCGAGGAATCGTCCGGCAAGTACGCCGAAGAGAAAAAGATCACGCCGGCGTGCATGAAGTAAGCGGCTCTCGACGTGGCGTCGGGTTACGCGCTACGCGCTAACCCGACCTACGCCGACCAACACCGCATTCACGTAGGTCGGATTAGCGTAGCGTAATCCGACAGCATCGCCAACACATATGAAAACGAAGCAGCCATGACACCCACTGCCACGCAAACACCAGACACCGCGCCGCCGCCCTACCTGTCGGTAAACAATATCGAAGTCATCTACGACCATGTGATCCTGGTCCTGAAGGGCGTGTCGCTGCAAGTCCCGCAAGGCAAGATCGTGGCGCTCCTGGGCGCCAACGGCGCCGGCAAGTCGACCACGCTGAAAACCATCTCGACCCTGCTGCGCGGCGAACGCGGCGACGTCACCAAGGGCGAAGTCCAGTTCAAGGGCGAGCGCGTGGATCAGTTGACGCCGAATGAGCTGGTCAAGCGGGGCCTGTCGCAAGTGATGGAGGGCCGCCACTGTTTCGGCCACCTCACCATCGAGGAAAACCTGCTGACGGGCGCCTACACGCGCAGCCTGTCGCGCGGCGAACTGAAAGACGCGCTGGACAAGGTCTACCACTACTTTCCGCGCCTGAAAACGCGGCGCAGCAGCCAGGCCGGCTATACCTCGGGCGGCGAGCAGCAGATGTGCGCCATCGGCCGCGCGCTCATGGCCAAGCCGTCGATGATCTTATTGGACGAACCCTCGATGGGCATCGCGCCGCAGATCGTCGAAGAGATCTTCGGCATCGTCAAGGACCTGAACCAGAAGGAAAACGTGTCTTTCCTGCTGGCCGAGCAGAACACCAACGTGGCGCTGCGCTACGCGGACTTCGGCTACATCCTGGAAAACGGCCGCGTCGTGATGGAAGGGCAAGCGCAGGAACTGGCCAGCAACGAAGACGTCAAAGAGTTTTATCTGGGCGTGTCCAGCGCCGGGCGCAAGAGCTTCCGCGACATGAAGTTCTACCGCCGCCGCAAGCGCTGGCTGGCCTGACACGGAAGTTACGACATGGACCTGGAACGGGCGAAGCAAGTGTGCCGCGGCTTTCCCGGCGCGACCGAAGACATCAAGTGGAGCAACGTGCTGGCGTTTTCCGTCGGCGGTCGCCTGTTTGCGCTGTGCGGCGCAGAAGTGCACAGCACGCGCGGCATGAGCTTCAAGGTCGATGCGGAGCGCTTCCTGGAATTGACGGACCGGCCCGGCATCCGCCCGGCGCCCTACCTGGCGCGGGCCAAGTGGGTGCATATCGCCAGCCCCGACGCGCTGGACGACGGGGAAATGGCGGCCCTGCTGCACCGCTCATACAGCCTGATTTTTGCCAGGCTGACGAAAAAACTGCAACGTGACATTGGAGAATCCGCAACATGACCGATACGCTCGACAGTCTGGAAGCACGCGCCCCCGAAGCGCGCGAACGCGAATTGATGGCCGGCCTGCCGCAGCTGATCGCGCGCGCGCAACAGGCGCCGGGCTGGGCCCGCATCCTCGACGGCGTCGATGCGGCCGGCATCACCAGCCGCGCCGCGCTGGCACAGCTGCCCGTGACGCGCAAGTCCGACCTCAAGCAATTGCAGCACGCGCAGCTGCCGTTCGGCGGCTTGAACACGACGCCGAAAAACGCCCTGTCGCGCGTGTTCGTCTCGCCCGGCCCCATCTTCGATCCGGAAGGCCGCGGCCCCGACTGGTGGCGCTTTGCGCGCCCCATGTATGCGGCCGGCGTGCGCGCCGGCGGCCTGCTGCAAAACTGTTTTTCGTATCACTTCACGCCGGCCGCCTTCATGGTCGAAGGGGGCGCCGCGCGCATCGGCTGCACCGTCATCCCGGCCGGCATCGGCCAGACGGAAATGCAGGTGCAGGCGATGGCAGACCTGAAGCCGGACACGTATATCGGCACGCCGTCGTTCCTGAAACTGATCATCGAGAAGGCGCGCGAAATGGGCGCCGACATCAGCAGCGTCACCAAGGCCGTGATGGGCGCGGAAGCGCTGCCCGAATCCTTGCGCAGCTGGTTTGCCGAGAACGGCGTGCCGCACGTGTTCCAGACCTATGCCTCGGCCGATATCGGCAGCATCGCCTATGAAACGGCCAGCAATGGCAAGCTCAATCCCGGCATGGTCGTCGACGAAAACGTGCTGCTCGAGATCGTCCATCCGGGCAGCGGCATTCCCGTCGCACCGGGCGAGGTGGGCGAAGTCGTCGTCACCGTCTTTAATGCCGACTACCCGCTGATCCGCTTTGCCACCGGCGATCTGTCGGCCGTGCTGATGGACGCGCCGCAGTCGCCGTGCGGGCGCACGAATACGCGCATCAAAGGCTGGATGGGGCGCGCCGATCAAACCACCAAGGTGCGCGCCATGTTCGTGCATCCGTCGCAGGTACATGAAATCGCGCGCCGCCACCCGCAAATCAGGAAGGCGCGGCTGGTGGTGTCGGGGCGCATGGCCAACGACGAGATGGCCTTGCATTGCGAAGTCGACGATCCGCATGACGCCAGCGGCGTGGAAGCCATCATCGGTTCGATCCGTGAACTGACCAAGCTGCGCGGCGACGTGGTGCTGGTGGCGGTGGGCAGTCTGGCCCAGGATGGGAAAATCATCGACGACATGCGCGATTACAAATAAGGCCGATTTGCGGGATAATACCGGCATTGACCATCAGCCCCTTTCATCGCCATGCAAGAGTCCATGCAAGAATTTCATCACAACCGTGCCCGTGACCTGATCAAGAACGCGGAACTGCTGTTCGACCAAGATACCGTGCAGGCGTCGATCACGCGCATGGCCGATGTGCTCAACATGCGCTTCAACGCCGAGGATTCGAAAGAGTTCCCGCTGGTGCTGGGCGTGATGGGCGGCGCCGTCGTGTTTACGGGCAGCCTGCTGCCGCAACTGAGCTTCCCGCTCGAATTCGACTACATCCACGTCAGCCGCTACGGCGACGACGACAAGGGTGGCGAAGTGGTGTGGAAAGTCATCCCCCGCTCGAACGTGGCAGGCCGCACCGTCATCGTGCTCGACGATATTCTCGACGAAGGCGAAACCCTGGCGCACGTCAAGCAGCGCTTGCTGGACATGGGCGCCTCGGAAGTCATCCTGGCCGTGTTCGCCGACAAGGCCATCGGCAAGAAAAAGCCTGTACAAGCCGACATCGTCGGCCTGGTGATACCGAACCGCTTCGTCGTCGGCTTCGGCATGGATGCGTACGGCTACTGGCGCAACTTGCCAGGTTTGTGGGCTATCAAGCCCGAGGATTTGAAACAGGAGTGATTGTGGTGTTGTCGGATTACGCGCTGCGCGCTAATCCGACCTACGCCACCAGGTTCGAGTAGGTCGAATTAGCGGCGGTACGCCGCGTAATCCGACACCACCACCACCGTCACAACAACGATTACAGCTTCAACCGCGCGCGCGCCGCATCGTATTCGGCCTTCAGGCGCGCCACCATCTCTGCCACGCTCGGCACGTCATCCATCAAGCCCACGCCCTGGCCCGCGCCCCAGATGTCGCGCCAGGCCTTGGCGCTGCCGGAGCCGAAATTCATCGCGCTCTTGTCCGCTTCGGGCAAGGCTTCCGGATCGAGTCCGGCCGCTTCGATCGATTTCTTCAGGTAATTGCCGTGCACGCCCGTAAACAGGTTCGTGTAGACGATGTCGGCCGCCGCAGACTCCACGATGGCCTCGCGGTAGCCGTCGCTGACGTTCGATTCCTTGGTCGCCAGCCAGCGCGAGCCGATGTAGGCAAAGTCGGCGCCCATCGCTTGCGCGGCCAGCACGGCGTCGCCCGTGGCGATGGAGCCCGACAGCGCCAGCGGGCCGTCGAAGAATTTGCGCACTTCGCCTACCAGCGCGAACGGCGACAGGGTGCCCGCGTGGCCGCCGGCGCCGCTGGCGACCAGGATCAAGCCATCGACGCCCGCTTCCAGCGCCTTTTTCGCGTGGCGGATCGAAATCACGTCATGCAACACGATGCCGCCATAGCTGTGGATGGCGTCGAGCATTTCCTTGGGCGGCGCGCGCAGCGAGGAAATGATGATGGGGACCTGGTGTTTCACGCACACTTCCACGTCATGCGCGAGGCGGTCATTCGACTGGTGCACGATCTGGTTGACGGCGATCGGCCCGACTTTTTTATCGGGATGGGCGGCCTGGAAGGCGGCCAGCTCGGCCTGCAGGTCGGTCAGCCACGTGTCGAGCAATTCGGCGGGACGCGCGTTCAGGGCCGGAAAGGAACCGACGATGCCGGCCTTGCACTGCGCCGCGACGAGGGCCGGGCCGCTGGCGATGAACATCGGCGAAGCGATAACGGGTAAGGAGAGGTTTTGCAACGCAACAGGCAATGCCATGGCGGACTCGCTGGAAAGTTGATCGGACGTGAAAGACACACTGAACGTTGATTATAGTGCAGAAAAAGTACGATCGTGCTGAATTTATCGCAAGACCGGTTCAACCGTCGTTGAGCAAGTACTCACCCTCGACCCGCGCCGCTGCAGCTCTGCATAGCTGCGACACGGCCCACTCGGCCAGCGCGGCCGACTCCTGGCGCAGGAAGCGCCGGTTGGCCTCTTCGAAGACGGGCATGCCGCGCAGCAGGGCCGGTATCTCGACCAGGGCGATGCGCTGGCGCTCCAGCAGCAAAAATTTCAGCAGCACTTTCACCGCATTCTGCGCATTGCGCACGGGGTCGGACGCCAGGTAATCGAGGCGCGAATACGCACGCTGCAGGGCGCCGGCGGCGTCCTGGAACGGCCGCCCGTGGCCGGGAATGACGACGCGCACGTCCAGGCTGGCGATCAGGTCCAGCGTGGCGCGCGCTTCCAGAAAGCCGGAGCCGCCATCGAGTTCGGGGAAGATCACGCCAAAGCCGTTTTCCCACAGGGCGTCGGCGGAAATCAGAATACCCTCGCCGGCGCAGTAAAAAATCAGCGAGTGCGGGTCGTGGCCCGGCGCGCCCAGCGCCTGCCAGCGCATGTCGGCCAAGGTCAAGGTGTCGCCGGGCGAGACGGTGGCGTCAAAGCGGAAGCGCGGGCATTGCTGGCCCGTGGCCTGGAAGCTGAGGGCATCGACATCCCACATTCTCACCTTGTCCGCTTCCGAAACGGGTATGGCCGTCTGGCAGCCGTATGCGGCTTGCAGCAGCGCATTGCCGCCGCAATGGTCGGAGTGCAGGTGGGTATTGAACAGGCGGTCCAGCGGCCGGCCGGCCAGGCTGTGGTGCAGCAGGGCCAGGGTTTGCGGCGCATGCGTGACATAGCCGCTGTCGATCAGGGCCGTGTCATCCTTCCCCTGGAACAGGATGTTGTTCGACGACAGCCAGCCGCGTTCGAACACCTGCATGGCATCGGGGAACAGCGCTGGCGATCGCGGCATGGGCTTCCTCAGTAGTCGGGCTCGAAATCGAGCAAAGATTCGCGGTCGGGCAATTCGGCCCAGACGGCACGCTTGAAGTCGTCGTCGGCCTTGCTCCAGGCGATGATCTCGTCGAGCGTGCGCAGGCAGCCTTCGCACAAGCCGCTGTTGCGGTTCATCTTGCACAGGCTGACGCAGGGCGACGGCACCGGCGACGGCAAAGAAAGCGGAACGGCTGGCGGAGGTGGGGGAGCGACCATCATGGAGCGGCATCGGTAAACGTGAAGACTTTCATTATGCCGCGAAACGGCGCCGGCGAGTCGATGGCATCGCCCTGCAATGTTTCCGTGAATATATTTTCCAGCGAAACAATGGTCAACAACTGCTCTTCCGGAAATATATTTTTCACACATTCTCACTCTACGGGTGCCCGTCCTACAACACGATCAGGCCAGATCCTGCTTGACTTGAGATATTTCAGAACTATACTACCATCCATACAGATGGCAAATGGATGCCACGTGGAGTTTATGGAGAGATATGGCCAAGCAAGACAGCAAGCCCAAAATTGGGGAATCCGAGAAAATCACGATCAACCTCGGCTTGATTGACCTGGGGCAGATCGATCTGCTGGTCCAGGAGGGATTTTATTCCAACCGCACGGATCTGATCCGTACGGCCATACGCAACCAACTGGGCACCCACGCCGACGTAGTGAAACAAACCGTGGCCCGTAAAAGCCTGGTATTGGGCATGCAGCATTACTCGCGCGCCGACCTGGAAGCGATTCAGGCAGCCGGCCAGCGCCTGCAGATACAGGTGCTGGGACTGGCCAGCATCGCCAGCGACGTTTCGGTGGAACTGGCACTGGCCACCATCGAGTCTATTTTCGTATTAGGTGCCCTGCACGCCAGCACCGTCGTCAAGACGGCGCTCGCAGGGCGAATTCACTAGCGTATTGGTTCGCGGCGATGACCCGGCCGATGCGCGGCACCGTTAAGGATGGTCATGAAACTACCTCTCAACATGTTGGCGCAGATGCGCACAGCGACCCGTAATCTGATGGGCAGCGGCCCCGCCGCCGCCACCGCAGCGATCCAGCAGGCGCTGTCTGCGGCCGGACTGACGCCGCAAGCGGCCGCCACGCAAGCGCCGCCACCGCAGCCGATGCGTGATATTAATCCGCCACCTGCGCCGCCACCGGCACCAGCGCAGGCCCGGGGGCAGCCGCAAACTGACGCCGCACCGGAAGCGGCATCGGTGCCGCCCACGCCCGCGCAGGCGGCGCAGGACTTCGCGCAGGATTTCATGGCGCGCCTGGGCGTGCCGGCCGGCCTGGGCCAGCACAGCTTCGACATGCCCAGCTTCGAGCTGCCGAATTTCCACCCGCCCGGCTTCAACGCGCCGGCCGCCACGCCGGTGGAAATCCCCGCCGGCGCGCAGTTCATCGATGGCGTGTACCGCAACCATGCGGGCACGCGTTCGTACAAGCTGTATATCCCCAGCAGCTACCACGGCCAGGCCATGCCGCTGATCGTCATGCTGCACGGCTGCACGCAAAATCCCGACGATTTCGCCGCCGGCACGCAGATGAATGCGCTGGCCGAAGAAAAGGAGTGTTTTGTCGTCTACCCGGCGCAGACGCAGGGCGCCAACAGCTCACGCTGCTGGAACTGGTTCAACGCCATCGACCAGCAGCGCGACCAGGGCGAACCGTCGCTGATCGCCGGCATCGCCCAGCAAGTCATCGACGACTACCCGGTCAACGAGCGTGAAGTGTTCGTCGCCGGCCTGTCGGCGGGCGGCGCCATGGCCGTCATCGTCGGCACCCTGTACCCCGACCTGTTTGCCGCCGTCGGCGTGCATTCCGGCCTGCCCTTCGCCTCGGCGCAGGACTTGCCGTCGGCGCTGGCAGCCATGAAGGGCGGCGCCATGCCCAATGCCCAGCGCAAGGCGCCGGCAGGCGGCGTGCCCATCATCGTTTTTCACGGCGACCGCGACACCACCGTCAACCCGCGCAATGGCGATGAACTGATCGCGCAGGGCGTGCGCAGCCAGGCGGGCGGCAAGGCGGCCAAGGCCGCATCCGTCGACGGCAGCGTACCGAACGGCCACCGCTACACGCGCACCACGCACAGCCAGGCCGACGGCTCGCCGCTGGGCGAACACTGGGTCATCCACGGCGCCGGCCACGCGTGGTCCGGCGGCAGCGATAACGGCAGTTATACGGACGGCAAAGGGCCGGACGCCAGCCGGGAAATGCTGCGCTTCTTCAAGACCGTCAGCTGATATTCTCGGTGTAGGGCGCGATCTGCCGCTGCTTGTCGGCGATCTCGCATACGCCGTCGGCATAACGGTTGGAGATGGCGATGAACTGGTCCTGGATCTGCAGGAAGGCGTCGACGATCTCGGCGTCGAAGTGCGAACCGCGTCCCTCGACGATGATCTGCACGGCCTGCGCGTGGTCCATGCCCTGCTTGTAGATGCGCCGGCTGATCAGGGCGTCGTACACGTCGGCCAGCGCCATCAGGCGCGCCGAAATCGGGATGGCTTCGCCCGCCAAGCCTTGCGGGTAGCCGCTGCCATCCCATTTTTCATGGTGGCTGTAGGCGATCTCTTTCGCATACTTGAGGAAATCGACTTCGATGCCCAGTTCGTGCTCGGCCGCCAGGATGGCGTCGCGTCCCAAGGTGGTGTGCGTCTTCATGATGGCCATTTCATGCGGCTCGAAACGTCCCGGCTTGAGCAGGATATGGTCGGGGATGCCCACCTTGCCGATGTCGTGCAGCGGCGCCGTCTTGAACAGCAGTTCGATATTCTTGTCCGTCAAAAAATCGCGGAAACGCGGCAAGTTGCGCACCTTCTCGGCCAGCGCCTTCAGGTAGTGCGAGGTGCGGCGGATATGGTTGCCCGTCTCGCTGTCGCGCGTCTCGGCCAGCGAGGCCATGGCGTGGATGGTGACGTCCTGCAGCGCCGCCACTTCCTGCACGCGGCGCTCCACTTCCGTTTCCAGGTACTGGTTCTGGTCGCGCAGGAAATCCTGCATCTGCTTCATCGCCAGCTGCGTCTTGATGCGCGCCAGCACGATGGGCGCCGAAATCGGCTTGGTGATGTAATCGACGGCGCCCAGGGCCAGGCCCAGCTGCTCGTCGGCCACTTCGCTCATGGCGGTCACGAAAATCACGGGGATGCCTGCCGTGGCGGGATCGGCCTTCAGCGCGCGGCATACATCGTAACCGCTCATGCCCGGCATCATGATATCGAGCAGGATCAGGTCGGGCTGGTCGCTGCCGGCGGCGATCTTCAGGGCGCGCTCGCCATTGACGGCGATCTTGGTGCGGTAATCGTCTTCCAGCACCGCGCGCAGCAGATCGATATTGTCTGGCGTGTCGTCGACCACCAGGATGGTTGGCTTGCTTGCCGGCGCTCTCATGCCCGTCCTTCGTTCTGCATAGTTATCCTTCTCACAGTGTCAACTCCAGCGCATCGGCCACTTCGCCCAGCTGCGCCAGCGCACCTTCGAAATCGTATTGTCCCAGCATGCGCTTCAACTGGCGCGCATGTTCCGCCTGCCCCGCCGCGACCAGCACGGGACCGATGCCGTCAAGGTGCTTGACGGCCTGCGCATCGTCCTGCTGCAGCAGCTGCGACAGCTCGCGCAAGCCCGCTTCCAGGTATGCCCGGTCCACCGGCGCCACGTGCGCCACCGCCGCGCCGCCCGCTTCGGCCGTATTGCCGCGCGACTGCATGGCCAGCACGATCTTCGGCACCAGTTCGTCGAGCGCCAGGGTGCAGGCGGCCAGCGCCTGCGGCAAACCGTCGTGCGAACCCAGGCTGAGCAAGTGCTCGACCCGCGCGGCGCTGTCGGCCAGGCCGCCGGCGCCGATATTGCCGGCCAGGCCCTTCAGGGTATGCGCTTCGCGGATCGCCGTCTCGAGCTGGTTGTTCTCGATGGCGGCAACGATGCGCTGCATGGCGTCGAACTGGGTTTCCACAAAACGGTCCAGCAATTTTCGCATCAAAGCGGCATTGCCGCCCACGCGGCGCATGGCGTCCGCCATTTTCAGGCCGGCGATCACGGGCAGCTCCGCTTCCGGCTGCGCCGCTACCGACGTCATTGCCTGCGGCGCGGCCGGCGCGATCCAGCGCGCCAGGGTGCCGAACAGCTGCGCCACGTCGATCGGCTTGGCGATGAAATCGTTCATGCCGGCGTCCAGGCATTTTTCCTTGTCGCCCACCATGGCATTGGCCGTCATGGCGATCACGGGCAAATTCGAATAACGGGGGTCCTGGCGCAGCTTGCGCGTCGCCTGGTAGCCATCCATCACCGGCATCTGGCAATCCATCAGCACGCCGTCATAGGCGTTTTCCTCGATCTTCGCCAGCGCGATGGCGCCATTGCCCGCGATGTCGACGCGGATGCCGGCGTCGTTGAGAATATGCTGCGCCACTTCCTGGTTCACTTCATTATCCTCGACCAGCAGCAGCCAGGCGCCGCGCAGGGCGCGCTCGTCGTCGCGGTAGCTGCTCTGGCGCTGCGTCTTGCGGCTCTGTCCCGTCACGCCGCCAAACACGAACGATATCTGGTCGAGCAGGGTCGAGGCGCTGACCGGCTTGTTCAATATCCCGTCGAGCGGCAAATCGCGCTGACGCGCCGCCTCCAGCAGCGCTTCGCGATGGAAAGCCGTGACCATGATGCAGGCCGGCGTCGCATCGATGCCGGCGGCATCGGCACGGATGCCGGCCAGGGTATCGAGGCCGTTCATGCCCGGCATTTTCCAGTCCATCAGCACGAGGCCGTACGGACGCCCCTCGGCGCGCGCCTGCGCCACGGCGCCGATGGCCAGCACGCCGCCAGACACGGCACGCGCCTCGAAGCCCAGCGCCGCCAGCATGCTGACGAAGATTTCACGCGCGCTGGGGTTGTCGTCGACCACCAGCACGCGCAGGCCCTGGAACTGCTGTTGATGTTGCAACTGCGGCAGATTATCGCGCGGCACGGCGGCCAGGCCGAAGCGGGCCGTGAAGAAAAAGGTGCTGCCCACGCCCGCTTCGCTGACCAGGTCGATCTCGCCTTCCATCATTTCCACCAGGCGTTTGCTGATGGTCAGTCCCAGGCCCGTGCCGCCATGGTGGCGCGTGGTGGAGGTGTCAGCCTGGGTAAAGGCCTGGAACAATTTGCTGCGCTGGGGCGGCGTCAGGCCGATGCCCGTGTCGCGCACGTCGACGCGCAGCACGGCCGCATGCTCTTCCAGCTGCTGCAGGCGGATGGTGACGACGATCTCGCCCTTGTCCGTAAATTTGATCGCGTTGTTGGTCAGGTTGATCAGCACCTGGCCCAGGCGCAGCGGGTCGCCCTGCAAGGCGTTCGGCACGTCGGGGGCGATGTCGAACAGCAGTTCAAGCCCCTTGTCCTGCGCGCGCATCACGGACAGGTCGGCGATCTGCGCCAGCACGTCCTCAAGGAAAAAATCGACTTTTTCAAAGGCCATCTTGCCCGCCTCGATCTTCGAGAAATCGAGGATGTCGTCGATGATGGCCAGCAGGTTCTTCGAAGCCGATTCCACCTTCTCCAGGTAGTTGCGCTGGGTTGACGTGAGTTCCGTCTGCAGCGCCAGATGGGTCATGCCGATGATGCCGTTCATCGGCGTGCGGATTTCGTGCGACATATTGGCCAGGAAGTCCGACTTCATCTTGGTCGCATCCTCGGCCACTTCGACGGCGTGGCGCAGGTCCTGCTCGACGGCCAGGCTGGTACTCATGTTCTTGAGCGCCTGCAGCAATTCGCCCGTCTCGTCGCGCGACGTCACCTCGATGACGGAACTGAAGTCGCCATTGGCCACGCGCGTGGCGATCGCCACCGCCTCGCCCAGCGGACGCGTGATCGAGCGCGCCGACCAGGCAAAGGCGAGGCCCGTCAGCAGGGCCGCCAGGCCGATGCCGCCCATCAGCAGCAGCGAAGTGTCGATGTCGTTGCGTATCCTGGCCGCGCTGTCGCGGATCAGCTGTTGCTGCAAATCGTCGAGCTGACCCACGTACAACAGCACTTTTTCCAGCACTGGCAAGGTCTGCGTCTGCATGGCCTGCTCGGCGCGGGCATCCTCGCCGCGCTCGACCAGTTCGAACATCGCCTTCAGCGAGCCATAATACTCGGCGCGCGCCAGGTGCATCTGTTCCAGCAGGCGCCGCTCCTCGGGCCGCGCATCGAGACCGTCGAGAATGCGCACCTGCTCATCGATGCCTTGCTTGATCGCTTCCAGGCGCGCCTGGTTCGCCTGGCGCAGCGCCAGCTCGTGCTGGTTCGGCAGATTGCCGATGCGCGTGGCCGCCTCGCGCGCCAGCCCGTGGATCTTGCTGGTGGCCTTGGCGGCGACCCAGTCGCGCTGCAGGATATCGTCGGTCTCGGCGCGGATGGCGTAGATGCGGCTGCCGGAGAGGACGATGACGATCAGCATCAGCACGATCAACATGGCATAACCGGCATTGATGCGCACGCCGATACTGATATCCCTGAAGCGCATAACTTTCCTATAAGAAATTCTTGAAAATCGAAGTCTGAACGTATTCCCCTACGAAATGCAAGGTTTATTGCAAAGCAATTGCATGCCGAAGCACTTATTTAGCCGACGTTAGGCTTGACAGGAGGTGCCAGGGTGGCGATATGGGCTTGCAGGCAGGCGGGGCACCAGCAGCCCACGGCGGCGCTGCCGGGCACGGGCATGGCGGGCGGCAGCGCCAGGCACCAGCACGGTCCGCTGGCCTGCGGGTCGGTCTGGCCGCACTGGAAGGTGGCGCCGCACAGGCTGCACTGGCTCATGGCTGTGTTTGAATTGGCAAGTGTGTGTCATGCTGCGCCGGGACACGACGCAGATGTAACGGGCAGTAAAAGGGCTGGCTGGGGAACATATCGGGCCAGACTATAGGATCATCAGGGAAAATACAACAAGATCGCCCTATAATGCCTCCAGGATTTTCTTCTTCCCTGTAAAATCGCACAAATCTATTTTCCGGACTCGCCATGAATCAACTAGCTAACTTGAACCTGGACATGAATGACGACTTGACGGCGGTGTCGCCGCAAATCAAGGCGCAGATTCTGGCCGAGGCCCTCCCTTACATCCGCAATTTCCACGGCAAGACCATCGTCATCAAATACGGTGGCAACGCCATGACGGACGAACGCCTGAAGCACGGCTTCGCGCGCGACGTCATCCTGCTCAAGCTGGTCGGCATGAACCCGGTCGTGGTGCACGGCGGCGGACCGCAGATCGACAACGCGCTGAAAAAAATCGGCAAGCAGGGCACCTTCGTACAAGGCATGCGCATCACCGATGAAGAAACCATGGAAGTGGTGGAGTGGGTGCTGGGCGGCGAAGTGCAGCAGGATATCGTCATGCTGATCAACCATTACGGCGGCCAGGCTGTCGGCCTGACGGGCAAGGATGGCGGCTTGATCCGCGCGCGCAAGATGCAGATGCCGGACCGCGAACATCCGGGCGAATTCCTCGACATCGGCTTTGTGGGAGAGATCGACGCGATCAACCCGGCCGTCGTCAAGGCGCTGCAGGACGACGCCTTCATTCCCATCATCTCGCCGATCGGTTTCGGCCAGGATGGCCAGGCCTACAACATCAACGCCGACGTGGTGGCGGGCAAGATCGCGGAAATCCTGAAAGCGGAAAAGCTGATCATGATGACCAACATCGCCGGCGTCCAGGACAAGCAGGGCAATCTGGTGACCGACCTGTCCGCGCGTGAAATCGACGAGATGTTCGCCGATGGCACGATCTCTGGCGGCATGCTGCCGAAGATCTCGTCCGCGCTCGACGCCGCCAAGTCCGGCGTGAACACGGTGCACATCATCGACGGCCGCATCGAACACTCATTATTGCTGGAAGTGTTGACCGAGCAGGCTTTTGGTACTATGATCCGTTCGCACTAAAAAAATCGCAACGCATCACAGCGAGTAGTTTGGCGGCGCAGATCACCTGGCGCCGCTTTTAATTTGCCCTTGTAGCTCAGTGGTAGAGCACTCCCTTGGTAAGGGAGAGGCCACGTGTTCGATCCACGTCAAGGGCACCAACTTTATATCCCCGTATCTGAAAAATGTCCATGGCTGCGTTGCCTCGCCTCGCCGTACATGCGTACTGTCTTCGTCTCGGCGCCTTGCCCTGAACACTTTTCATCTACTCTGCCGTCATCTCCTCATAGTAAAACTGTCCATGGCGGCGTTGTCCTTCCTCGCCGTACATTCGTACTGTCTTCGTCAGTCCGCCTTGCCCTGAACATTTTTCCATCTGCTCTGCTATCCGTCGCCCGCATCTCCTCCGCGTTTCAATACACCCGCTCGACCTTCAAGCCCTTCTGACGCAATAAATCCGGCACGCTTTTTTCTCCGACCAGGTGCAGCACGCCGATGGCGGCCAGGCTGTGCTTTTCGCGCGCAAGGAGTTTGGCGATGCCGTCGGCCAGGGCCGGGTTGCGGCCGTCCAGCAACACCTTTTGCACGAACTGCGCGGCGAACGAGGGGTCTGTCGCTGCCTTGGCCGCCAGCTTGTCGAAGGCGGCCGCGTCGGCGTTGCGCCACGCATCGGCGATCTCGCGCGCTTCCTGGCTTTGTTCCTGATCCTCGATCGATGCCACGCCGTCTTCCAGGAAGCGGCACTGCTCAAACGGCGACATGGCGCCAAACAGCGCCATCTGGCCTTCCATCGATTCGAGTTCCACCACGGGGATCTTGCGCGCCTTGGCCTGCTGCGACAGATAATTGTCGACGGCCAGGTCGGAGCGGTAACCGAGGGTGGAAAATTCGCCGATGGCCAGCACGCTGGCGAGCATCCATGGCTTCATCGGCGCCACCGATTCGGCCCGAATGCCGTATTTTTGCAACAGCGGCGCCAGGCGCGGAGCCAGGGTCTGGCGGCAGTCGGCCGGCACTTTGCTGCCCGGCGCCTCCATGCCGTATTTCAGCACGGCGCTCACAGCCTTGCGCGGATCGGCGCCGGGGTCGATCTCCAGCGCCAGCGCCCCGGCCCGGTGCAGCGCCTGCGTTACTGTCGGCTCGAGCGGGTAAAAATCGGGCGCGCCGACATGGATGGTGCCGAACAGATACAGGGTGTGGGCCGCGTCCTGCACCTTGAACAGGGCGCCGCGGTTTTGCGCCACGGGCGGCGCGTCGGCGAAGGCCGCCTGCAACGGCAGCAAGAATAATCCGCAAAACATCACTATAATCTGGCGTCGCATGGTTTTCCTGATTGTTGAATTTTTCATCTTCTCTCGCTAGCAAAGACTCTCGTGCCTGTGTCCCATCTTAACCGCTCGTCGCCGGTCTGGCTGTTTGACCTCGACAACACGCTGCACAATGCCTCGCACGCCATCTTCCCCACCATCACGGCCAATATGAACACGTATATTGCCCGGGTGCTGGGCGACGGCGTGACGCCGGCCGACGACGCCATCGTCAATGCGGCGCGCGCGGCCTACTGGCGCCGCTATGGCGCCACCTTGCTGGGCATGGTCAAGCACCATCAGGTGCAGGCCGCGCATTTTTTGCACGAGACGCACGCCTTCGACGATTTGCGCGCCATGATACGCGCCGAGCGGGGACTGGGGGCTTTACTCAAACGCCTGCCTGGCCGTAAAATTTTACTCACCAACGCGCCGCTGCGCTATTCGAGCGACGTGATGCGCCACCTGGGGCTGCGCCGGCACTTTTCACACCATGTCGCCATCGAGGCGATGCAGGTGCACCGCCAGCTGCGGCCCAAGCCATCGACGCTGATGCTGCGCAAACTGATGCGCAAGCACCAGATCCGCCCTGGCCGCTGCATCCTGGTGGAAGACACCCTCGCCAACCTGAAGGGCGCAAAAAGACTGGGGCTGCGCACGGCCTGGGTCACGCAATACCTGAAAATGGTCGACCCGATCGGCGTGGCGAAGTTGCCCAAGGCGTTAAATCGCCCCGCTTACGTCGATGTCAAAGTAAAATCTGTCCGGCATTTGGCACGCCGCCTTCACCGTCTGCGTTGAAGGGGACTCCTGGACTTCCGGCTGACGCCGGAAGCTGCACCGCTAGCGGCGGTGACGGACTTCCCCATCAAGGCAGCATTTTTTTTAACGACAAGAGAAAATATGGCAAGCACACCGCCGGGCCAACGCAGGCTACAAATTCTTCAGGCCCTCGCCGCAATGCTGGAGCAGCCGAAAGGCGAAAAGATCACCACCGCCGCACTGGCGGCCAGACTGGCCGTCTCGGAAGCGGCCCTGTACCGCCATTTCGCCAGCAAGGCGCAAATGTTCGAAGGGCTGATCGAATTCATCGAGTCGAGCGTCTTCGGCCTGATCAACCAGATCGCGGAAAAGCACAGCGACGGGATGACGCAGACGCGCGACATCATCGGCATGCTGCTCAATTTCGCCATCAGCAATCCGGGCATGACGCGCGTGCTGATCGGCGATGCGCTGGTCAATGAGGACGAGCGCCTGCAAGTGCGCATGAACCAGTTCTACGACCGCGTGGAGCTGGCGCTCAAGCAGGCCTTGCGCGTGGCCGCCGCCGAAGGCCATGGCAAGGAAAGCGAAGTGGCGGCGCGCGCCACCCTGATCGTCAGCTTCGTCATTGGACGCTGGCACCGCTACGCCAAGAGCGGCTTCAAGATCAATCCCTCCCAGGAAGCGGCGCTGCAAATCGCCATGCTGCTGGGGTAAGTCACCGCCGCGGCTGTCCCCATGCATACCGACTGTTTCGCCCTGCTCGACGACGCCAGCACGCCCGGCGCCGCATCGCGCCTGTACACGGGCCTGACGGCGGTCTTGCGGTGCAGCGAGGGGGAACAGTGGCCGGCCCTGCTCGAAGGGCTGCAAGCGGCCTTGGAACGCGGCCAGTATGCCGTCAGCGTGTGCAGCTACGAGCTGGGCGCGCACTTGCTGGCCATGCCGCCGCGCGCGGCGGATCCCGGCGCGCCGCCGCTGGCGCAGGTGCTCGTCTTCGAACATTGCACCCAGCTGTCGCAGGACGAGGTGGCGCAGTGGCTGGCCGCTCGTACGCCAGCGGCGGAAACGCCGGCCGGCATCGCCGGCATCCGCGCCAACGTGGATCAGGCCGAATTTACGCGCGCGCTGGGGCGCATCCACGACTACATCGTGGCCGGCGACACCTATCAGGTCAACTATACGTATCGGCTGCGCTTCGACGCCTTCGGCTCGCCCCTGGCCCTGTATGCGCGGCTGCGCGCCCGCCAGCCCGTGCCGTATGGCGCGCTGGTGATGCTGCCCGATGGCGGCGCCCTGCTGTCGCTGTCGCCGGAACTGTTCGTGCGCCATGCGCAGGGCGAGCTGACGGCGCGCCCGATGAAAGGCACGGCGCCGGCGGCTCCGCCTGAACAAACGGACGAGAACGCGCGCCGCGCGGCCGCCCTGGCCAATGATCCGAAAAACCGCGCGGAAAACCTGATGATCGTCGACCTGCTGCGCAACGACATCGGCCGCATCGCCGCCACGGGCTCCGTCAAGGTACCGGCCCTGTTCCAGGTGACGCGCTACAGCAGCGTGCTGCAGATGACCTCCACCGTGCAGGCGCGTTTGCGCGGCGACGCCAGCCTGGCCGACATCTTCCAGGCCTTGTATCCGTGCGGCTCGATCACGGGCGCGCCCAAACGCCGCACCATGGAGATCATCGCCGAACTGGAACCGGCGCCGCGCGGTATCTACACGGGCGCCATCGGCTGGTTCGATCCGCCGGCCATCGGCGCGGCCCACCCGGTGGGTGACTTTTGCATGTCCGTGCCGATACGCACCCTGGCCTTGCAGCCGGCGGGCCCTGACGGCCTGCGGCGCGGCGAGATGGGCGTGGGCGCCGGCATCGTCTTGGACAGCGACCCGCACGAGGAATTTGCGGAATGCCAGCTCAAGGCCCGCTTCCTGACGGGGCTGACCAATGACTTCGAACTGTTCGAGACCCTGCACGCCAGCCGCGCCGGCGGCTGCCGCCAGCAGGAGCGCCACCTGGCGCGCCTGGCCGCTTCCAGCGC
The DNA here is from genome assembly GCF_002735765.1 of Janthinobacterium sp. BJB304. Taxonomy (NCBI): domain Bacteria; kingdom Pseudomonadati; phylum Pseudomonadota; class Betaproteobacteria; order Burkholderiales; family Oxalobacteraceae; genus Janthinobacterium; species Janthinobacterium sp. BJB304. The sequence goes on from NZ_PDZN01000001.1 coordinate 248,920, forward strand.
CTACTTCGGTTTTGCCTGGGACCAACATGCTGCCCGCGCCGCGCTGCAGGCCGCTTGCGCGGCGCGGCCCGACGATGCGCCCTTCCGCCTGCGCCTTGCGCTGCGCCAGGACGGCCAGTTTACGACGCAAAGCGGTGCCCTGTCGCCCTTGCCGGAGACGGTCAACGTCATGCTGGCGCCCGACGCCACGACTGCCGACGACCTGTTCCTGCGCCACAAGAGCAGCGTGCGCGCGCGCTATGACGCAGCGTGGCGCGCGGCCGAGGCGCAAGGCGCCTTCGACATGCTGTTCTTTAACGAGCGGGGCGAGCTGACGGAGGGCGGGCGCAGCAATGTCTTCGTCAAGCTCGATGGCCGCTGGCACACGCCGCCCCTGTCCTGTGGCCTGCTGCCCGGCGTGCAGCGCGCAGCCATGCTGGCCGATCCCGCCTGGAACGCGCAGGAAACCATCATCACGCGCGCCATGCTGGCACAGGCCGAGGCCATCGTCGTGTGCAATGCGCTGCGCGGGGCGATGCCGGCACATCTTATCGCTAGCGCCTGAAACCGTTCAGGGCAAGACGCATTGCCGAAGGCAGTGCGAACTGCACGACGAAGCATTGCAACGCCGCCATGGACTCCTGAAACAGTTCAGGGCAAGGCGCATTGCCGAAGGCAGTGCGAACTGCACGACGAGGCACTGCAACGCCGCCATGGACTGTTTCAGCCGCTAGAGATCTACCTGCATTTCATAGCCGCCGTAGATCATCCGCTTGCCATCGAACGGCAGCTTGGCCGGGTCCATCATCTCGGCCAGGCGCGGGTCTTTCATGACCTTGTCGTTGATTTCATCGCGCTTGGCGCGCGACTCATACACAATCCATGAAAACACCACCACTTCGCCATCCTGCAAGTCCACCGCCTGCGGGAACGAAGTCAGCTTGCCCGGCTTGACATCGTCACCCACGCACTCGCGAAATTCCAGCGCGCCATATTCGCGCCAGACGGCGCCGCAACTGCGCGACATGGCCAGGTAAGCATCGAGCTTGGCTTTCGGTACGGGCACCACAAATCCATCGACATACGCCATGATGATCTCCTTGATGGTTGTTTTGACAAACACGAACAACCAGCTTAGGACAATGATGGCAAGACGACAAGCACGGCATTAAAAAAAAGCAGGCGTTCCAGCCTGCTTGGGTGTCGGCAACTTACATCGCCAGCGCTTTTTCCACTGCGCCAACGAGTTTCTTGTCGTCCGGCGTCACCTTGCTGGGGAAGCTTTCCACCACTTTACCGTGGCGGTCGATCAGGTATTTATGGAAATTCCAGGCCGGGGTCTTGCCCGTCTGCTTGATCAGGTCCACATACAGCGGGTTTGGAGTGGGGCCGGAGACGACGGACTTCGAAAACATGGGGAACTTCACGCCATAGGTGTTGTAGCAGAAATCGGCGATTTCCTTGCTGTTGCCCGGCTCCTGCTTGCCGAAATCGTTCGACGGGAAACCCAGCACCACCAGGCCCTTGCTGCCGTACTTGGCGTACAGCGCCTCGAGAGCTTCATATTGATTGGTAAAACCGCAATAACTGGCAGTATTGACCACCAGCACGACCTTGCCTGCGTACTGGCACAGGTTTTGCGGCGCTTCATCCTGCAGGCGGTTGAAGGTCTGCTTGAGGATGGCGGGGCAGGCGGCCGGAGCTATGGCAGCTGGCGCGGTTTCGGCCGCATGGGCCGGCATGGCCAGGCTGGCGCCGGCGGCAAGGGTGGTGAGCGCAAACAGCTGGGCAAGGGTCTTGGACATGAGGGGCACCATGGTTGAACGGAAAAAAACCATTCTATGTCAAACGCCGCGCGCACGTACAAGACGGTCAACAACAGCGATAGCTTGAGCGACATCAACGACGGTGCAGTACTTGCCCAGCGCACAGTTTTTTTACCTATGCTCGGCCTTCCTGTCCCTTTTCTTGCCTTGTGGAGTAGCCATGCCCTTCCCTCACCTGACCGCATTACCCACCGCCCTGCTGGCCGCCAGCCTGCTCATCCTGGCGCCCGGCGGCGCGCACGCCACCACGACGGCCAAAACCGTCAAGCCCGCCGCGACCAAGGACGCCCCCGCCCTGCCCGCCTACCAGGCCGATCTGAGCCAGACCACCGTGTCCGGCCTGTCCTCGGGCGGCTTCATGGCGGCGCAATTTGCCGTCGCCTACTCGGCCACCGTCGCCGGCGCCGGCATCATCGCGGGCGGCCCGTATTTCTGCTCGGGCCAGCCGGGCCGCTTCCCGTATATTCCCTACCTGACGAATGCCCTGACCACTTGCATGAATCCAGGCAGCTCGCAAGTGGCGCCGCCCGTGGCCAGCGAATTGCTGCGCGCGGCGAACGATTTTGCGCAGGCCCGTCTCATCGACGACACGGCCAACCTGAAACGCCAGCGCGTATATCTGTTCAGCGGAACGAAAGACCAGACCGTGACGCGGCCGGTGGTGGAACAAGTGGGAAAATTCTATCAACTTGCGGGCACGCCGGCGGCGCAGATCCGCTTCGTCGACACGCTAGTCGCGGGCCACGCCATCCTGACCGACAGCAATCAGGACAAGCCGTGCGCCGTGACGGAGTCGCCCTTCATCAACGACTGCGACTACGTGCAGGCGCGCGACATCCTGCAGCACCTGTATCCGGACCTGCAACCGTCGTCGACCACCCTGACGGGCAAGCTGATCGCCTTCAACCAGCGCAGCTTCATCCAGAACGCGTACTCGAGCATGAACAATACGGGCTATGCCTACATCCCGAAAGCCTGCGACAGCGAGAGCTGCCGCGTGCACGTGGTGTTCCACGGCTGCCTGCAAACGACGCAGGCCATCGGCGACCGTTTCTATACCAGCACCGGCTACAACCAGGTGGCGGACGCCAACAAGATCATCGTGCTGTATCCGCAGGCCGAACCGAGCCCCGTCTATCCGTACAACCCGAAAGGCTGCTGGGATTTCTGGGGCTACACCAGCATCAACCCGATCGATCCGGATTTCTACCGCAAGAGCGGCACGCAGATGGAAGCGGTCAAGGGCATGCTGGACAGGTTAGGATCGGCTCGCAACAGCCGCCGATAACGGACGTCACGGATGCTTGAGAAAATCGTAGCGAGCGGCAACGAGGCTCGGCGCCCCCATCTGGCTAAGAAGCGCAGCTGTACTGAGTACGGGGCCGCCGAGGCAGCGAGCATCGCAGGCCGGAAAGCGCGCCGCGCAGCAGATTTAATCAAGCATTCTAGATGCCGCCCATGCAGATGTACTTGATCACGAGGTAGTCTTCGATACCGTAGGTCGACCCTTCACGGCCCAGGCCCGATTGCTTGACGCCGCCGAAGGGCGCGATCTCGTTCGAGATCAGGCCCGTGTTGACGCCGACCATGCCCGTTTCCAAGCCTTCGGCCACGCGCCAGATGCGGCCGATGTCGCGCGAATAGAAGTAGGCGGCCAGGCCGAATTCCGTGTTGTTGGCCAGGGCGATGACTTCCTCGTCCGTCTTGAAACGGAACAGGGGCGCCAGCGGGCCGAAGGTTTCCTCGGTGGCCACGCGCATGTCGTTCGTCACGTCGGCGATGATGGTCGGCTCGAAGAAGCCGTTGCCCAGCGCGTGGCGCTTGCCGCCGGCCAGCAGGCGGCCGCCCTTGCCCAGCGCGTCGGCCACGTGCTCTTCCACCTTGGCCACGGCCTTGGCGTCGATCAGCGGGCCTTGCGTGACGCCCGCCTCGATGCCATTGCCCACCTTCAGCTTGGCCACGGCGGCCACCAGCTTGTCGGCAAACGCGTCGTACACGCTGTCCTGCACGTACAGACGGTTGGCGCACACGCAGGTCTGGCCCGCGTTGCGGTATTTCGAGGCGATGGCGCCTTCCACTGCCGCATCCAGGTCGGCGTCGTCGAAGACGATGAACGGCGCATTGCCGCCCAGTTCCAGCGACAGTTTCTTGATCGTCGGCGCGCACTGTTCCGCCAGCAAACGGCCCACCTGGGTCGACCCTGTGAACGTCAGCTTGCGCACGATGGGGTTCGACGTCATTTCGCCGCCGATGTCTTTCGGCGCGCCCGTGACGATGCTGAACACGCCCGCAGGCACGCCCGCGCGCTCGGCCAGCACGGCCAGCGCCAGCGCGGAAAACGGCGTCGCCTCGGCCGGCTTCAGGACCATCGGGCAGCCGGCGGCCAGGGCCGGGCCGACCTTGCGCGTAATCATGGCGGCGGGGAAATTCCACGGCGTGATGGCGGCGCACACGCCGATCGGCTCCTTGGTGATGACCAGGCGGCGGTCCGGCCACGGCGATTGCAGGGTATCGCCTGCAACGCGCTTGCCTTCTTCGGCAAACCACTCGATGAACGAGGCGCCGAACTGCACTTCGCCCTTCGCTTCCGGCAAGGGCTTGCCCTGCTCGGTGGTCATGATCAGCGCCAGGTCGTCGGCGTTTTCCAGGATCAGGTCATGCCAGCGGCGCAGCACGGCCGCGCGCTCCTTGGCCGTCTTCTTGCGCCAGGCGGGCCAGGCGGCATTGGCCGCCTCGATGGCGCGGCGCGTCTCGGCCGCGCCCATCAGGGGCACCGTGCCGATATGCTCGCCCGTGGCGGGATTGCTCACATTAATCGTCTGGCCACCATCGGCGTCCATCCAGGCGCCATTCACGTAAGCCTGGTGACGCAACAAGGTAGGATCTTTCAACTGCAGCATATGGATCTCCGGTCTGGTTTGAATTATCGACGAGGGATACTATGCCACAGCGCGGCCGATTCCGCAGGCGGACAGCCGAATCGCCCGCGTATTTACTCGACCTTGAACGACGACAGTTTCGGGTCCGGCGCCGGATATTCGAGCTTCATGGCCTGCAGCGTTTCCAGCAGCAGCGAGGCCACCACCAGGTTGCGCTGCGTCTTGGAATTCGATGGCACCACATACCACGGCGCGTGATCGGCATCGGTCTCGCGGATCGCCGTTTCATAGGCGCGCTGGTAGCCATCCCACTTCTTGCGCTGGGCGATATCGTTGGGATCGAACTTCCACTGGCGGTCGGGATCGTCGAGCCGCTCCTGCAGCCGTCCCCGCTGCTCGTCCTTCGAAATATGCAGGAAGACTTTCAGGATGACGGTGCCCGTTTCGCTCAGCATGCGCTCGAAATCGCGGATCTGCGCGTAGCGGCGCCGGCATTCGGCCTTGTCGATCATGTCCTGCACGCGCGTGATCAGCACATCCTCGTAATGGCTGCGGTTGAAGATGGCGATCTCGCCCTTGACGGGCACGTGCTGGTGCACGCGCCACAGGTAGTCGTGCGCCAGTTCGATATCGGTGGGGCCCTTGAACGCCACGGCGCGGATGCCCATCGGGTTGATATTGCTGAAGATGGCCTTCACCGTGCCATCCTTGCCCGAGGTATCCATGCCCTGCAGGACCAGCAGCACCTTCTTCTTGTGCTGCGCGTACAGCATGCTCTGGCACTCGGCGATCTGCGCCGTCAACGCCACGGTTTCCTCGCGATCCAGGGCCTTGCACTGGGCCGCCGTCAGCTTTTTATTGGCCGCCTTGGTGGCCGCGCCCAGCAGGCGCTTGCCGGCGAATTCCTCGTTCAGGTCGAAGCCCTTACCGGCGCGAAATTGCGTGCGCGCCTTCATGCCGCCACCGCCAGCTTGCGGTGCTCAATTTTTGTGCAATGGTCCATCACCACGTCCAGGCCCGCCGCCCGCGCCAGCTGCGCCGCCTCTTCATTGATGACGTCGAGCTGCAGCCACAGGCAGCCCGCCTTGACGGCGATGGCTTCCTCGGCGATGGGCAGAATGTCTGCCGGCTTGCGGAAGCAGTCGACGATGTCGATGCGCGCCGGCGCCACGGCCGCCGCGGCCTGCGTCAAGGTGGCATAGGCGCGCTGGCCCAGCACGTCGCGCCCGGCCAGGGCCGGATTGACGGGCAGCACGCGGTAGCCATGCCGCAGCAGGTAGTCGGCCACTTCATGGCTGGCGCGTTCGGGCTTGTCGGACATGCCGACGATGGCGATGATGCGGCTGTCTTGCAGGATGCGGGCGATGTTGGGCATATTCTGGTCTATGAGGCGTGCGACATTGCCCGCCTAGCGTAGCAGAATTATCCAGCACAGGGAGCTATCCAGAAGACCTGGAACTCCGCACGGCCGCCATCTGCGCGACAAAAGCTTGCGCGCGCGCCGTCACGGCCGCGTAATCTCCCGTGGCGCCCGGGCCACTGAGGCTGCTGCCGATGCCCACGGCCACGGCGCCGCTGGCAAACCATGCATGCAGATTCTCCACCGTCACGCCGCCAGTCGGCATCAGCGGCGCTTGCGGCAACGGGGCGCGCAAGGCCTTGATGTAGGCGGGGCCGAACATCTCGGCGGGGAAGACCTTGACGATGTCGGCGCCCGCCTGCAAGGCCGTGACGATCTCCGTCGGCGTCATCGCCCCCGGCATGGCCAGCACCTGATAGCGCTGGCACAGCGTAATGGTATCCACATTGACGCCGGGCGAGATGATGAACTGGGCGCCGGCCAGGATGGCGGCGCGCGCCGTCTCCGTATCGAGCACCGTGCCCGCGCCCAGCAGCACGTCATGGCCGTGGCGTTCGCGCAAGGTGCGCAGCACGCCCAGGGTATCGGGCGTGGTGAACGCCACTTCCAGCGCCGTGATGCCGCCGGCGATGCACGCCTCGGCGATCTGCAGCGCCGCATCGGGCGAGTCGGCGCGCACGATACCGACCATGCCCCGTTCGAGGATGCCATTGAAAACCAAGTGCTTTTGCATCTGCTCTCTCCTGTCAGACCGGCAGGGCGCCAAAGCGCACTTCCGGCAAACCGCGCACGCCCACCTGGCGCGCATGAAACAATCCGCCGGCCAGCGGTTCGCCCGCCAGCTGGGCCGGGGTCAAGCTTTCCTGCGCCGTGGTGACGAACAATTCGTCGTAGTGCGGGCCGCCCAGGCTGACGCAGCTGGGCTGCGAGACGGGCAAGGCTATCGCCCGTTCGACGCTGCCGTCCGGCGCGAAGCGCAAGACCCTGCCCGCGCCCCACTGCGCGCTCCACAAGTGGTCATCCGCATCGATGGTAGCGCCATCGGCGGCGCCCGGCCCCGGATCGAGCACGGCAAACACCTGTACCCGGCTGGCGTCGCCGCCCAGGTAATCATCCCAGCGGTAGATCGCCTTCTTCATCGAATCGCAAAAATACATGGCCGTGCCATCGACGCTGAAGCAGATGCTGTTCGAGATGGCGATCTGCGGCAGCGGCAGCCGTTCCAGGCTCAAGTCCAGGTTGAGGCGATAGAAGCTGGCGATCGCATCGCGGCACGGGCGTTCATCGAGCGTGCCGAAGACAAAGCGCCCCTGGCGGTCGCAGCGGCCATCGTTCAGGCGCGTCATGGGCAAGTCTGCCTCTACTGCGTGCAAGGGCGTGACGGCCCCGCTGCGCGCGTCGAACCACGCCAGGCGCGAGGCCAGGCCCAGCAGCAGGATGTCGTCGCGGTCCGTCAGCGCGAAGCACGCCAGGCGCTCGGGCATGTCCCAGCGCTGGCGCTCCCCCGTGGCCAGCACCAGCGCATGCAGCTGGCAGCCTTCGATATTCGTCCAGAAAACGCGGCCGCTGCGTTCGCACCAGCGCACACCCTCGCCCAGGAAGTTTTGCGCATCGACCAGTAATTGCGCCTGTGTTCCCATGTCTATTCCTTCTTTCAGTGAGATTCGCGTGGTACTGCCGAACCACGGCAGCCGACGAGGAAGTCCAGATCCGCGCCTTCGTCGGCCTGCGTCACGTGCTTGATGTACATGGACTGGTAGCCGCCCTTCATGGCCGGAGGCGGCGCGCTCCACTCGGCGCGCCGGCGCGCCAGCTCCGCTTCGTCGACGTCCAGGTGCAAACGGCGTCCCGCCACGTCCAGTTCGATCATGTCGCCATCGCGCACCAGGGCCAGCGGCCCGCCCACGGCCGCTTCCGGCGCCACGTGCAGCACCACCGTGCCGTAGGCCGTGCCGCTCATGCGCGCGTCCGAGATGCGCACCATGTCGCGCACGCCCTGCTCCAGCAGTTTTTTCGGCAATCCCATATTGCCCACTTCGGCCATGCCCGGATAGCCCTGCGGGCCGCAATTTTGCAGCACCATCACACAGCTGGCGTCGATGTCGAGCGCGGGATCGTCGACGCGCTTTTTGTAATGCTCGATGCTGTTGAAGACGACGGCGCGGCCACGGTGCTGCATCAGCTCGGGCGACGCGGCCGAGGGCTTGATGACGGCGCCGCGCGGGGCCAGGTTGCCCTGCAGGATGGCGATGCCGCCCTCGTCCTTGAATGGCTGCGCCAGCGGCGTGATCACTTCGGGATTGAAATTTTCCGCCTCGGCCACGTTGACGGCCATGGTCGCCCCCGTGACGGTGAGCGCCCCGCCATGCAATTTTCCCAGCAGGTCGCGGATGATCACGGGCAAGCCGCCCGCATAGTAAAAGTCTTCCATCAGGTACTGGCCCGACGGCATCAGGTTCAGCAAACAGGGAATGTCGCGGCCCAGGCGGTCCCAGTCGCCCAGGCGCATGTCCACGCCGATGCGCCCGGCAATGGCCAGCAGGTGGATCACGGCATTGGTCGAGCCGCCGATGGCGCCGTTGACCATGATGGCGTTTTCAAACGCTTCGCGCGTGAGGATCTGCGACAGTTTCAGGTCTTCATGCACCATGTCGACGATGCGCCGGCCCGTCAGCTGCGCCTGCAGCTTGCGGCGCGCATCGACGGCGGGAATGGCCGCGTTGCCGGGCAGGGTCACGCCAAGCGCTTCGACCATGCTGGCCATGGTCGATGCCGTGCCCATGGTCATGCAGTGGCCGGCGGAGCGCGACATGCACGATTCGGCCTGCTTGAATTCGTTTGAGGTCATGCGCCCGGCGCGCACGTCTTCGGAAAACTTCCAAACGTCCGTGCCCGAGCCGATCGGCTTGCCCCGGTAATTCCCGTTCAGCATGGGGCCGCCAGACAGCACGATGGTGGGCAAGTCCACGCTGGCCGCGCCCATCAGCAAGGCCGGGGTCGTCTTGTCGCAGCCCGTCAGCAGCACCACGCCGTCGATGGGGTTGGCGCGGATCGATTCTTCCACATCCATGCTGGCCAGGTTACGGAACAGCATGGCCGTCGGGCGCAGATTCGTCTCGCCCAGCGACATGACGGGAAATTCGACGGGAAAGCCGCCCGCTTCGAGCACGCCGCGCTTGACCATCTCGGCCAGGTCGCGGAAATGCCCATTGCAGGGCGTCAGTTCGGACCAGGTATTGCAGATGCCGATGACGGGACGGCCATCGAAAGCGTCGCTGGGATAGCCCTGGTTCTTCATCCAGCTGCGGTGAATGAAACTGTCCTTGTCGTCGCCGCCAAACCACGCTTGCGAACGCAAGGGACGCTTGTTCTTGTTGCTGCTCATACTGTCTCCTGCGGGGAAATCAAGCCGCGCGCGGCGGCGATCAGCAGCGCACCGTGACCGGCCAGATAGTCTTGCTGCTGGTCGTCGACGATGATGCGCTTGCCATAAAAAAATCCATGTTCCTCGATCAGCAGCCCGAGCGCCTGGCGCAACATGGGCTTGCCGGTAATGACGAGCGGCGTTTCGGGCCGCATCTGGATGGCGGTGCTGTTGCGCAGCGCCAGCAGGTCGCCGCTGAGGACGGCGCCCATCAGGAAATTGGCCCGCTCATTGCATTCGATGGCGCTGAACTGGCCCAGGGTTCGCACGCTGAAACAGGCGCGCGCCAGCCCCGTTTTTTGCGCCGCGGCCGCGCCGGCCAGCAGCATTTTCGGCACCAGGGTCTGGGCAAAACCGCCATCGACCGATTGCTTGATCAGGGTGTGCTGCGTGATCGCCTGCAGCAGTTCCCCAGCGATGGTGGTGCTGCAGCCGAGGATGCGGCGCTGCTCGTCCACGCTGATCAATTTGGTATGCGAGCCGGGCATGATCAGGGTCGCCGCGCCGCGCAACTGCAGGCGCTCGAGCAGCGCGACGACTTCCGTCTCTTCGCCGCGCATCATGTCCATCGCTTCGACGTTATGCAGGCCGACGGCGCCATGCTGGTTGCGCACGCCGGGAATCAGCCACAGGGGCTGCGCCAGCACGTCAGGCAAGTCCACCGCCTGCATGCCTTGCGCCAGCTGGGCCAGGCCGGCAGGCGCCGGCAGATGCGGCACTTCCTGCACACCCATGGGCGAACTGATCATGCCCGAAGCGAGCGCCAGGTCCACGGCGGACGGCGCGATGCCGGCGCTGGCCAGCACGCTGGCGATGGTGTCGCGCAGCGCCTGTTTCAGCGCGCCGTTATGGCCATCGATGGCGGTATTGCGCACGCCCGTTTCCAGCTGCGCCTGGGCGACGACGGCGCCGCCGCGCCACAGCAAGGTACGCGTATTGGTGGTGCCGGCATCGATGGTGAGTATGTTCATGGGCAGGTTCGCAGCGTCGGTAAGGGCAAAAATAAATGAGGAAAAAACTACCCCATGGTAGAACTGCCCCGCATATCTGACCAATCACTTATTTGACATCATTGATACCGGTTCGGATATGTCAAACGCATCGATATCCTGCACGCCCAAACGGTAGGCGAGCTGGAACCGCCTCACCTGTCCGGGCTGCAATTGCACGCCCTGCGCCAGCAGGGAAAAACAGCGCGCATCGGAATACAGATGGCAGCTGTCCTGGGTGCTGGAAAAACGCAGGACGCGGCCGGAAGCGGGGTCGGCAACCTGCGCCGCCTCGCGCAGCTGGCCGCTGCCCGTCCAGTAAAAGTCATGCCGGAATCCCGCCGACTGCGCCAGCGCGGGCCAGGCCAGGCGTGAGGCGAGCGGTGCCGGCTGGCGGAAGTCAAACGCGCTGCCCGCCACGTCGAGCGCAGCGTCGCCCGCGCAGCCGCCGGGCCAAGGCCGGTAACGGTCCGCCGCCAGGCGCAGCACATGGTCGCCCACGGCAGCGCGGCCGCCCTGCAGATTGAAGCGGGGCGCGGCAAGCGCAAAACGAGAAACCGTATCGGCCGTGGCGGCGCAGTCGAGGTGCAGGCTGCCATCGTCGTCAAGCCGGTAGGCCAGGCGCACCGACAGGCCGTCGTGCGCCAGGTGCAGCAGCAAGCGGCCGTCGTCCGGCGGCGCGCACTGCCAGACCGTGGACGACCGACACGCAGGGGGCGCGGCGCCCAGCACGTCGGCCAGGCGGCCATAACGGTCGGGCGCCCACCAGGCCCGCACGCTGGCATCGTGCGCGTCGATGGCCACGCGCATGCCGCGCGCATTGCGCAGCAGATGCATCATGGCGCCTGCCCGGGGGCTGGCGGTGGCCGGCTGCGCTGCTGGAATTCGCGCGGCGTGCAGCCGAGTTCGCGCTTGAAGACGGCGTGCATGTACTGCACCGTGGTAAAGCCGCAACGCACGGCCACCTCGGCCACCTGTCCCGGACCGCGCGCCAGCAGGGTCTTGGCCGCATCGAGCTTGAAATGCAGGATCTCGTCGTGCACGCTGCGCCCCAGCTCGTGACGGAAGTGCGCTTCGAGCGAGGAGCGCGACACGCCCACGTAATCGGCCACCTGCTCCGTCTTGATGCCCTGGCAGGCGTACTGGCGGATGAAGTGGCGCGCCTGCATCACCTGCGGATGCTGGAAGGGCTGGTGGCGCGTGGACGCGAGCACGTTCAGGCCCGCCGGCGGCACGAGGATGCGCGTGCCGGACAGGCGCGCGCCGTTGAGCATCTGGTGCAGCAAATGCGCGGCCGTGCGGCCCATTTCCTCGGTACCCTGGATCACGGAACTCAAGGGAATGCGCGTGAGCATGCGCGCCAGCGGGTCGTTGTCGATGCCGATCAGGGCCACTTGCTCCGGCACGGCGATGCCCGCATGCATGCACGCTTGCAGCAGCTGGCGCGCGCGCGCGTCGCTCACGGCGATGATGCCGACGGGTTTTTCCAGGCTGTTGAGCCAGGCGATCTGCTGCTCCACCGCTTCGTCCCACGACGGCGCGCTGGTGGCCACGCCCCGGTACACGTCGGCGCGCATGTGGTCGCGCTCCATCAGGGCGCAAAACGCCGTTTCGCGCTCCTGCGCCCAGCGGTTGACATCGGCCTCGGGCAGGCTGAAACAGGCAAAGCGGCTCAGGCCCGCTTCCACCAGGTGTTCATAGGCCAGCTTGACGATCTTGAAGTTGTCGGTCGCCACGTACGGGATGCCGGCCGGGTAATCGTCCTCGCGCGCATACGAGCCGCCCACGGCCACCACGGGCAGGCGGCTGTGCGCCAGCGCCGCGCAGACGGCGGGATCGTCGAAATCGGCGATGATGCCGTCGCCCTGCCAGCGCTCGATGCCGGGCAGGCGGCAGCGAAAATCCTCTTCCAGGAACAGGTCCCACGACACGCGCGTGGTGTTCAGGTAGGCGGCGATGCCCGCGATGATGTCGCGGTCGTAGATTTTATTCCCGTTAAACAGCAGCGCGATCCGGTGCGCGGTCGGTAACTTCATGCTGGTGTCTCCTCCATGTGGCGGCCGGGACGTATTTTCGTCCCTGGCTGCCGGTCACGCATCGGTCTTACCGGCGTCCCGCCCTTGTACTGACATCGACCCAGACGGCGAGGGTCAGAATACTGCCTTTCACGATCATCTGCCAGTAGGTGTCCACGTCCAGCATGGACATGCCGTTATCGAGGCTGGCCATGACCAGCGCGCCGATCAGGGCGCCGTACACGGTGCCCGAGCCGCCGCGCATCGAGGTGCCGCCGATGAAGCAGGCGGCAATGGCGTCGAGTTCGCTGAAGGTGCCGGCCGACGGCGAACCGGCCGCCAGGCGGCCCGTGTTGATCAGGCCGGCGAGCGCGCACATTAGGCCCATGATGCCAAAGATCCACAGCTTGACGGCTTTCACATTGATGCCGGACAGGCGCGTCGCTTCCATATTGCTGCCCACGGCGTAGATGCGGCGGCCGAACACAGTCTGGCTAGTGATGTAGCTGAACAGTCCCAGCAAGGCCAGCAGCAGCAGCACGGGCAGCGGGATGCCTTCATAGCCGTTCAGGGTTTGCACGAAGGCATACAGCACGGCGCCGATAACGGCCAGACGCAAGCCATCGGCCCAGGGCGCCGTCTGCGGCAAGCCATGCTGGGCGCGGCTGGCGCGCGCGCGCCACGTCAGGAAAGCGGCCAGCAGGAACAGGCCGATGCCCAGCACGATGCCGGGCACCGCGGGCAGGTAGCCCTGTCCCAGGTAGACCATCGGCTCGGAGACGGGCGCGATCGTGATGCCGCCCGTGATGCCCAGCAGGATGCCGCGGTACGCGAGCATGCCGCCCAGGCCCACGATGAAGGACGGGATGCCCCGGTACGCCGTCAGGTAGCCGTTGAGCAGGCCGATCACCATGCCGCAGCCCAGCACCGCCATCAGGTTCAGCGCCAGCGGCCAGTGTTGCGTGACGTCCAGCACGGCGGCGATGCCTCCCAGTAACCCCAGCAGGGAGCCGATCGACAGGTCGATCTCGCCGGCGATAATCACCAGCACCATGCCGCAGGCGAGGATGCCGGTGACGGACATCTGGCGCAGCAGGTTCGACAGGTTGCGCGGCGTGAGGAAGCTGCCCTCCGTCTTCCATGAAAAGAAGGCCCAGATCAGCGCCACGGCGATCAGCAGGGCCAGCATCTTGTATTGGGTGAACAGCTGTTTGATACTGTGCGGTTTCATGCTGCGGGTTCCTTGTTTGCGGTGTTGACGGCGGGCGCCGGGCGCTGGTCCAGCGCCGCCGCCAGCACGGTTTCCTGGCTCAGGCCATCGTTGATAAAGTCGCCGCGCAGGCGGCCTTCGCCCATCACCAGCACGCGGTCGGACACGCCCAGCACTTCGGCCAGTTCCGACGAGACCATGATGATGGCCACGCCCCGGTCGGCCAGCGCCAGCATCAGTTTGTAGATTTCATATTTGGCGCCCACGTCCACGCCGCGCGTGGGTTCGTCGAGGATCAGCACGCGCGGGCGCGTCAGCAGCATCTTGGCCAGCACGGCCTTTTGCTGGTTGCCGCCCGACAGGCTCGTAATGGGCAGCGACGGGCTGGCCGCCTTCAGTTCCAGCTGCGCGATCTCGCCGCGCACGGCCTTCAATTCCGCCTCGCCATCGATGCGCGTGGCGCGCGAAAATTCCTCCAGCACGGCCAGGGTGATGTTCTGCCCCACGTCGAGGTCGGGCACGATGCCGTGATGCTTGCGGTCTTCCGGCACCATGGCCAGGCCCATGGCGATGGCCTTTTGCGGAGACGAAGTGTCGATACGGCGGCCATCGAGCCACACTTCGGCCTGGCATGGCCCCTGATAGGCGCCGAACAGGGCCGAGACGAGCTCCGTGCGCCCCGCCCCCACCAGGCCGGCGATGCCGAGGATCTCGCCCTTTCGCAGGGTGAACGACACATCGTCGACCCGCTTGCGCTGCGGGTTGTCTGCATCGATGCAGCTTACGTGGCGCGCCTCGAACAGCACTTCGCCGATCGCCGCCTTTTTCTCCGGCGCGCGCTGCGGGTACAGCTGGCTCATTTCGCGGCCCACCATTTGCGCGATGATGCGCTCGACGTTCATCTGCGCCATCGGCGTGGTGGCGATATGCTTGCCGTCGCGGATGACGACGATGGTGTCGCAGATGGCGGCCACCTCATCGAGCTTGTGCGAAATATAGATGCAGGTGACGCCCTTGGCCTTCAGCGCGCGCAGGATATCGAGCAGCACGGCGATTTCCGAGGCCGTGAGCGACGACGACGGCTCGTCGAGGATCAGCAGGCGCGCGTTCTTGTTGAGCGCCTTGGCGATTTCCACCAGTTGCTGGTGGCCGCCGCCATAGTTCATGACCGGCATCGCCACGTTCAGTTCGGGAATTTTCAGTTCGCGCAGCAGTTCGTCGGCGCGCTTGTACATGGCCGCGTAATGCATGCGCCCGCCGGGCAGGGTAAGCTCGCGGCCCATGAAGATATTCTCGGCCACGGACAACTGCGGCACCAGCATCAGTTCCTGGTGGATGATGATGATGCCCGCGTCTTCCGTGTCGCGGATCGATTGCGCGCGCAGGGGCTGGCCATCCCACAGGATCTCGCCATCCCAGGTGCCGTGCGGGTAGACGCCGGACAGCACCTTCATCAGGGTCGACTTGCCGGCGCCATTCTCGCCGCACAAGCCGATGCACTCGCCGGCCCTTACCTGCAGGTCGATGCCGTCGAGCGCGCGGACACCGCCAAACTGTTTGACGATGCCTTTCATTTCAAGCAGATATTCGGACATCTGAGCTCACATTCATTGACCAGGAAGGAGTAGGTCAGATTAGCGCGCAGCGCGTAAGCCGACACCACCACCAGCGTTTTCCGGAGCTGGCGGATGTCGGATTACGCTGCGCTAATCCGACCTACGTCCAATATTCTCGAGGGACTTAATTACCCAGCTGCGCCTTGGTATAGAAACCGTCATCGACGAGAATGTTCACGTTCGCCTTGGTCAAGGGCGTGGGTTTGAGCAGCACCGTGCTGACTTTTTTCAGGCCGTTGTCATAGCTGGAGTTATAGGCCGGCTTTTCATTGCGCGCCAGTTGCACGGCCAGCTTGGCCGCTTCGGCGGCGATGGTTTTCAGGGGTTTGTAGACGGTCATCGACTGCGTGCCGGCGATGACGCGTTTGACCGCCGCCAGATCGGCGTCCTGGCCCGAGACCGGCACCTTGCCGGCCAGTTTTTGCGCGGCCAGCGCCTGGATGGCGCCGCCGGCCGTGCCGTCGTTCGAGGCCACGATGGCGTCGATCTTGTTGCCGTTGGCCGTCAGCGCGTTTTCCACGATGGACAGCGCTTCGGTGGCGCTCCAGTCCTTCACCCACTGCTGGCCGACGATCTTGATATCGCCCTTGTCGATGAACGGTTTGAGCACCTTCATCTGGCCTTCGCGCAGCATCTTGGCGTTGTTGTCGGTCGGCGAACCGCCCAGCAAATAGTAATTGCCCTTCGGCTGCAGCCTGGTCACGCCTTCGGCCTGCATCTCTCCCACTTTCTCGTTGTCGAACGAGATATACGCATCGATATCGGCGTTCAGGATCAGGCGGTCATACGACAGCACCTTGATGCCGGCCTTTTTCGCTTCCTTGACGGTGTTGTTGAGCACCGTGGCGTTGAACGGCACGATCACCAGCACGTCCACGCCGCGCGAGATCAGGTTTTCGATCTGCGAAATCTGGCGCTGTTCGCTGGCGTCGGCCGACTGCACGAAGACCTTGGCGCCCTGCTTTTCGGCGGCGGCGATGAAGAAGTCGCGGTCGCGCGTCCAGCGCTCGACGCGCAAATCGTCGATGGAAAAGCCGATCTTCGGGTTTTTCGCATCGGCCAGGGCGGCGCTGCTGCTCAATGCCAACATGGCGGTCATGATGGCTGCACTGATGATCTTGTTCATTGTGTGTCTCCTTGTGGATTTTATTAACAACGTTTTTTGAACTGCGGGTACTGCTGAAAAATTTTATGTCTGTGGTGGTGTCGGGTTACGCGCGGAGCGCTAACCCGACCTACCGCGACCTGCCTGCTAATGGTTGTGGCGCGGCAGGGTCTGGCCCACGGCGCGGTATTTCAGGGCCAGCTCCATGCAGGCGCCCGTTTCCAGCTGGCCCACGCTGGCGCGGTAGATTTCCTGCCACGGCGTGGCGCTGTCGTTGACGGGCGGCGGCAACTCCTGCGCGCGGCGCGCCAGTTCGGCACTATCGACCAGCATGTCGCAGCGCCCCGCACTTAAATCCACGCGGATGATGTCGCCCGTGCGCAGCAGCGCCAGGCCGCCGCCGACGGCGCTTTCCGGCGACGCGTTCAGGATCGAGGGGCTGTCCGAGGTGCCCGACTGGCGCCCGTCGCCCAGGGTCGGCAGGTTCAAAATGCCGGCCTTCAGCAAGGCGTCGGGCGGCTGCATGTTGACCACCTCGGCCGAACCGGGCCAGCCGACAGGGCCGGCGCCGCGCATGATCAGCATGCAGCTGTCATCGATATTGAGTGCCGGGTCGTTGATGCGCGCGTGATAGTCGCTTGAACCGTCAAAGACGATGGCGCGCGCCTCGAACACGCCCTCGCTGCCAGGGCGCGACAGGTAGCGCTCGCGGAAGGCGGGCGAGATCACGCTGGTTTTCATGATGGCGAAGTCGAACAGGTTGCCCTGCAAGGCCATGAAACCAGCCTTTTCCTTCAGCGGCGCGGCAAACGGGCGGATCATCTCGCGGTCCGCGCTCTCCCGGCCTTGCAAGTTGGCCGCCATGCTCTGGCCCGTGACCGTCAAGCGGTCCGCATGCAGCAGGCCCGCCTGCTGCAGCTCCCACATCACGGCCGGCACGCCGCCGGCGCGGTGGAAGCGCTCGCCCAGATACTTCCCGGCCGGCTGCATGTTCAACAGCAGTGGCACGTCGTAGCCATGTTCCATCCAGTCGCTCGAATGCAATGCCACGCCCGCATGGCGCGCCATGGCCATCAGGTGCGGCTGGGCGTTGGTGGAGCCGCCGATGGCCGCGTTGACGATGATGGCGTCCAGGAAGGCCTCGCGCGTGAGGATGCTCGACGGGCGCACGTCGTCATGCGCCATGCCGACGATGCGGCGCCCCGTTGCATAGGCGATCTGGCCCCGTTCGCGATACGGCGCGGGGATGGCCGAGCAGCCCGTCAGGGACATGCCCAGCGCTTCGGCCAGCGCATTCATGGTCGATGCCGTGCCCATGGTGTTGCAGTGGCCAGCCGACGGCGCCGAGGCGGCGGCGATCTGCAGGAATTTGTCGTTGTCGATCAAGCCGGCGGACAGCTGGCGGCGGCCCTTCCAGATGGCCGCGCCGGAACCGACCAGTTCGCCGTCCATCCAGCCGTCGAGCATGGGCCCGCCCGACAGCACGATGGCGGGAATGTCCACCGTGGCGCCGGCCATCAATTGCGCCGGCGTGGTCTTGTCGCAGCCCGTCGTCAGCACCACGGCGTCGATCGGATAGCCATGCAGGATTTCCACCAGGCCCAGATACGCGAGGTTGCGGTCCAGCGCGGCCGTGGGACGGCGGCAGTTCTCGAAGATCGGGTGCAGCGGGAATTCCATCGGGATGCCGCCCGCGTCGCGGATGCCGTCGCGCACGCGCTGGGCCAGCTCCAGGTGGATGCGGTTGCAGGGACTGATATCGCTGCCGCTTTGCGCGATGCCGATGATGGGCCGGCCCGAACGCAGTTCCTCGGCCGTGATCCCGTAGTTCATGAAGCGCTCCAGGTACAGCGCCGTCATGTCGATGTGATCGGGATTGTCGAACCAGTCCTGCGAACGGAAGCGCCGCGCCTGGCGGTTGCCTGGGGTACTCATGCGCCGTACCAGCCTGCGTCGACATAGTATTCGCGGCCGGCGCACTTGGCGGCGTTGTCGGACGCGAGGAACAGCGCCAGCGCCGCCACGTCTTCCGGCTCCACGCGCAGTTGCAGGCATTGTCCCTGCAGGATCACGGCTTCCGCTTCCGGCGTATGCCACAGCCGCTCCTGGCGCGGCGTGCGCACGGCGCCGGGAATGATGCAGTTGACGCGGATGCCGTCGGCACCCAGGTCGCGCGCCAGGCCGCGCGTCAGCCCTTCGATGCCGGCTTTCGCCGTCATGTAGATCGACAGGTTTGCCTGCGCCAGGTGCCAGGAAATCGAGCCCAGGTTGAGGATCACGCCGCTGCCCTTGGCGCGCATGCCCGGCGCCACTGCCTGGGCGCAGAAATACTGGTGGCGCAGGTTGACGGCCATGCGCTCGTCCCAGTAGGCGGGCGTGACGTCCTGCAGCTGGTGGCGGTCGTCATTGGCCGCGTTGTTGACGAGGATATCCGTGGCGCCCGCGCTGTGTTCAATCTCGGCGAAGGTGGCGGCCAGGGCTGCCAGGTCCGTCAGGTCGCAATAGCGGAAAACGGGCGGCTGCGCCAGGTGCGCCAGCTTTTCCTGCAGCGCCAGCGACGCCTCGCGGGCGATGTCGAGGAAGGTGACGTGGGCGCCCTGGCGCGCGAACGCCTCGACGATGGCCACGCCGATGCCGGTGCCGCCGCCCGTGATGACGACGCGCTGGCCTGCCAGGCTGGGATAGATTGCATGCTGCATGTTATCTCTCTTTTTAGGAACGCTTAACCAAACCTACTGCGCGTCGAGATTTGCGGCCTCCGATGCTCACTGACTCGGCGTCCCCGTGCATGCGCACAGCTCCGCTTCTCAGCCACAACTCTCATCCGCTCGCTACGGTTTTGTTAAACGTTCGAAGTTAATAAATAATTAAAGCAAACCGCGGCGGGCCAGGTTCTGGTACAGCGCGCGCACGCCGAACGTCCAGGGGGCAATCGCATCGCAGCGCTGCACTTCGTTGACCAGCGCGCCCAGCGCGGCGCTGGCAATCGTCACGCGGTCGCCTAGGTGGTGCGTGAAGCCGCCGCCCTGCGCGCCGCGGTCCTTCACGGGCGAGAACATGGTGCCCAGGAACAGCATGAAGCCGTCCGGATACTGGTGGTACTGGCCTGCCGTCTGGCGCACCAGGTCGAGCGGATCGCGGCTGATCTCGCGCATGAAGCTGGCGCCTTCGAGCACAAAGCCGTCGTCCGCGCCCTCGATCAGCAGCGACACTTCCGCCTGGCGCACGGTGTCGAGCGTGAAGTGTTCGTCGAACAGGCGGATGAAGGGGCCGATGGCGCAGGAACCGTTGTTATCCTTGGCCTTGCCCAGCAAGAGGGCGCTGCGCCCTTCGATGTCGCGCAGGTTGACGTCGTTGCCCAGGGTCGCTCCCAGCACCTCGCCGCGGCTGTTGACGGCCAGGACGATCTCGGGCTCGGGGTTGTTCCAGGCGGACGATGGCAGCAAGCCCACCTGCGCGCCGCAGCCCACCGACGACATCGGCTGCGCCTTGGTAAACACTTCCGCGTCGGGGCCGATGCCCACTTCCATGTATTGCGACCAGGCGCCGCGCTGCTGCAGCTGCTGTTTCAGGCGCTGCGCCGCCTCCGAGCCGGGTTTTAATGCGGACAAGTCGCCGCCCAGCGTCGTTTGCAGCGCGGCGCGCAAGCTTGCCGCGCGCGCCGCGTCGCCGCCCGCCTGTTCCTCGATCACCCGTTCGAGCAGGCTGACGGCGAAGGTCACGCCGCAGGCCTTGACGGCCTGCAGGTCGCACGGCGCCAGCAGCAAAGGCTCGCCGGCCGGCGCGGCCAGCGCCTGCTCCAGCAGCGCCTGCACGGAGCCGAGCGCAGTGCCGGGCGCATGGCGGGCGATATCGAGCGCATCGCCGCGTTCGAACAGCTCGGCCACCGTCGCTACCGTCTGCGTGATGTCGACCACCTCGCCGCCGCGCACGGCGACGACGCAGGGGCCGTCACGCCAGATGCGGCCGATGAGGAGAGCCTGCGCCAGGTCGGCGGGCAACAGGGAGGCGGGGGAAATCGGCTGCATGGCAAGCTTTCAAAAGGTCGTGACGGGATGGCTGGTCTTCAAGTTCGGACCGATTCTGCGCGCCGCCCTGTGTCGCCGCAATTACGAAAATCACCAAATTGAATGATGATTATTGGTATTGCAGCGCACCAAAAAAAGCCGCCGCCCGGCCTGCGCTCCCGCCCTGTCCGCAGGCGGGAAGCGGCACTATGGCGCATTGCATCAATTGGCCTATCGATATCGTTTTGGATATCGGCTATGCGAAAAAAGTGATTGGTGAGGGATGGATGGACAAACTAGTATCAGCCGTGGCCCGCAATCGGCCATTCGCACGGAGCCCGCCCGCTGGACGACGGCCCTGGCACATTCAACTATCGAAGACGGTGGAGACCTGAAATGAAAACAACAATGAAAATGCTGACCGCGAGCCTGGCGCTGGCCATCTCCGGCATGGCGGTAATGCCCGTGGCAAGCGCCGCAGACAAGGGCGCGATCGGCATCTCGATGCCGACCAAGTCGTCCATGCGCTGGATCGCCGACGGCGACAACATGGTCAAGGTATTCAAGGAGCGCGGCTACAAGACGGACTTGCAGTTTGCCGACGACGATATCCCGAACCAGCTGGCGCAGGTGGAAAACATGATCACCAAGGGCGCCAAGGTGCTGGTGATCGCCGCCATCGACGGCACCACCTTGTCGAACGTGCTGCAAAAGGCGGCCGACAAGGGCATCAAGGTCATTTCGTATGACCGTCTGATCCGCGGCACGAAAAACATCGATTACTACGCCACCTTCGACAACTTCCAGGTCGGCGTGCTGCAAGCGGGCTATATCGAATCGGCGCTGAAACTCAAGGAAGGCAAGGGTCCGTTCAATATCGAACTGTTCGGCGGCTCGGCCGACGACAACAATGCGCACTTCTTCTACAACGGCGCGCTGTCGGTCCTGAAACCGTACATCGACAGCGGCAAGCTGGTGGTGCGCTCGAAGCAGATGGGCATGGAAAAGGTCGCCACCCTGCGCTGGGACGGCGCCGTGGCACAGGCCCGCATGGACAACCTGCTCAGCGCCTACTACGGCAATGCGAGAGTCGACGCGGTGCTGTCGCCGTATGACGGCTTAAGCATCGGCATCCTGTCTTCGCTCAAGGGCGTCGGCTACGGCACGCCGAAACAGCCGTTCCCCGTCGTGACGGGCCAGGATGCGGAAATTCCGTCGGTGAAATCGATCATCCGCGGCGAACAGGCATCGACCGTGTTCAAGGACACGCGCGAACTGGCCAAGGTGACGGCGAACATGGTCGACGCGATGATGAGCGGCAAGACGCCGACCGTCAACGATACCAAGACCTATAACAACGGCGTGAAAGTCGTGCCGTCCTACCTGCTGAAACCGGTCACCGTCGACAAGGCGAACTGGAAGCAGGTGCTCGTCACCGGCAGCGGCTACTACACGGAAGCGCAAGTGAAATAAGCATCCAAGGTACTGAAGGCCCGGCACTGCCGGGCCTTTCGCTTCACGCACGATCAAGAACAAGACTGCCGCACGACCGCTGCCCACCAGCGCGGCCGTGCCAGAGAGGTTATATGACGAACACTATCCTGGAAATGCGCGGGATACGCAAAACATTCCCGGGCGTCGTTGCGCTCGACAATGTCAACCTGCGGGTGCGCAGCGGCGAGATCCACGCCATCGTCGGCGAAAACGGCGCCGGCAAATCCACGCTGATGAAAGTGCTGAGCGGCGTCTACGGCCATGGCAGCTATACGGGCGACATCGATTACCTGGGCCAGACGCGGCACTTCCGCGGCATCAAGGACAGCGAAGAAATCGGCATCATCATCATCCACCAGGAACTGGCGCTGGTGCCCCAGCTGTCGATCGCCGAGAATATCTTTCTCGGCAACGAGCCGTCCCGCATGGGCGTCATCGACTGGGAATACGCGCAAGCGAAGACGCGCGACCTGCTGCAGAAAGTCGGCCTGAAGGAGTCCCCCGACACCCTGATCACCAACCTGGGCGTGGGCAAGCAGCAGCTGATCGAGATCGCCAAGGCGCTGTGCAAGGACGTCAAGCTGCTGATCCTCGACGAGCCGACGGCCAGCCTGAACGAAAGCGACAGCGCGGCCCTGCTCGACCTGCTGCTGGGCCTGAAAGCCCAGGGCATCGCCTCGATCCTGATCTCGCACAAGCTCAATGAAATTTCACGGGTCGCCGATGCCATCACGGTGCTGCGCGACGGGAACACGGTCGACAGTTTCGACTGCCGCACGGAGCCCGTCAGCGAAGACCGCATCATCGAAAAAATGGTCGGGCGCGAGATGGCGGACCGCTATCCGCCGCGCACGCCCACCATCGGCGAGACCATTTTCGAAGTACGCGACTGGCGCGTCTTCCATCCCGAGCATGCCGATCGCCCCGTCATCAAAGGCATCAATATGCACGCAAAAAAGGGCGAGATCATCGGCATCGCCGGCCTGATGGGCTCCGGGCGCACGGAACTGGCGATGAGCCTGTTCGGCCGCGCCTACGGCCAGCGCATCAGCGGCACGGTGCTCAAGCATGGCCAGGAGATCGACGTCAGCACCATCGGCAAGGCGATCGCGCACGGCCTCGCCTATGTCACGGAAGACCGCAAGGGCCTGGGCCTGATCCTCGAGGAAGACATCCAGAAGAACACCAGCCTGGCCAACCTGGACGCGATTTCGCGGCACATGGTGATCGACGAGCAGCGTGAATTCGGCGTGGCCCAGGAGTTCCGCCGCAAGCTCAAGACCCGTTGCTCGAGCGTGGCGCAGAAGGTGGTCAACCTGTCCGGCGGCAACCAGCAGAAAGTGGTGCTGGCGAAATGGCTGTTTTCGCGCCCCGACGTGCTGATCCTCGATGAACCGAGCCGCGGCATCGACGTGGGCGCCAAGTACGAGATCTACAGCATCATCAGCGAGCTGGCCGCCGAAGGCAAATGCATCATCATGATTTCCTCGGAAATGCCGGAATTGCTGGGCATGTGCGACCGGATCTATGTCATGAACGAAGGCCGCTTCGCGGCAGAACTGAGCGCGGCAGAAGCATCGCAGGAACGCATCATGCGCGCGATCGTTACACACGGAGAAAACAATGGACAATAAACTGACAGCAGGCGCGCCGGCAGCGGCCGCGCCGCAAGCGAAAAGCTATGCCGGCTTCCTGAAAAACAATATGCGCGACTACGGCATGCTGCTCTCGCTGATCGTCATCATGGGCTTTTTCCAGTACATGACGGACGGCACCCTGATGCAGCCGCTGAACCTGACTAACCTGGTGCTGCAAAACAGCTACATCGTCATCATGGCGCTGGGCATGCTGATGGTCATCGTGGCCGGCCATATCGATTTGTCCGTCGGCTCGGTGGTCGGCTTCGTCGGCGCGCTGGCCGCCGTCCTGATCGTCAACTACCACATGCATTTTGTCGCCGCCAGCATCCTCTGCCTGCTGGCCGGTGCCGTCATCGGCGGCGCGCAAGGCTATTTCGTCGCCTTCTTTAAAATCCCGTCCTTCATCGTCACCCTGGCCGGCATGCTGGTGTTCAAGGGCCTGACCCTGGCGCTGCTGGCAGGCCAGTCGGTCGGTCCCTTCCCGGAAGGCTTCCAGATGCTCAGTTCCGGCTTCCTGCCCGACCCGTTCGGCGGCGACAACCTGCGCGGCCTGTCGCTGCTGCTGGGCGTGATCGCCGCCGCGGCGCTGATCGTCACCTCGCTGCGCAGCCGCGCCAAACAACTGAAACACGGCATGGAAAACGAGCCGCGCGCCTTCTTCCTGCTGAAAAACGCCATCTTCGCGGCTGTGATGGTGTATTTCAGCTACCTGCTGGCGTCGTACCGCGGCTTTCCCAACGTGCTGGCCGTGATGTCGCTGCTCATCGTCGCCTACACCTTCATCACCAACCGCACCGTGCTGGGCCGCCGCGTGTACGCCGTGGGCGGCAACGAAAAGGCGGCGCGCCTGTCGGGCATCAAGACGGAACGGGTCAGCTTCTACACCTTCGTCAACATGGGCATGCTGGCCGCGCTGGCCGGCCTGATCTTCGCGGCGCGCCTGAACACGGCCACGCCGAAGGCGGGCACAGGTTTCGAGCTGGACGTGATCGCCGCCTGCTTCATCGGCGGCGCCTCGGCCTCGGGCGGCGTGGGCAAGGTGATGGGAGCCGTCATCGGCGCCTTCATCATGGGCGTGATGAACAACGGCATGTCCATCATGGGCATCGGCATCGATTACCAGCAGGTGATCAAGGGCCTGGTGCTGCTGGCGGCCGTGTTCATCGACGTGATCAACAAGAACAAGTAGACCGGTTCGAGCCTTAGGGGGCTCTGGCCGGCGTTCGCGCCGGTCTTTTTTATGCGGCAGCTAAGCGCGCAGCCCTATCCCCCCACCATGCCGCTTCCTCGAACACGGAAAAGCCTGACAAATCCGCATGCGCGAACAGGATGGCGCCGTCGTGCTCGCGCAAGGCCTTCAGGCCGACGTTGCTGCGAAATCCCGGCAAGGGCGCCGCCATGGCGTGGCCGCGTACGGTGATGTCGACGCGCTCGACGGAGCTGGCAAAATCGCGTCCATACGCCGTCTTTAAATCGACGCTGGCCAGCGCCAGCAGTTCTTCGGGGCTGGCCGTGTCGAGCCACTTGCGCGCTTGCTGCGGCGTGCGGTCGGACAGGGCCACGTAGGCGCTGAAGACGGTTTTCTCGGGCGGGCGCACGCGGATGTCCTGGTGCGTCGAGACGACATAGCCGAGGCCCGGCTCCTGGTACACCACGTTGTCCCAGCACAGGGGCGCATGCGGCAGTTCCTCGGGAAAGCGTTTCAGTAAAAAATTCGCCACCAGCCATGGCGCATACGCGGGCGTATCGCGTTTCGCGTCGAAGCCATACTCGGCGATGTTCT
The DNA here is from genome assembly GCF_002735765.1 of Janthinobacterium sp. BJB304. Classification (NCBI taxonomy): domain Bacteria; kingdom Pseudomonadati; phylum Pseudomonadota; class Betaproteobacteria; order Burkholderiales; family Oxalobacteraceae; genus Janthinobacterium; species Janthinobacterium sp. BJB304. The sequence goes on from NZ_PDZN01000001.1 coordinate 274,247, forward strand.
TCACCACGCGCGCCGCCACGTACAACGGCATGGCGCAGATGGCCTTGCGCGCCTTGACCAGGTAGGTGCGCGGCTGGCCGTCGACCAGTTCCAGGCACAGCGCTTCCACGCCGTTGGCCGTCGTCGTGAGGGAAACCACCGTGCCCGCGTGGCGCCGGACCTTGGACGCCTGTTCCATGGCCGTGGCGACCGGCTGCATGCCGCCCGGCCAGGTCAGCCAGGCGCCATTGCCGGCATTGGCCGCCTGGCCCCAGCGGCTGCAGTAGTAATGCAGGCCGGCCCAGGCCGAGACCTGGTCGTAGCGCGTGCCGTAATCGTCGCGGCAGCAGTAATTCAGATACCAGTGCAGGGTGGGCGAGGTATAGCCTTCGCGCTCCATCCACTGCTTCAAGGTGATGGTGTCGAGCGCCTGCCAGGCCGGATCCTGCGACGATTCCACGGTAGGAAAGACAAACACGCGCTTGCCATCGTTGCCATGCGCCTGGCGCAAACGCCGCACCTCGGCAAAGAAGCGCTCATGCTGCGCCAGTTCTTCGGCAGAGACGCCTTCGGTGGGAATGAAGCCGTCCTGCCACTGGCCGTTGAACAGCAATCGCTCTTCCGGCGCGTGCAGAATGTAGCGCTCGTCGTAAGTCGGCTTTTCCGCCTGCGGATCGCGCTCGATGATCCCCAGGTCGAACAGGATCTCGCGCACATGGGTCGATTCGGGCGACGGCAACGGCAGGTAATGGCCACCGGTCGGATAAGCGAGGTCGCCGAAGTGGCCGCCGGCCGCGTTGCCATACGGCTGCGGGCCATCGATCATGAGAAAATCCTGGTGCCCCAGCTTGTTCAGGCGCCAGGCGGCCGTCAGGCCCGCGATGCCGGAGCCGAGGATGGCCACGTCGGTCGTCAAGGTGCGTGCAGGCGGCGGCAGCGCCGTGCCCTCGCGCAGCAGCTTGCGCAAATAATGCCCCTCGTTGCGGCCCGGATACAGCACTGTCGGCGTGATTTCCTGCCAGCGCAGATACGCGGCGATGCTGCCGATGCCAGCGGCTGCCGCCGCCGTGCCGCCGGCGGCCCACAGCATGAAGGAGCGGCGCTGCATCAGCGGATCACCCGGTTCCAGTCCTGCTCGAATTCATGCACGAGCGACTGGGTATTCAAGCGGTTCGGCGCCATGGGCAGCGGCTGCATGTCGGGCGGGAAGATGAACATCTCGCGCGTGGTGTCCGCATTCAGGTAGCGCATCGGCAGGCGGTATTTCGTCGGCGGTGCGTAGTCGAGCTGGGGCGAGGCAAGGATAAAACCCCATTCGCCGAACGAAGGCACGTAGGCGTGGTAGGGCCAGGTGCGCATGCCCACTTCGCGCAGGGTCGAATTGATGGTCCAGTAGGCGTGCGGGGCAAAGAACGGCGACGTCGATTGCACCACCATCAGTCCCTTGGCCGCCAGATGCTTTTTCACCAGGTCGTAGAACGGCACCGAGTACAGTTTGCCGAGCGCGAAGCTGGACGGATCGGGGAAATCGACGATGGCCGCGTCGAACATGTCGCCGTTGTTGCGCAGCCAGACGGCGGCATCGGCATTGACGACGGTGACGCGCTTGTCCGAGAACGAGTTGTTATTTAACTTTGCCAGTTCCGGGCGCGTGGTAAACGCGGCCGTCATGGCAGGATCGAGGTCGACCACGGTGACGTGTTCGATCTGTGGATAACGGAGGATTTCGCGCAGCGCCAGGCCATCGCCGCCGCCCAGCACCAGCACGCGGCGCGCCCACGGCAGCGCTTCGAGCACGGGGTGCACCAGCGCCTCGTGGTAGCGGTACTCGTCGCGCGAGGAAAACTGCAGATTGCCGTTGATGTACAGCCGCGTATCGTCCTTCCAGCGCGTGATCACCAGGCGCTGGTAAGGCGTCGTGGTGGAATACACGATCTGGTCGCCGAACAGGCCGTGCTCGCCCCAGGCCACCATGCGGTCGGACATGGCAAAGCCGGCGACCAGCACCAGCATCACGGCGCAGGCGCGCAGGAAGCGCCCCGTGAGGTTCTTCAGCTCCGCGCGGAACACGTAAATCGTCCACAGGCCCACGCCCACGTTGAGCATGCCGAACAAAAAGCCCGTGCGCACCAGGCCCAGGTAGGGCGACAGCACCAGCGGAAACAGCAGGGAGACGGCCAGCGCACCCAGGTAATCGAAGGTGAGCACGCGGCTGACCAGCTCGGAAAACTCCGTCTGGCGCGAGTTCAGGGCGCGCATCACCAGCGGCACTTCCATGCCGACCAGTGCGCCGATCAGGAACACCATCACATACAATAAGGTCCGAAAGGGCGCGGCCATCCACGAAAACGTCATGAACAGGATGGCGGCCGACAGGCCGCCGATCAGGCCCACGGCCAGCTCGATGTCGACGAAGCGCGAGAGCACGTCGTCGTCCCGCACATACTTGGAAAAGTGGGCGCCTACCCCCATGGCAAACAGGTAGCAGCCGATGATGGTGGAAAACTGCAGGATCGAATCGCCGAGCAGGTAGCTGGACATGGCGCCGGCGATCAGTTCATACGCGAGGCCGCAGGAGGCGACCACGAAGACGGACAAAATCAGAATCTTTTTGTTCATTGGACTTTTTTTTGTTCTAATATGCGTTGACGTTATCAAATACTCATTGCGAGGAAAGCCGTGCCCGCCATCCTAAACTATCTGATCCATCTTATACTGGCCGCCGCGCTGCTGATTGCCTTTTTTATCATCTACACGCGCGTCACGCCGTATAACGAAGTGCTGCTGATCCGACAGGGCAACCAGGCGGCGGCCCTGTCGCTGGGCGGCGCGCTGCTGGGCTTTTCCGCCACCATCGCCTCGTCCCTGATGCACACGGCCGACTACCAGCAATTCTTCGCCTGGGCCTTCGGTGCCATGGTGGTGCAATTGCTCGCGTATGTGGTCACCACGCGCCTGCTGCGCATGTCGAAGGATCAGATCGAATCGAACAACAGCGCTTTCGGCGGCCTGCTGGGCGCCATTTCGCTGTCGATCGGCGCCATCAACGCCGCCTGCATTTCCTGACACCGCTTTATCTTATTCAAGGACATCCATCATGAGCCTCGGCAGCTTTATCAAGAAGCAGTTTATCGACGTACTGCAGTGGAACGAAGAGACGGAAGGCGTGCTGGCCTGGCGCTTCCCCATGCAGGATTTCGAGATCCAGAACGGCGCCATCCTGAATGTGCGCGAATCGCAGGTCGCCGTCTTCGTCAATGAAGGCAAGATCGCCGACGTCTTCGGTCCCGGCACGCACAAGCTGACGACGCAGACCTTGCCGCTGCTGACCAACCTGAAAAACTGGGACAAGCTGTTCAATTCGCCGTTCAAGTCGGACGTGTATTACTTCAGCACGCGCGTGCAGACCGGCCGCAAGTGGGGCACACCGCAGCCGATCACCATCCGCGACAAGGATTTCGACATGATCCGCGTGCGCGCCTTCGGCATGTATTCGTACCGCATCGCCGACGCCCGCACCTTCTTCACGGAGATCAGCGGCACGCGCGAAGTCTATACGCGCGACGACGTGGAAGATCAATTGCGCGGCATTCTGATGTCGAGCATGGCCAGCTCGCTGGGCGGCGCGAATGTTCCCTTCCTCGACATGGCAGCCAACCAGGCGCTGATGGCGCAAGAGGTCAAGGATGGCCTGGCGCAGGCGTTTGCCCGCTACGGCGTGGGCCTCGATGAATTCAACGTGGCCAGCATCAGCCTGCCCGAGGAATTGCAGGCGGCGCTCGACGAGCGTATTTCCGCCGGCATGAAGGGCGGCCTGGGCGCCGACAAGATGAGCGGCTACACCAAATTCCAGGTGGCCAACGCGATCCCGCTGGCGGCGCAGAACGAAGGCGGCATGGCCGGTATCGGCGCAGGCCTCGGCGCCGGGCTGTCGATCGGCCAGGTGATGGCGCAAAGCATGGGCGGTGCGCTGCAGCAGCCCGCGCCCGCCGCGTCACCTGCGGCGCCACCGGCTCCCGCGGAAGAACCAATCGAGGCGCGCCTGGAAAAACTCAAGGGTTTACTGGACAAGGGACTCATTTCGCCGGCCGACTACGACGGCGCCAAGGCTGAACTGCTGAAAAAACTGATCGGCTGATTAGAGCGAAATACGACTGCATGCAAACTGTTTCCTGTCCCAGCTGCGGCGCGGAAGTGCATTTCCGCTCGCACGCTTCCGTGCTCGCCGTGTGCGAGTACTGCCACAGCACCATCCTCAAGGACGCCGATTCCGTCAGGGACCTGGGCAAGATGTCGGCCGTCCTGGAAGATTATTCGCCAATCCAGATCGGCACGGCCGGCGTGCACGACGGCGTGCACTTCACCGTCGTCGGGCGCATCCAGCAGCGCTACAGCGCCGGCACGTGGAACGAATGGTATCTGCTGTTCGACGACGCCAGCACGGCGTGGCTGGGCGACTCGTCCGGCCTGTACACGCTGACGCGCGAGCGCGGCACGCAGGATGCCCTGCCCGCCTTTGGCGAGCTGGCGCCGGGCAGGCGCTACACGATCTGCGGCGAACCGTACACGGCGGCCGAGATCCGCAATGCCGAATGCATCGCCGGCCAGGGCGAGCTGCCCTTCAAGGTGGGCGCCGGCTGGCGCATCCAGGTGGCGGACTTCCGCAACTACGCGAGCTTCGTCACGCTCGACTACACGGATGGCCCGCAACCCGTCGTCTACCAGGGCGTCGCCGTCACCCTGGACAGTTTGAAGTGCCAGCTGCTGCGCGACGACGAGACCATCGCCAAGAGCGCCGGCAAGTACCGCGGCAAGCTCGATGCGCTCGACTGCCCCTCCTGCGGCAGCGGCATTCAATATGTGCCGGGTGCGGCGGCGCAGCTCGTGTGTCCCGCCTGCCACGCGCAGCTCGACGCCAGCGGCCCGGAAGCGCAGGTGCTGGCCATCGGCAAGCAGGTGCACGAGAACGCCGACATCACGCTGGAACTGGGCGCCAGCGCGAAGATCAGCAATGTGGATTTCACGGTGATCGGCATGATGCGCCGCGCCGACGACGAGGGCAGCGAGTGGAACGAATACCTGCTGTACAACGCGCGCGCCGGCTTCTTCTGGTTGGTGGAGACGGACGAGGGCTGGTCGCGCTCGAACGTGCTGCCGAACTGGCCCAGCTGGGCCTCGCTGGACGCCGCCAGCTGCACGCTCGATGGCGCCACCTACCGCAAACTGTATGACTACGGCTCGCAGGTCGTGTACGCAGCGGGCGCCTTCAACTGGAAGGTGGCCGTCGGCGACAGCACGCGCGTCTATGAATTCGAGCAGGGACAGACCAAGCTGGCGGCGGAGCTCACGGGCGAGGAAATGACCTGGTCGCGCTCCGTGCCCGTCGCCTATGACCAGATGGCCGCCTGGTTCGGCGCCGCCTTCCATGGCGCCATCAAAACGACGAATATCCAGCTCAGTCACCGCGGCATCGCCAAGGTCTTCATCGTCATCGTGCTGGTCTTGAATGCGATCCCCATGTTCGTGTCGTTCTCCAGCACCTTGATGTGGAGTTTGCTGGGCTGCCTTGCGCTGTTCCTGCCCGCCGTTTTCCTCGACAAGAATGCAAAGAATCCCCCATGAGTAAATACGTGATCTACGCCCTGATGGTGACCTTCAGTGTCACGGCCGCCAACTGGGTGCGCATGTTCAAGGTGGCCGGCAGCGGCAGCAGCGGCGGCAGCAGTTGGAGTTCGCGCACGGGCGGCGGCGGCGGCAGCTATGGCGGCGGCTCCAGCGGCGGCAGCCACAAATAAGCATGGCGTCCGCACCGCATCTCCCCCTGGGTACCCATCTGCTGGCCGACCTGTCGGGCATCGCACCGGAACGCCTGCGCGACTGCGCCGCGCTCGAGCGCCTGCTGCGCGAGGCGGCCATCGCGGCCGGTGCGCAAGTACTGCACGGCCATTTCCACAGCTTTGGCCCGGGCCAGGGCGTCACGGGCGTGCTGCTGCTGGCCGAGTCGCACATCTCGCTCCATACCTGGCCCGAAGTGGGCTTTGCCGCCGTCGACATCTTCATGTGCGGCGCGGCCCGGCCGCAGCTGGCGCTGGACATCATCCAGGCTGCGCTGCAACCGGCGCATTGCCAGCTGCAGTCCGTGCGGCGCGCCCCGCCCGGATAGACCTGGCGTCGCTGGTGGATCGCGCGGGGATCGCTTACACTGTCGGCTGATCCCCCAACCGTGACTCCCATGCGCCGTTCCGCCCTCCTTGCCCTGCCCCTGCTGCTGCTGGTTTCCGCCTGCGATGACTACACGGCGCCCAGCCTGTACCAGGCCACCACGCCCGAGTGCAAGACGTGGACGGATGGCTCGCGTTTCGAACTGCCGCGCGGTATCAGCATCTACGCCACGCCGCCTGTCACCCTGAAGGAAGGCGGCACGGAGCTGGCGCTGATTTTTACCTTGCCCGTCGGCACCCAAGCCAGTTTTACGCGCCTGTCCTTCCTGCTGGAAGAACCGAAAAAGCCGCCTTTCGCGGAAGCCAAGATACTCACCATTTACCAGCGCGGCATGAACCAGAAGGCGGAGATCGTCGACGTCATCGAGCAGTTGCCCATCATGTTTGCCGCCGTCGGCAACAGCAAGGAAACCCAGTGGCGCTTGCGCCTGCAACTGCCGCGCCAGCTGCCGCAGCGCTTTGATCTATCCATGCCCGACATGCTCGTCGGCGGCAAGCGCTATCCGGTACGCACGTTTACGTACCGTTATTTCCCCGAGCGCCAGGCATACGGCATGTGCAGCTGAGCCACACCATCCATTGACGGCGGCGCATGCCGCTGGCACACTGGCGTTTTCCATCACACAACAGGAGTAGACAACATGCGCCATTCGGATACTGCCGTGCTGTCGGCTGCCTGATCACTGTTTTCCCCTGCTAAGCCTTTTTAGCTCGCCATTCCCCATACGCGTGATCGCGTAGCCGACGTCCCTTCTTTCGTGCCAGTCATCGCGACTGGCGGTGCCTGCACGCGCAGGCTACACGTCCGCATGCGGACGATAGAATTTGGAATCACGCTACCATGATCGCATTCGATTTTGCGCAACTACACCTTATCGGGCTGCAGCAGGCCATCGCCGGCGCAGCCACCCAACTCAACGTATCTTCCCCCGCCGCGCAGCTGATGCGCGTGAGCGCCGTGCACCGCGACAGCATCGGCGTGCACGACGGCAGCCAGGAACAGCCGGCGCAGATCCTGCCACGCCTGCTGCACGCGCTGCTCGAACACGACACCATCCTTGCTGTCGGTGACTGGGTCGCCGTCGAACCCGATCTTCACGGCACGCTGTGGATAACAGCGCACTTATCCCCAATCACGCAGATCGCGCGGCGCGGCAATGACGGCCGCCGCCAAGTGCTGGCCAGCAATGTCGACACGGCCCTGCTGGTGATGGGACTCGACGAGGATTTTAATCCGCGCCGCCTGGAGCGTTACCTGGCCATCGTGCTGGCGGCGCACGTAACGCCCGTGGTGGTGCTGAGCAAGGCCGACGTGGCCGATGACGTGGGAGGCAAGCTGGCCCAGCTCAGACAGCGCCTGCCGCCCCACGTCCCGCTGTTCGCCATCGATACACGCCATGCGTATGACGTGGCCATCCTGGAACCCTGGCTGGGTGCCGGCCAGACCCTGGTACTGCTCGGTTCATCGGGCGCGGGCAAGTCCAGCCTGACCAATACCTTGTGCGCGGCGGATCAAGCGACCAATGGCGTGCGCCACGGCGGCGGCCGCGGCCGGCACACGACGACGGCCCGCTCGCTGCACCTGTGTGCGGATGGCGCCTGCATCATCGACACGCCGGGCTTGCGCAGCTGGCGCGCCGATGCCGATGCGCAGACCCTGGCGACCACGTTCGACGACATCGCGGCGCTTGCCGCAACGTGCCAGTTCCGCGATTGCCAGCATGCCAGCGAACCCGGTTGCCAGCATGCCAGCGAACCCGGTTGCCAGGTCCGTGGCGCCGTCGATGCGGATCGCCTGCGCAACATCACAAGCTGCTGCGCGACGCGCGCCGCAGCGAGGAGACGCCGCTCGAGCGCAGCGCAGCGCGCGCCAAGTGGAAAGTGACGATGAAGGCCTTCAGGCAACGTGACAAGGATGGAATGGCGTGAACAGCCGAGCCGCAGCCAGGATGCTGGAATATATCAAAGTTGCAATTGAGAAATATGCAAGGTATAGTCAAATGCACTACCAACAGAGATGCCCCGCACGCAATGCGCGCGGTCCGCCAACCATGACATGAGGATGCACTGTGTTCAAGGGAAAAACCGTTTTACTACTGAGTACATTGTCAGCTTGCCTGTTCGCCAGCAGCTCGCTGTTCGCGCAGAAGCTGATCGTGCCGCAAGAGATTCACCATGCCGACAAAGTCTACACGCTGACGTTTACCGCGCCGCAGGGTCGCAACAGCAAACGGGCCTTGTATGAATATACGACGAATGGCGAAGCGGTGGAAAAATGGAGCAGCCTGATTACCATACTCTACGAAGGCAATTCCAAGACCGATCCCTTGGACTTCTCGGCCGCCCTGCTCAAGTCGCTGGCAGCCACCAAGCCGGAACCCATTTCCTCCGTCACTGTCGAGAATGGCCACGTGCTGATGCGGTCGGTATATGAACCGGATGCGGCCAACCCCGTGTATGAATCGAACGTCAGCAAGAGCTTTCATGGCGCTGCCGCCTGTGGTGGCCTGCTGCAGTTTCAATATGCGGTAAAGACACCGGCGGGCGCGGACCAGTCAGCGGCGGGCAGGCAGGCTAGCCTGAAGCTGGTCAATGAGGGCAATGCCAGCCTGGCTGCCCAGTTGCGCGATAGCGCCTGGCAGCCAAGCTGCGAATAAGCCAGGCGGCTGAAGCATAAAAAAAGGCAGCCCGCAGGCTGCCTTTTTGTATTACTGCATGCAAGCAAATTAATGCTTGCGCAGCTTCTGGATCGCTGCCAGCTGCGCAATCGCGCTGGCCAGCTCGGCTTGCGCTTGCGCGTAGTCGATGCCCGAATCCTTGTTGTGGATATTTTCTTCCGCCAACTTCTTCGCTTCCAGCGCTTTCGCTTCGTCGAGGTCGTGACCGCGGATCGCGGTATCGGCCAGGACGGTCACGGTATCCGGTTGCACTTCCAGCAGGCCGCCGGCAACGAAGACGAACTCTTCTTCAGCCTGGCCGACTACCTTGATGCGGACCGCGCCCGGACGGATGCGGGTAATCAAAGGCGTGTGGCGTGGGTAGATACCCAGCTCGCCCTGTTCACCCGGCAACGCGACGAATTCTGCTTCGCCTGAAAAAATCAGTTCTTCAGCGGAAACCACGTCAACGTGAATTGTGTGTGCCATGTGTGTCCTATCGGGTTGAAGAACCCCGCCGTCTAACGGGCGGGGTTAGGCCCAGACTTAACTTAGTTAAGTTTCTTGGCTTTTTCGATTGCTTCTTCGATCGTGCCGACCATGTAGAACGCTTGTTCCGGCAGGTGATCGAGTTCGCCCGAAGCGATCATTTTGAAGCCCTTGATCGTGTCTTTGAGCGAAACGTATTTACCAGGCGCGCCGGTAAAGACTTCAGCGACGTGGAAAGGCTGCGACAGGAAACGCTGCATCTTACGTGCACGGGCGACCAGCAGTTTGTCTTCCGGTGCCAGCTCGTCCATACCCAGAATCGCGATAATGTCGCGCAATTCCTTGTAGCGTTGCAGGGTCGTTTGCACGGCACGCGCGGTGTCATAGTGCTCTTGACCAACGATCAACGGATCGAGCTGACGCGAGGTCGAATCCAGTGGGTCCACGGCTGGGTAGATACCCAGGGAAGCGATGTCACGCGACAGCGCAACGGTCGAATCCAAGTGAGCAAACGTGGTAGCAGGCGACGGATCGGTGTAATCATCGGCTGGAACGTAGACGGCCTGGATCGAGGTGATCGAACCGGTCTTGGTCGACGTAATACGCTCTTGCAGACGGCCCATTTCTTCCGCCAGGGTCGGTTGGTAACCCACAGCCGACGGCATACGGCCCAGCAGTGCCGACACTTCGGTACCTGCCAGCGTAAAGCGGTAGATGTTGTCGACGAAGAACAACACGTCCTTGCCTTCATCACGGAACGATTCAGCGATCGTCAGGCCAGTCAGCGCGACGCGCAGACGGTTACCTGGCGGTTCATTCATCTGACCGTAGACCATCGCCACTTTGGAGTTCTCCGGGTTTTCCAGATCGACCACTTTCGCGTCAGCCATCTCGTGGTAGAAGTCGTTACCTTCACGGGTACGCTCACCGACGCCGGCGAATACGGACACGCCGCTGTGCGCCTTGGCGATGTTGTTAATCAGTTCCATCATGTTCACGGTCTTGCCTACGCCAGCGCCGCCGAACAGACCAACTTTACCGCCTTTTGCAAACGGGCATACCAGGTCGATCACCTTGATGCCGGTTTCCAGCAGTTCTTGCGATGGCGACAGTTCGTCGTATGCAGGAGCGGTGCGGTGGATCGACGCGATCTGCTCGTGCGACACGGGGCCGCATTCGTCGATCGGGTTGCCCAGCACGTCCATGATGCGACCCAGGGTTGCTTTACCGACTGGCACCATGATAGGTTTGCCGGTGTTCTGGATCATCATGCCGCGACGCAGGCCATCGGACGAGCCGAGTGCAATGGTACGGACAATGCCGTCGCCCAACTGCTGTTGTACTTCCAGGGTCAGTTCCGAGCCTGCCATCTTCAAGGCATCAAATACCTTAGGCATCGCGTTGCGGGGAAACTCAACGTCCACCACAGCGCCGATACACTGAACGATTTTGCCATCAGCCATGTTCGTTCCTTCAATATAGTTAAATTCGTTTAAACCGCAGCCGCACCGGCGACGATTTCGGAGAGTTCTTTGGTAATCGCAGCTTGGCGGGTCTTGTTGTAGATCAGCTTCAATTCGCCGATCACACTACCCGCGTTGTCGCTTGCAGCTTTCATCGCGACCATCCGTGCCGATTGCTCGGACGCCAGATTCTCCGCGACTGCCTGGTACACCAGCGCTTCTACATAGCGCTCCAGCAATTCGTCGATGATGCTTTGTGCATCCGGCTCGTAGATGTAATCCCACGAGTGTGCGCTCTTGTCGGCGACCATTTTGTCAGCCGTCAACGGCAGCAACTGTTCGACCACTGGTTCCTGCTTCATCGTGTTGATGAATTTGGTGTAGCACAGGTACACTGCGTCGAGCTTGCCAGCCTGGAATTCTTCGAGCATGACCTTGACAGGTCCGATCAATTTATCCAGGTGCGGCGTATCACCGGTTTGAATGGCAGAGGCGACGATCTTGACGCCGATGCGATTCAAAAAACCCAAACCCTTGTTACCGATGGCAACTGCTTCAATCCGGTTGCCAGCTGCTTCCAGCTCGCGCGACTTCGACGTCACCTGGCGCAGGATGTTGGTGTTCATGCCGCCGCACAGACCTTTGTCGGTCGTGACAACGATGAAACCCACTGCCTTCGCTTGCGTACCCTGGGCAGCTGCCAGGAACGGGTGCGTGTATTCCGGATTGGCGGTCGCCAGATTGGCGGCGATATTCCGAATCTTGTCACTGTAGGGACGAGCGGCCCGCATCCGGTCTTGCGCCTTGCGCATTTTGGACGCGGCGACCATTTCCATCGCCTTGGTGATCTTCTTCGTATTCTCTACGCTCTTGATCTTGCCTCGTATCTCTTTGCTTGATGCCATGAGTCCTTACTCCTTCTGCGCGTAGGGCGGCGCCTCACTCGAGGCGGGCGCCGCCTGGCCGCTTAATATGCGCCGGATTTCTTGAAATCAGCAATGGCCGCCGACAGAGTTGCTTCGCTGTCTTTGTCGAGTTGCTTGGTTTCTTCGATCTTGGCCAGCAGAGCAGCTTGCTTGGTCTTCATGTAAGCGTGGACACCAGCTTCGAACGACAGCACTTGCTTGACTGGCACGTCGTCCATGAAGCCTTTGTTCACCGAGAACAGCGATACGGCCATCAGCGAGATCGACAGTGGCGAGTATTGGGCTTGCTTGAGCAATTCCGTTACGCGGGCACCACGGTCCAGCTGCTTGCGGGTCGACTCATCCAGGTCCGAAGCGAACTGCGCAAACGCGGCCAGTTCACGGTACTGCGCCAAGTCGGTACGGATACCGCCGGACAGGTTTTTGATGACCTTGGTCTGGGCGGCGCCACCGACGCGCGATACGGAAATACCGGCGTTAATCGCAGGACGGATACCGGCGTTGAACAGCGAGGTTTCCAGGAAGATCTGACCGTCGGTAATCGAAATCACGTTGGTTGGAACGAATGCGGACACGTCGCCAGCTTGCGTTTCAATGATCGGCAGTGCCGTCAGGGAACCGGTCTTGCCTTTGACGGCGCCGTCGGTGAACTTCTCGACGTAGTCGGCGTTCACGCGTGCTGCGCGTTCCAGCAGGCGGCTGTGCAGGTAGAACACGTCGCCTGGGTACGCTTCGCGACCTGGTGGACGGCGCAGCAGCAGCGAGATTTGACGGTATGCAACAGCTTGTTTGGACAGATCATCGTAGACGATCAGTGCATCTTCACCGCGGTCACGGAAGTATTCGCCCATGGCGCAACCGGAGTACGGCGAGATGTATTGCATGGCGGCCGATTCCGAAGCGGAAGCGGCGACAACGATGGTGTATTCCATCGCGCCGTGCTGTTCCAGCGAGCGCACGATGTTCTTGATCGACGAGGCTTTTTGGCCAATCGCGACGTAGATACATTTCATGCCCTGGCCTTTTTGATTGATGATCGCATCAATCGCCACGGCCGACTTGCCGGTTTGACGGTCGCCGATGATCAGTTCGCGCTGGCCGCGGCCAACTGGAACCATCGCATCGATCGACTTCAGGCCGGTTTGCATCGGTTGCGAAACGGATTCACGGGCGATCACGCCCGGGGCGATTTTTTCAATCGCGGCCGTCAGTTTGGTCTCGATGGCGCCTTTGCCGTCGATCGGCTGGCCCAGCGCGTTGACAACGCGGCCGAGCAGCTCAGGACCGACTGGCACTTCCAGAATGCGGCCGGTGCATTTCACCGTGTCGCCTTCGGAGATGTGCTCGTAGGCACCCAGAATCACGGAACCGACGGAGTCGCGTTCCAGATTCATTGCCAGGCCAAACGTGTTGCCTGGGAATTCCAGCATCTCGCCTTGCATCACGTCCGACAAACCGTGGATGCGGCAGATACCGTCGGCGACGGAAATAACCGTGCCTTGATTACGCACTTCAGCGCCGCCGTCAAGACCTTGGATCCGGCTCTTGATCAACTCGCTGATTTCAGATGGGTTGAGTTGCATACTAACTCCTAAAAGTGTTTCTCTCAGCTTGCGCGAGGGGTAAGGGTCTGTCTAAGCTGGCCTGCCGAAGCGCGTGTCTTACGACACCAGTGCAGCGTGCAGTTGCTGCAGCTTGGCGCGCACCGAGGTATCGAGCACTTGGTCGCCAACAACCACGCGCACGCCGCCGAGCAGCGATGGATCCACTGTGACGGCAGGGTTGAGCTTACGACTGAATTTCTTTTCCAGCGTTGCGACCAGCTCGGCCGTTTGGCCTTCGCTCAGATCGAAAGCGCTCGTGATCTCGGCGTCAGCCGCACCTTCCAGGCCATTTTTCAAGGCATGGAATTGCGCGCCGATTTCCGGCAGCAGGCTGATGCGGCCATTTTCGATCAACATCGTGACGAAGTTTTTCACTTCCTCATTGAGCGGCGATTTCAACAACGACAGGATGGTGGCGGCGACGTCGCTTTCCGAAACCTTCGGATTGCGCGCGTACGCCTGTACCTCGGGGTGGCTACCGATCTGTGCCAGTTCGGACACCAGCTCGGACCACGCCGCGAGGTTGCTTGACTCCTTACCAGCTTGGGCTACGCGGAACAAAGCTTCCGCGTAGGGACGGGCGACGGTTGCGAGTTCTGCCATGATTACAGCTCGACAGCAAGACGCTGCAACATTTCGGCGTGAGCCGTAGCGTTGACTTCACGCTTCAGGATCTGCTCGGCACCCTTGACAGCCAGGTCAGCCACCTGAGCGCGCAATTGTTCGCGTGCTTTCGACAGTTGCTGTTCGGCGTCCGACTGGGCTTGCGCAATGATACGCGCAGCTTCAGCTTGTGCATTTTGCTTGATCTCTTCAGCAACCAGCTGCGCGCGCTTTTCAGCGTCCGCAACGCGTTGCGACGCTTCTTCACGTGCACTGTTCAATGCCTCTTGCGCACGCTTTTCAGCGACTGCCATCGAAGCCTGACCTTGATCGGCCGCAGCCAATCCATCCGCGATTCGTTTGGCACGCTCATCCAGCGCGTTGTTCAGCGCTGGAAATACGAACTTCATCGAGAACCAGACCAACACCGCGAAGGTGATCATCTGGCCGATGAGCGACATATTGATGTCCATACCTTTGCTCCTAACTAAAAGTTTCTCCTAGGGTTGGAGCGAATTACTGAGCAACAGCCGTCAGAGCGGACAGGAACGGGTTAGCGAACGTGTACAGCAGAGCAACACCAACGCCGATCATCGAGATAGCATCCAGCAGACCAGCGATAACGAACAGTTTGGTTTGCAGTTGTGGCATCAGTTCTGGTTGACGTGCCGAAGCTTCCAGGAATTTGCCACCCAAGATAGCGAAGCCCAGAGCGGTGCCGATTGCGGCCAGGCCGATGATGATTGCTGCTGCCAGAACGGTCATGCTTTGTACTTGTGCGATCAGAGCTTGCATAAAATTCTCCTAAATTTAAAAACGAAAGATACTAAAAAAACAAAATATAAAGTTAATGATTAATGTTTCTCAACCGCGAGGCTCAGATACACAACCGTCAACGCCATAAACACAAAAGCTTGCAAAGTTACAATCAAGATATGGAAAATTGCCCATGGACCACCCAACGCCCACTGTGCCCACCAAGGCAACAACGCGATCAAGATGAAAATCAGTTCGCCGGCATACATATTGCCGAACAGTCGCAGCGACAGGGAGATCAGTTTTGCAACCAGCTCAACCATTTGCAGCAAGAAATTGACAGGTGCCAGGGCGATCGTGCCGATCAGGCCGCTCGCATGGAACGGTGCCGTGAACAGTTCCTTGATCCAGCCGCCCAGGCCCTTGGCCTTGATCGAGAAGGCGATCACGCACAGCACGACCGACAGCGACATGGCGAATGTGTGGTTGACGTCGGCGGTCGGCACGGCGCGCAGTTTATGCACGCCAAACCAGCTCAGGATCTTCGGCAACAGGTCAACCGGCAGGAAGTCCATCGCGTTCAACAACCAGACCCACACAAAAATAGTGATGGCCAGCGGCGCGATGACCTTGCTTTTCGCGTGGAAGGCCCCATTAATAGTGTCATTGACGATTTCCATGACCATTTCGACGAAGTTTTGCAACTTGCCAGGGACACCAGCCGTCGCGCGGCGCGACGCCATATAGAAAACAGCCAGGAAAACAAAGCCCAGAATGGCCGAAATCCAGAACGTATCCAGATTGATCATGCCGTCGGCACTTCTCAGGTGGGCCAGATGGTGACTGATGTATTCTGTGGCGTTGGCCGGGGCAGCATGGCCCGCTTCAATAGCGTGTTCTGTGGTCATAATGAATTTAGATTTGTCGTTTCAGAGCTCAACAGGCCCCAAAACCAATGATTAAACAGCGAGCAATGAAAACCAGTATGCTAAGGTTGCCACCGCGAAACCCAAGATCAGCCATAACCAGGCGGCCGACTGAAACAACACCAGTGCCAATATAAACAGCACCGCTGTGATAAATATTTTCACCACTTCTGCGCGCAAATGCGCCCGGAATGCCTTGTTGGCGTCGCTAGAACCGCGAACCACCAACAGGGCATACACCAGGCTACCGATGACTGCGATAGCGCCGCCGTATGCGGCGGACCAGCCTCTGACACTGCCACCGAAAAACAGGGTGACCGTGGCAAAACTGATAGCGATTGCTAGCTGCAATGCAACTACTTTGTAGACTGGCTTGGCAATGCTTTGTTGTGAATCACTCAATTGCCAAGTTCCCAGAAAAATCTACACACGCAAAGACACGGGATTATAGTTGGCTTTGATCTATAGAGTCAAACGTTGGTGCACCGCAGCAGGGCAATTGCTGCGTGAAACTGACGCTTTACCGACTATTCGCCGCCATTTGCACCACTATATGGCAAAGTCGCTTGTCTGGCCGCTTCCAGCCGTGTTATCAAGGAATCACGTGGTGCATCTGGAAAGCATGGCCGGATCGGCCACACCCGCATGGCCCCTGTCTTTGCAGCTTGCTATTTAACCACGCAAACGTGTCAACAAGCCATCGAGCACGTCAAGATCGGCAAAATCGATGACCAATTGGCCACGGCCTTTGTTGCCCATCTTGAACACCACGGGCGTGGCCAGCGCATCGGACAGCTCTTCTTCCAGGCGCGCGATGTCGCCGGACTTTTCCTTTTGCCGCGGCTCAACCGGGTTGGCCGCTTCCTCGAGCGTGCGGGTGACGAGCTTTTCCGTTTCGCGCACCGACAGGCGCTTGGCCACGACCTGGTTCGCCAGGGTGATCTGGCTGGCCGCATCGACGGCCAGCAGCGCGCGCGCATGGCCCATGTCGATATCGCCGGCCATCAGCATGGTTTGCACGGGGTTGGCCAGGTTCATCAAACGCAACAGGTTCGACACGGCGCTGCGCGAGCGTCCCAGCGCAGTGGCCGCTTGCTCATGCGTAAAACTGAAGTCGGCGATCAGGCGGTGGATGCCCTGCGCCTCTTCCAAAGGATTGAGGTCTTCGCGCTGGATGTTCTCGATCAGCGCCATCGCGGCGGCGGCCAGGTCGTCCACGTCGCGCACCAGCACCGGCACTTCCGTCAGGCCGGCCAGCTGCGAGGCGCGGAAACGGCGTTCACCGGCGATAATTTCATATTTGACAAGTCCGCTCAGGGTGTCCTGCCCGATCGGGCGCACCAGAATCGGCTGCATCAGCCCTTGCGCCTTGATCGAAGCGGCCAGTTCATTCAAGGCCCCCTCGTCCATGCGCGTGCGCGGCTGGTACTTGCCGGCTTGCATTTGTGATACGGGCAAGTTCGACGGTTGTGTCGTGTCCGGACTGGCAAAATCGCCGCCGCCGCCCAACAGGGCGTCGAGTCCGCGACCCAGTCCTTTTAATTTTTTCGTAGCCATGCTGTCCTAATCGTGTTTTCAGAGTAAGCGCTTACATCAAACCGTGCAGGCGCCCGCCTCTTGTTTACATATGTTTGATGCGCTCGACCATCTCGGCGCCGAAGGCGATATACGCCTGGGCACCTTTCGAGCTGGGGTCGAAGGTCACGCCGGGCAAGCCGTACGACGGCGCTTCGGCCAGGCGCACGTTGCGCGGGATGATGGTATTGAAGACCTTGTCGCCGAAGTGCTGTTCCAGCTGCGCCGACACTTGTTGCGATAATGTCATGCGCGGATCGAACATCACGCGCAGCAAGCCGATGATCTTCAAATCCGGGTTCAGGTTCGCATGCACCTTCTTGATGGTGTTGACCAGGTCGGACAAGCCTTCCAGCGCGTAGTACTCGCACTGCATCGGGATGATCACGCCATGCGCGGCGCACAGGCCATTCAAGGTCAGCATCGACAATGCCGGCGGGCAATCCACCAGGATGAAGTCATATTCACTGTCGACTTCGGCCAGCGCATCCTTCAGGCGGCGTTCGCGGTTGTCGAGTTCGACCATCTCCACTTCGGCGCCGGCCAGTTCGCGGTTCGACGGCAAGACATCGAAGCGCCCCGCTTCCGAACGCTGGCGTGCCGTCTTCACATCGGACTCGCCCAGCATGACTTCATAGGTCGACGCCTTCAGGCCGGCCTTGTTTATGCCGGCGCCCATGGTCGCATTGCCCTGCGGGTCGAGGTCGACCAGCAGCACGCGCTGGTTCAACTTGGCCAGACCGGCGGAGAGGTTGACGCTCGTTGTGGTTTTACCAACACCACCCTTTTGATTTGCTACACAAAAAATTTTGGCCATGTATCTTCTAGTTGTAAAGAGATGCAAACTTCATCGTGCGCCCCGGCATCTGGCCGAAACGATTTATACTGTTTATTTTATTTATACGATATAAATCGTTTATACGGTTTATATTATTTATACCGTATAAACTGTTTATATGATTTATACCGTTCAATTCCGAGGCCTTTAAACTCTTGCTATAAAGACCAGATGACGCTCTGCATTTAGCCCTGGCACCTGGATCGCTCGTAATTCCGTCACTCTCCAGTCTGCCGGCAGTCGCTCTCTCTCGTCTGGCGGTGCCACCCCTTTCAAGGCGATGAATTGCCCGTCCTCGGCCAGCACGTGGTGCGACCAGTTGACGAAGTCGGACAGGTCGGCAAAGGCACGCGAGGTAATCACGTCGAATTTCTGCGCCACTTCCAGCTGTTCCACCCGTTTCGTGTACACGGTGACGTTGGTCAGCCCCAGTTCCGCCTTCACTTGCGTCAAAAATGCCGTCTTTTTATGCACGGTGTCGATCATCGACACCTTCACATCGGGCCGTGCGATGGCCAGGACCATGCCCGGCAAACCGCCGCCGGCGCCCACATCGAGCACATTCTTTGCATCCGCGAACGCCGGTACGGCCGCCAGCGAATCGAGCACGTGCAGGGTCAGCATCTGCAGGGGATCGCGCACCGACGTCAGGTTGTACACGCTGTTCCATTTGGCCAGCAAGGCCAGGTAATCGAGCAGTTTTTCCGTCTGATCCGCGCTCAGGTCGAGCCCCAGCGCGGCGATGCCTTCATTCAAAATCTGGGCCAATGCGGCCCGGTCAAACTGCTTCATTCAACAACCTCGTCCTTTAAAGTGGTGGTCTGTATTTCGGCTTGCCCTGCGCCAAAACCGCGCTTTTTCAGATGCACCAGCAGCAGCGAAATCGCCGCCGGCGTCACGCCCGATATGCGCGATGCCTGGCCCAGGGTTTCAGGGCGCTGCTTGTCGAGTTTTTGCCGCACTTCGACCGACAGCGCGCCGATATCGAGGTAATTGAAACCTTCCGGCAAGGCCAGGTTTTCATAGTGTTCATGGCGCTCGATTTCCTTGCTCTGGCGCTCGATGTAGCCCGCATATTTGAGCTGGATTTCCACCTGCTCGCGCACGGCGGGGTCTTCCACGCCCGGGCCGGCCAGGGCCTGGCCTTCCATGCCCGTCATGCTCATCAGGGTGTCGTAGGCCACGTTCGGGCGGCACAGCAGGTCCGCCAGCGAGTACTCGCGCTCGATGGCCTGGCCGACGATGCGTTCCGATTCGGCGGCCGCCAGGATGCGCGGATTGACCCACGTGGAACGCAGGCGTTCGAGTTCGCGCGCCACCGCTTCGCGCTTGGTCTCGAACGCTTGCCATTGGGCGTCGCCCACGCAGCCCAGCGCGCGGCCGATTTCCGTCAGGCGCATGTCGGCATTGTCTTCGCGCAGGCTCAAACGGTACTCGGCGCGGCTGGTGAACATGCGGTACGGTTCCTGCACGCCCTGGGTGATCAAATCGTCGACCAGCACGCCCAGATAGGCCTCGGAGCGGCCCGGTACCCAGGCTTCCTTGTCCTGCGTCAGCAAGGCCGCATTCAGGCCCGCCAGCATGCCTTGCGCGGCCGCTTCCTCGTAGCCCGTGGTGCCGTTGATCTGGCCGGCGAAGAACAGGCCCGCGACGGCCTTCGTTTCCAGCGACGCCTTCAAGCCGCGCGGGTCGAAATAATCGTATTCGATGGCATAGCCGGGGCGCAGGATATGGGCGTTTTCCATGCCCTTCATCGACTGCACCAGGGCGATCTGCACGTCGAACGGCAGGCTGGTGGAGATGCCGTTCGGATAGAACTCGTGCGTCGTCAAACCTTCCGGCTCGAGGAAGATCTGGTGCGATTCCTTGCCCGAGAAGCGGTGGATCTTGTCTTCGATCGACGGGCAATAGCGGGGCCCCACGCCTTCGATCACGCCCGTGTACATGGGGCTGCGGTCCAGGCCGGCGCGGATGATGTCGTGCGTCTGGCTATTCGTGTGCGTGACCCAGCACGGCACCTGGCGCGGGTGCATGGCCGTGTTGCCCATGACGGAAAACACCGGCACGGGATCGAGGTCGCCCGCCTGTTCTTGCATCACGGAAAAGTCGATCGTGCGGCCATCGATGCGCGGCGGCGTGCCCGTTTTCAAACGGCCCTGCGGCAGTTTCAGCTCTTTCAAGCGGGCCGAAAGCGAGATGGCGGGCGGATCGCCGGCGCGGCCGGCCGAATAATTATTCAAGCCCACGTGGATCTTGCCGTCGAGGAAAGTGCCGGCCGTCAACACCACGGCGCGCGCGAGGAACTTCAGGCCGATCTGCGTCACGGCTCCAACGACCCGGTCGCCTTCGACGATCAGGTCATCGACCGCTTGCTGGAACAGCCACAGATTCGTCTGGTTTTCCAGGCGCGTGCGGATGGCGGCCTTGTACAAAATACGGTCTGCCTGGGCGCGCGTGGCGCGCACTGCCGGGCCTTTCGAGGAATTCAGGATGCGGAACTGGATGCCGGACTCGTCGGTGGCAATCGCCATCGCGCCGCCCATGGCATCGACCTCCTTGACCAGGTGGCCCTTGCCGATGCCGCCGATGGAGGGGTTGCACGACATCTGGCCCAGTGTCTCAATATTATGCGTGAGCAATAGCGTCTTCTGCCCCATGCGGGCGGAAGCGAGGGCCGCCTCGGTACCGGCGTGACCACCACCGACAACGATGACGTCGAATTCTGTAGGAAATAACATGATAAATAGGTAACAGTGCAAGTAAAAATGCGGGAAGAGAGCTCCGATTATAGAGTCTTTTTGCGAACGCAACCTTCCACGGGCCAATTTTTGCTTAATTTTTACTCAGCGAGGGCAAGTCGACAGCGATTTTTGTTTCACGTGGAACACGCCCAGGTGCCAGGACAGGCCCGCGCCGCGCTGCGCGGTCCGGCAATGTTTGCTACAATTGCCGCATCGTTCGCCTCCGTGCTCACGCCAGTGGCCAGCGCGACGATCATCCAGGAGGACGGCCTCCCCCATCATGGGAACACACCGGGACGGCCCGCTCTGTATAGGAGCCGCCATGGCCTGGATACTTTTAATGATTGCCGGCATGCTTGAAGTCGTGTGGGCATACTCGATGAAACTCTCCGAGGGTTTCACCAAAATCACTCCCTCCGTTGTCACCGTCGTCATGATGATCGCCAGCTTCGGCTTGCTGTCGCTGGCCATGCGCACGCTGCCCCTGGGCACGGCTTACACCATCTGGACGGGCATCGGTGCCGTCGGCGCCTTTATCGTTGGCATCGTCTTTCTGGGCGAGCAAGTCAACACCATGCGCGTGTGCGCCGCCGTCCTCATCGTGTGCGGTATCGTGCTGATGAAACTGTCATCGAGCCACTGAGAGGAATCCCCATGCTCCTCGAACACTATTTTCCCGTCCTGCTATTCATTCTGATCGGCATCCTGGTCGGCATCGTGCCCATGCTGCTGGGACGCGTACTGGGGCCGCACAAGCCCGATGCGCAAAAACTGTCACCGTACGAATGCGGCTTCGAGGCGTTCGGCGACGCGCGCATGAAGTTCGACATCCGCTTCTACCTGGTCGCCATCCTGTTCATCCTGTTCGATATCGAGGTGATCTTCCTGATGCCGTGGGCGGCCAACGTCAACGAGCTAGGCCTGCCCGGGTTCTGGGCCGTCATGGGCTTTCTGGGCGTGCTGGCCATCGGCCTGGCCTATGAATGGAAGCGCGGCGCGCTCGAGTGGGAGTAAGCTCCGCTTTTGGTTCCACGTGAAACAGGCACGGGGCAGGAAAGCGGAGTATGCTGGACTTCTGTCCTCACTGTCAGGAGCATGCATGTCCGCCTTCCAGTTCCGTACCGTGCCGCATCTGATCGTTGAACCGGGCGCCGCTGCCCAACTGGGCGCCCATATCGCCCACCACTTCCCCGCCGTGCGCCGCGCCCTGCTCGTCACCGACGCGGGCTTTTTGCGCACGGGTCTGGCCGATGCACCGTTGCGCAGCTTGCAAGCGGCCGGCATCGAGGTGCATGTCTTTTCCGATGTACAAGCCGATCCGCCCGAAGCCGTCGTGCTGGCTGGCGTGGCCCAGGCCCAGATGTTTCACGTGGAACTGATTATCGGCCTTGGAGGCGGCAGCTCGCTGGACGTGGCCAAGCTGATCGCCGTGCTGGCGCCCGGCCACCAGGAACTGACCCAGCTGTACGGCATCGGCAACGTGCACGGTCAGCGCCTGCCGCTGGTGCAATTGCCGACGACGGCCGGCACGGGCTCGGAAGTCACGCACATCGCCATCGTCACCACGGGCGCCACCAGCAAGATGGGCGTGGTCGCGCCGCAACTGTATGCGGACCTGGCCATCCTCGACGCCAGCCTGACCCTGGGCTTGCCGCCCGCCGTGACGGCTGCCACCGGCATCGATGCCATGGTGCATGCGATCGAAGCCTACACCAGCCGCCTGCTGAAAAATCCCTTGTCCGACATGCTGGCTACCCAGGCTCTGTCGCTGCTCTCCAGCAACTTGGTCGCAGCCTGCCGCGATGGCAGCAACTTGCCGGCGCGGCAAGCCATGCTGCTGGGCGCCATGCTGGCCGGCCAGGCATTTGCCAACGCGCCCGTGGCTGCCGTGCACGCGCTGGCCTATCCCATCGGCGGCCTGTTCCACGTGCCGCACGGCCTGTCGAACGCGCTGGTGCTGCCGCACGTGCTGCGTTTTAACTTGTCCCATGCGGCGCCCCTGTATGCGCAACTGGCGACCGTCTTGCAACCCGGCATCACGGGCAGCGAGGAAGCGCGGGCCGAGGCCCTGATCGACGCCATGCAGGAGATTGCCGTGGCTACCGGTATCGCGTGCACCTTGCGCGAAGTGGGCATCGCAGCCGGCGACCTGGACCGCCTGGCCGATGAAGCCATGCTGCAGACGCGCTTGCTGGGCAACAATCCGCGGCCCGTCACGCGCGCCGATGCGCGCGCCATCTATGCGGCCGCACTGTGAACCAGCAGACGGAATCTGCCAACCCGCCCAGCTACACTGACGCCATGACGCCTCCCGACATCCCCATTCATCCCGACAGCACCCACTTTCCCTACGGTGCCTGTGCCGGCTGCCATGACAGCGCGCCGCTGCCGTTTGCCTTCGAGTATGCCTATCAACCCATCGTCGACCTGGCCACGCGCGGCATCTATGCGCACGAGGCACTGGTGCGTGGCCCGAACGGCGAAAGCGCGGCCAGCGTGCTGGCGCAAGTCAACGACGCCAACCGCTACCGCTTCGACCAGGCGTGCCGCGTCAAGGCCGTGGCCGGTGCAGCGCGCCTCGGCATGCAGGGCTTCCTGTCGATCAATTTTTTGCCCAACGCCGTCTACCGCCCGGAAGTGTGCATCCGCAGCACCCTGGAAGCGGCCAGGCTGCACCGCTTCCCCACCGATAAAATCATCTTTGAAGTGACGGAAGGCGAACGGGTGCAGGACCGTCCCCACCTGGTCGAGATTTTCCGCGCCTACCGGCGCTTCGGTTTCCAGACGGCCATCGATGATTTCGGCGCCGGCTATGCGGGCTTGAACCTGCTGGCCGAATACCAGCCCGACATCATCAAGATCGACATGGACCTGGTGCGCGGCATCGATACGCTGGCGCCGCGCCAGGCGATCGTGCGCGCCATCGCCAGCCTGTGCCGTGAACTCGGTATCCGCGTGCTGGCCGAAGGCATCGAGACACGCGCCGAGCGCGACTTCCTGGCCAGCTGCGGCATTTCACTGATGCAGGGCTACTGGTTTTCCAAGCCCGTCTTTCAGGGACTGGGCCAGATCGCCGATACGGCCTGGGAATAAAAACGGCCACGTGAAACGTGGCCGCAGGTTTCACAAGCGATACAGCCTAGTTCGGAATATCCACCTGCGTGCCCGTCACGCTGACGGCATTGGCGGGTGCCGGCGTTGCCGCAATCACCGGCACGTTGACGTTCGTAATCAAGGTCGACGCATCGGCGCGCGTCACCGTGCGCACCACCTGCGATGGCGGCAAGGCTTGCTTGGCGTTCAAGTGCGCATACATGGCGTCGAGCGCCCGGTTCAGGTAGACGTGCAGCGGTACGATCAGGGTCGGCAAGGCGCTGCTGAAGGAATCGAAATGGTTGGCATTGGTCACCTCGATATAGCGTAGCCGGCTGGCGGCCCCTTCCACGGCGGCGTTCAGGCCAAGATAGGCGCGCGAAGCATGATTGACGGGAATCAAGGTGTCGCTGCGGCCGTGCACGATGATGGCCGGCTTGCCCTGCAATTTGCCGCTGGCCGCGACTTCGGCCATGCCGGCCCGCACGCGCACGCTTTGCCCGGCCAGGGTGCCCTGCAAGTTGGCGCCGCTGACGGCGTCGCGCCCCGTCGCCAGGCTGCGCAGGCACAGGAAGCCGTCGAGCGACTGGTCCGCCAAGCTGGTCGATGGCGACACGCCTGCCGTGTAGACCTTGGCGCCGCCCACGCTGTTCTCGTACACGACATTGCCGAGGATGCCGTTTTGCGCGGCAAAGCTGGCCGCTTTTTGCGCCGTGGTAAACGCGATCGGATTGCCGCTGCCGTCCGTCTGCGCAAACGTGAAACCGCACACTTTATCGGTCACGGAAAATTTCCCATAGGCATACGCATACGTGACGGCCACGAGGATGTTCGTGCCCGCGTGCGCCGCCTGCAGCGGATCAGAGTCGACCAACCAGCCATACGCACGCAAGCGCTGCTTCGCGTCCGCCTGCTGCGCCGCCAGGTCGGCGCCGTTCAATAAGCCCTTGGCCACCAGCGCCGTGCAGCGTCCCGCATTGCCGGCCACGGAAGCGATGCACGGCTGATACAGGGCCGCATAGGTAGCGTAGTCGAACAGCGCGCGGCCCGGATTGGCCACCACCGCCCCGCCCTGGCGCACGCTGTAAGCGTTAGACGCCGCCGGCTGGATTTGCGGTTCGCTGGCCGCCACGCCGCTGATCAAGCCTTTCGTATCCTGTTCCGCCGCCAGCAAGGCCGAGCCAGCGCCGTTGGAAATGCTCGAGGCGATCGTGATGGTGTTCTTTGGCGTCAGGCGCACGATGCGCGAACTGCCGTCGCGGGCCAGCACGCCGTAGCGTTCGTTCAACACGTAAAACGCCATCTCGACCGCCTGCAAGGTGACCTTGCCCCAGTCCTTCTCCGGGTTTTGCTGCGAGTGCGCATGCTTGAAGGCGATGCGGTTCGGATAGGCGCCAGCCCAGGCAAGCCGGTCGACGTCGCTCAAGTCGGGCGCGAAGAGCGCGTTCTTGCCGGCGGCGACTCTTCCCGCGCGCAAGCCGTTCTGCAGATTGACGCTGTCGTCCTCGAACACATACAAGCCCGTGCCGGAACCCTTGTCGGCATACGCCACAGCGCAACCTTTTTTCAGGCCCCATTCGCCCGAGCTGCCGATGGCGCCGTAGATGCCGCGCGAACCGCTGGACGTGCCCGTGACGATGCAGGCATGGTCCGGGTCGAAGCTGGCCGGCACCTGCACCATCAGGGTGACATTTTTCTTGCCCGTGCCATCATCGGCATAGGCGATGTATTCGCTGCCCGCCACCAGGCCCTCGCCGCTGCCCACGTTGCCGGCCGCATCCACGTTCGGCCCGTACAGGGTGCCGTAGCCGCTGTTGGCGGCAATGTCGAGCACGGCGCGGTAATTGGCGTAGATCGCATTGCGGCGCAGCTCGAGCGGCGTCGGCTGTTCAGCATTCGCATACGCGGGCGTGGCGCCCGCCAGCCCCGTCTTGCCCAGCCCTGCTGTCAGCAGATCGTTCGTCTTGCCGTCGTAGTCGGCGCGCGTGATGGTGCCCAGGTAGCCGGGCATCTGATTCAGTTCTTCCGGCGCATGGTTGCTGCCGCAGGCTGCCAACGCCAGCAGGGTGCACAGGCTCGTGCCAACAGTGCCCGCGCGCGTGATCGTCATTTGCATGGTGGTTCTCTCCGTTGAAGTAACAGTGGACGCACAATGAAAAACGCCGGACGAATCGTCCGGCGTTGCTTGAAAATCAGACAGCGGCTTTGGCCGCCCTGCCGCCGAAACGCGCGATGGCTTCGCCGACGATGCCGCGCCGGAACAACAGCACGCAGATGACGAAGATCACGCCCGTGACCATGCCCACCGATTCACCTAGGGTGCCGAACCACTCGATGCCCGTGTGCGTGGCCAGGTAGGTGCCGACATCGCCCAGCTTGTTTTCCAGCGCGATGATCAATACGGCGCCGAGGATGGGACCGGACAAGGTGCCCATGCCGCCCACCAAGGTCATCAGCACGACCAGGCCCGACATGCCCCAGTACACATCGGTCAGGGTCTCAAAGCCCAGCACCAGCGTCTTGGTGGCGCCGGCCAGCGCGGCCAGCGACGCCGACAGCACGATGGCCATCAGCTTGTACTTGTTGACGTCGTAGCCGAGCGAGATGGCGCGTGGTTCGTTTTCCTTGATCGCCTTGAGCACCTGTCCGAACGGCGAATGGATGGTGCGCACGATCAGGGCGAAGCCGGCGACAAAAATGGCCAGCACGACGTAGTACAGCACCGTGTCGTTGGCCAGGTCTATCGTGCCCAGCAAGGTTCCACGTGGAACACCCTGCAAGCCGTCCTCGCCGCCCGTGAACGGCAGGCGCAAGGCCAGGAAGTACACCATCTGCGCCAGCGCCAGGGTGATCATCGTAAAGTAGATGCCCTGGCGGCGGATCGCCAAGCCGCCGATCACCAGGCCCAGCAAGGCGCCCGTGGCGACGCCCGCCAGCAAGCCCAGTTCCGTCGGCCAGCCCCAGGTGCGCAGCGCATAACCGGTGACATAGCCGGCGCCGCCGAAGAAGGCCGCATGTCCGAACGACAGCAAGCCCGTGTAGCCGATCAGCAAGTTGAACGCGCAGGCAAACAGGGCAAAGCACAGCAACTTCATCAGGAAGACGGGGTAGCCGTAAAACGGGGCCGCCAACGCCAGCAGCAGGGCAATGGCGTAGCCTACATTCTTATTCATCGTGGTAGCTCCAATACATGACTGATGAGGATTACTTTTCTTTGCCGAACAGGCCGGCGGGACGCAGCAGCAGCACGATGACCATCACCACGAACACCACGGTGGCCGAGCCTTCCGGGTAGAACACGCGGGTCAGGCCCTCGATCACGCCCAGGCCCAGGCCCGTCAGGATGGACCCCATGATGGAACCCATGCCGCCGATCACCACCACGGCAAATACGACGATGATCAGGTTCGAGCCCATCAGCGGCGAAACCTGGATGATCGGCGCCGCCAGCACGCCGGCGAAACCGGCCAGCGCCACGCCGAAGCCGAAGGTCAAGGTCACCATCAGCGGCACGTTGATGCCGAACGCCTCCACCAGTTTCGGGTTTTCCGTGCCGGCCCGCAGGTAGGCGCCGAGCTTGGTTTTCTCGATGACGAACCAGGTGGCCAGGCAGACGGAGAGCGAGGCGATCACCACCCAGGCGCGGTAGTTCGGCAAGATCATGAAGCCGAGGTCCGTCGCGCCGGCCAGCGCCTCGGGCACGGCATACGGCTGACCCGAGACGCCATAGAACGAGCGAAACACACCCTCCATGATCAGGGTGATGCCAAAGGTCAGCAGCAAGCCATACAGGTGGTCGAGTTTGTACAGCCAGCGCAGCATGGTTTTTTCGATCAGGATGCCGACCAGGCCGACGAGGATCGGGGCGATGACCAGCATGGCCCAGTAATTGATGTCGAAATAGCTGAGGCCCATCCAGGCCAGGAAGGCGCCCATCATGTACATGGCGCCGTGCGAGAAATTAATAACGTTGAGCAAGCCGAAGATGACGGCCAGACCGAGGGACAACATGGCATAGAACGAGCCGTTGACGAGACCCAGCAGCAGCTGGCTCATCATCGCTTGTAATGGAACGCCGAAAATTTCCATGGCATCACAGTATAAAAAGCACCGCCGGGTAGCGGTGTGGTATCAAGGGAAACGCGCCACCGCAAACGGGTGCGGCGGCGCAAGGCGAACCCTGCGAGCGAAGCGCATGCAGGACGGAGCGCCCGCGCGGCGGCGGGCAGTCCGTGGAGGTTGCTACTGCGTTACTTCCACAACGAACACTTCGATTCAGCCTTGGTCACATATGCTTGCGCACCGGGCACGGTGGCGACCACCTTGTAGTAATCCCATGGGTATTTCGACTCGGATGGCTTTTTGACTTCCATCAAATACATATCGTGCACCATGCGGCCATCGGGACGTACTTCGCCATTCTGGGTGAACATGTCGTTGATCTTGGTCTTTTTCAGGTAGGCCATGACCTTGTCCGTATCATCCGTGCCGACGGCCTTGACGGCTTTCAGGTAGTTCGCCGCGGCCGAATAGTCGGCCGCCTGCAGCATCGACGGCTCCTTCTTCATCTTGGCGAAATAGCGTTTCGACCAGGCGCGCGTTTCAGGATTCAAGTCCCAGTACCAGCCATCGGTCAGGTACATGCCCTGCGTCAGGTTCAGGCCCAGCGAATGGATGTCGTTGATGAAGATCAGCAAGCCGGCCAGTTTCATCGATTTCGTCAGGCCGAACTCGTTGGCCGCCTTGATGCTGTTGATGGCGTCGCCACCCGCATTGGCCAGACCGAGGATCTGCGGTTTGGCCGCTTGCGCCTGCAGCAGGAAGGACGAGAAATCCGAGGCGCCCAGCGGATGCTTGACGCTGCCCAGCACCTTGCCGCCGGCCGCCTTGACGACCTCGGCCGTGTCTTTTTCCAGCGAATGGCCAAACGCATAGTCGGCCGTCATGAAATACCAGTTCTTGCCGCCCTGCTTGACGATGGTGCCGCCCGTGCCGCGCGCCAGCGCCACTGTGTCGTAGGCGTAATGCACGGTGTACGGCGTGCACTCTTCATTCGTCAGGCGCGAGGAGCCGGCACCGATGGCAATGAAGATTTTTTTCTTTTCAGCCGCGACCTTGGCCATGGCCAGGCTGGCGCCGGAATTGGTGCCGCCGATCAGCATGTCGACGCCCTGCTGGTCGAACCATTCGCGTGCCTTCGAGGCGGCGATGTCGGCCTTGTTTTGATGGTCGGCGGAAATGAATTCCACCTTTTTGCCGGCCAGTACCACGCCGGCATCGGCGATCGCCATCTTGATGGCTTCCGCGCCACCGAGGCCGTCGACGTCGGAATACACGCCTGACATGTCGGAAATAAAACCGATCTTGATGGTATCGCCCGATACCTGGGCGTGCGCGGCGGCGGAAAAGCTCAGGGCGCAAAGAGTGGCGGTGGCAATGGCGATAGCGTTACGTTTCATAGTGTCTCCGTTGGGATTATTGTTTGCTATTTAAACGATTGCTCGACGACGATACGGAACTACATGGGCATTACACGCCAAGCAGCTCGGTCAATACCGGCATCTTGGCTTCCAGTTCGGATGCAGCAAAAGTCTCGACGATCTGACCGTGCTCCATCACATAAAACCGGTCCGCCAGCGGCGCGGCAAACCGGAAATTCTGTTCCACCATGACGATGGTGTAGCCCTTTGCCTTCAGGGTGGTAATCATGCGCGCCAGGCCCTGCACGATGACGGGTGCCAGGCCTTCGGAAATTTCATCGAGCAGCAGCAAACGGGCGCCCGTGCGCAGGATGCGCGCCACGGCCAGCATCTGCTGCTCCCCGCCCGACAATCGCGTGCCCTGGCTGTGGCGGCGCTCCTGCAAATTCGGGAACATGGCGTAGATTTCCTCCACCGACATGCCCTTCTCGCCGCTGGCCAGGGTCGGCGGCAGCAGCAGGTTTTCCTCGGTCGACAGCGACGAGAAAATGCCGCGCTCTTCAGGACAGTAACCGATACCCAGGTGGGCGATTTTGTGCGTGGCCAAACCTATCGCTTCGCTGCCATTGACTTTGATGGAGCCCGTGCGTGCGCCCGTCAGCCCCATGATGGCGCGCAAGGTGGTCGTGCGGCCGGCGCCGTTGCGGCCCAGCAAAGTCACCACTTCGCCCTGCTCCACTTTCAGATTGACGTCGTGCAGGATGTGCGATTCGCCATACCAGGTGTGCAGTTGCGTAATTTCCAGCGCGGGTGCGCCGCCATTCACTTGTGTCGCCATCAATGCGCCCCTTCCAGTTCGGCGTGGGTGGTGCCCATGTAGGCTTCCATCACTTGCGGATTGCGCGACACTTCCGCATAACTGCCTTCGGCCAGCATGGCGCCGCGCTGCAGGACGGAAATCTTGTCGCATATGCCAGAGACCACGCTCATATTGTGTTCCACCATCAAAATCGTGCGGCCGGCCGACACTTTTTTGATCAGCTCGGTGACGCGGTGCACGTCTTCGTGGCCCATGCCTTGCGTCGGTTCATCGAGCAGCATCATTTCCGGCTCCATCGCCAGGGTGGTGGCAATTTCCAGCGCCCGCTTGCGTCCGTAGGGCATGTCGACCGTGATGGTGTCGGCAAACTCCGTCAGGTCGACTTCGGCCAGCAAGGCCATGGCGCGGTCGTTGAGCTGGTTCAAGGCACGTTCGCTTTGCCAGAAATGGAACGAGGTACCGAGCTGGCGCTGCAAGCCGATGCGCACATTCTGCAGCACGGACAGATGCGGGAAGACGGCGGAAATCTGGAAGGAACGGATCACGCCCATGCGCGCGATCTGGGCCGGTTTGGCGGCCGTGATATCTTTCCCATTGAACAGGATCTGCCCGGATGTGGGGACCAGGAATTTGGTGAGCAAGTTGAAACACGTGGTCTTGCCGGCGCCGTTAGGACCGATCAAGGCGTGGATATGGCCCCGCTCTACCTTCAGGTTCACCTCGCTCACAGCGGTGAACCCCTTGAATTCCTTGGTCAAATTTCTTGTTTCCAAGATTACGTTTGACATCGTGTCTCCTAGTTGTACTTTTTGTACTACTTAGTCATTTTTATAATACACAACTTAAATTTAACGCACAATACAGTATAACTACGGGGATTTTTCGCCAGCCCGAATGGCGCAAACTCGCACGCTTGCCCCGCTATTTCCAGGCCGCGTGTATCATTTGCGCCGCTTTTTCCGCGATCATCACGGTGGGCGAGTTCGTGTTACCAGAAGTAATGTACGGCATGATCGAGGCATCGACGACACGCAAGCCGGCCACGCCGATCACGCGCAAGGAGCTGTCAACCACGCTAGAGGCCTCGCTGGCCAGACCCATGCGGCAGGTGCCCACCGGGTGGAAGATGGTGGTGCCGATCTGGCTGGCCGCCTGCGCCAGCTCTTCCTGGTTCTGGAATTGCACGCCCGGCTTGTATTCTTCGGGAGCGAATTTTTTCAGGGCCGGCGCGGCGGCGATGGCGCGCGTCAGGCGCAAGGCGTCGGCCGCCACGGCGCGGTCCTGCTCGGTACTCAGGTAATTGGGCACGATCTTCGGCGCCGCATAGCTGTCGGCGCTGGCGATGTGCACATGGCCGCGCGAGGTGGGACGCAAATTACAGACGCTGGCCGTAAACGCGGGAAACGCATGCAAGGGTTCGCCGAATTTGTCGAGCGACAGCGGCTGCACGTGGTATTGCAGATTCGGCGTGGCTTGCTGCGGGTCGGACTTGGCGAACGCCCCCAGCTGCGACGGCGCCATCGACATGGGCCCGCTCTGGAACAGCGCATATTGCAAGCCGATCTGCATTTTTCCGACGATATTGCTGGCCATCACGTTCAAGGTCTTGACGCCCTGCACCTTGTACACCATACGCAGCTGCAAATGGTCTTGCAAATTGCCGCCCACGCCAGCCGAGTCCAGCACGGGCGTGATGCCGTGTTCGCGCAGCAAGGCGGCCGGGCCGATGCCGGACAATTGCAGCAATTGGGGCGAACCGATGGCACCCGCCGTCAGCAAGGTTTCCCGTTTGGCCGTCGCCTGCCACTGCGTGCCGCCGCCCGTAAACACGATGCCCGTGCAGCGCGGCCCCGTTTCCGTCGTTTCCAGCAGCAGACGTTCCACGTGGCAGCCCGTCATGATCGTCAGGTTCGGCCGGCGCGCGGCCGGTTTCAAGAACGCTTTCGAGGTATTCCAGCGAATGCCGCGGCGCTGATTGACGTCGAAATACGCGCTGCCGCTATTGTCGCCGCCATTGAAATCGCTGGTTTTCGGGATGCCCACCTGCTGCGCCGCGTCGCGGAACGCATTCAAAATATCCCACGACAGGCGCTGTTTTTCCACGCGCCACTCGCCACCGACGCCATGGTTTTCCGAGGCGCCGCCGTAATAATCCTCGCTTTGTTTAAATAGCGGCAAGACTTTGTCCCAGCGCCACGAAGCGTCGTCCGTCAGGTCGGCCCAGTGATCGTAATCGCCGGCCTGGCCACGCATGTAGATCATGCCGTTGATGGAAGAGCTGCCCCCGAGCACTTTGCCGCGCGGATAGATCAGGCTGCGCCCGCCCAGGCCCGCGTCCGCCTGCGTGGTATACAACCAGTCCGTGCGGGGGTTGCCGATGCAATGCAGATAGCCGACGGGGATGTGGATCCACACGTAATCGTCCTTGCCGCCCGCTTCCACGAGCAAAACGTTGGCATCCTTGTCGCGCGTGAGCCGGTTGGCCAGCACGCAACCTGCCGTGCCGCCGCCCACGATGATGTAGTCGTATTCGCCTGCCGATTCCAATGAAGCTCCTTTCGGTATGCCATCAAGCTGTCGCGCGGCGTGTCTCCCCACCGCGTCCCTTTACCAGAGTCTGTCTTTCTTCATGCATGCATGGCTGCTGAGCCGTCTTGAGATTACCACCAGTCCTGGGCCAGGGCGACATTAATCGTGGCCAGCGATATGGGCGAGCGTCACGATAAGCTCAAAAACAAGGTCGCCAAGCTGTGGATAACCGTATGGATATCCACAGGTACGATATGTGAGTAAACGAAAATTTTTTTGGACGCCTTTTTTTTATCCCAAAACCATCCCCGGCAGATACAACCCTTACTCAGCGTTTATCCGTACGCCAAGCGATTGTTTACAAGGATAAATCAGGACTTATCCACAGAAGATGTCGCCGTTAACTACTATTACTATTCTTGTATACGATCTTGTTAAGGTAAACCTGACAACGCGCGCTTTGCCTGCCCTTTTCCTTCGGGAAGGTTCACAAGCCTGTCTTCAAAAAAAACGGCGAGCTGCTTTGACTGACAAAAAAAATCGCGCCAACAACTGAGCGACGAAAACCGGCACGGCCGGCATCACGCGCACTGCACTGCCAAACCGTTTTGCAAAATGGAATCGTCAACCGTCCTGGCCAGGTATTCGGCCGAGAGACGGTGCGATGTCGAAAAGAGGGGGTATTTGAGACGATTGTGGATAAGTCACTTGATATCCACAGGATGACTTGTGAGTAAACACGAAGTTATGCGCAGGCCCGCATTTTATACAATTTTGCTCCTCGCGTGATACAGCGATTATGCACGCTTTATTTTGCGCGTAAACGGTTGATCCTGTTGAAAAAAAGTGACTTATCCACAGAAAAAAACGCGTTTACTATTACTACTATTTTTATATATAGATCTATTGTAAACCGACAAAAAAAACGAAAGTCCGGGGATATTTCCAAAAAGCATGCAAAAAACGTCAAAAAAAAGCCAACGGCAACAGTGCTACCCACTGCCAAACCGTCTGCCAGGAATCACCTGGATGCCGATGTTCGTGAAAGAAGCGCGTTCGGGATCGCTCAGCTTCGATTGCCAGACAGGAATCAGTCCACACAAATCCCGTCAAACATGTCATTGCAGCAAGAAAAAATGCGATTTTTGCGTAGCGGTGTGGATAAGTGCCTGCATATCCACAGGATGAGATGTGGGAAAAGTCGATCTTTGTCCACAAGCCAATTTTTATCCCAAACAAGTCCTCGCTGGATACAATGCTTGTGCGCCTACTTTTTTGTGCGCTAAGTCGATGATTTTTCGATGGTATACCGACTTATCCACAAAAAAATGGCCGTTTACTATCATTACTATTTTTATGTATACATCTTTATTTAAAACACAGAGACAAACGCGCACGATGGAAAAGTCACCGAAAAGGCTGTTTTCACCCTGTAAACCGTTTTGCAATTCAAAAAACCTGTAAAAACAGCATGAATTCACACAAAAAAATGCGTTTAGGCATCATCAGTGCCTTGCACGAAGAACAGCAGGGGCTGGTAGAAGCCATGCAAGGCCCTCAGAGGCGTTCGCACGGCATGCGTGACTACACCCTGGGGAACCTGTGGAATATCGACGCTGTGTGCGTCCTGTCGCGTCTGGGCAAGGTTGCCGCTGCCATGACAGCTTCTATCCTTGTGGAAAAGTACGGAGTTACCCACATCGTCTTCACCGGCGTGGCCGGCAGTGGGGATAAACACGTGAAAGTGGGCGACATCGTGGTGGCCGAATCGCTGCTGCAGCATGATATGGACGCCCGACCTTTGTTTCCCCGCTTCGAAGTGCCGCTGACGGGCTTGCAGCGCTTCGCCACGGACCTGGCGTTGAGCACGCAACTGGCCGCCGCCGCGGAAGATTTCCTGCGCGACGATGTTTCCAGCGTGCTCAAGGCGGCCGATATCGTGGCATTCGGCTTGCAGCACGCGCAGGTGCACCGCGGCCTGATCGCCAGCGGCGACCAGTTCATCGGCAGCGCCGCGCATATCAACCAGCTGAAAGCGGATATCCCTGACTTGCTGGCCGTCGAAATGGAAGGCGCCGCCGTGGCGCAAGTGTGTTTTGAACTCGGTGTGCCGTTTACGGTCATGCGCACCATTTCCGACAATGCCAACGAAGAGGCGGCCGTCGACTTCATGCGTTTCGTGCAATCCGTCGCTTCGCCGTATGCGTTTGCAGTGATTCAGCAGCTATGCCAGCGCCTGGCTGGCTGATGTTTCAGCTAGCGTGCATAAAAAAAGGGCAGAACCACTGGTTCTGCCCTTCCTTGTTAACTACCTGCTTAAAATTTAGACACTTAACATCATTAAACTGGCATTACCACCGGCCGCCGTCGTATTCACGCACAGCGCCCGCTCAGCGACCAGGCGCCACAGGGGGATGGCACCGTCCTGCGTGGTGGCGATGGTGGCCACCAGGGCCCCTTCCCGTGCCGCCAGCAGCGGTTTGAGCTGGCCATCGAGGCAGGGCTCGATCATGGCGATCTGGAAATCATGCTTGACCGACTCCAGGCTGCCGACGACCTGGATGCGGTCCTTCAGCGCCGCCGGCAAGTCGCCGGGGATCAGATCCGGCGCTTGCGCCAGCACGAGGGCCTGGTTACCGGTGGCCAGCACGGCCGCCAGCTGGTTCATCAAGGTGCCGGACGTGGCCGCCGCGCACAGAATCGTGCCCCGTGCGGCAAAGCTCAGGGTATTGCGCTCGCCCGTCGGGCCTGGCAAGACGGTGGTGCTGCCCAGCAAGGTGGTGCGTGCGTATTCCTGCGCCAGTTGCTGCACCTGGTCGTGGCCATGCATCTTCGCCCAGACGGTCAGCGCGTCGAGCGCGGGCGGCGCCTGGCGCTGGTGCTGCGCGCCGGCCGGCGCATTGCGCTGCAGGCGTTTCAGATACAGGGGGCCACCGGCTTTCGGTCCCGTGCCCGATTTGCCTTCGCCGCCGAACGGTTGCACGCCGACGACGGCGCCAACGATATTGCGGTTCACATAAATATTGCCCACGTGCGCGCGCTGGGTGATGAAAGCGATGGTTTCGTCGATGCGCGTATGAATGCCCAGGGTCAAGCCATAACCGCTGTCGTTGATCGATTGCACCAGTTGCGGCAGTTCGGCCCGCTTGTAGCGGATCACGTGCAGCACGGGGCCGAAGACTTCCTGCGTCAATTGCGCCAGCGACTTGATTTCCAGCACGGTCGGGGCGACGAACGTGCCTTTGACGGTCGGCAAATCGAGCGAATAATGGTCGATGGCCATGGTTTTCATCTTGTTGATATGCGCCAGCAAGTTACCTTGCGCTTCCGCATCGATGACGGGACCGATATCGGTCGCCAGGCGGTCAGGATTGCCAACGCGCAATTCCTGCATGGCACCTTTCAGCATATGGATGGTCTTGTCGGCGATTTCCGTTTGCAGGAACAGCACGCGCAAGGCCGAGCAGCGCTGGCCGGCGCTGTCAAAAGCGGACGACATCACGTCCTGCACCACCTGTTCCGGCAAGGCGGACGAATCGACGATCAGCGCGTTCTGGCCGCCCGTTTCGGCGATCAGGGGAATGTCGATGCCTTCGGCCACGGCGCGCGCGGCCAGGTTGCGGTTGATCAACTGCGCCACTTCCGTTGAGCCCGTGAAAATCACGCCTTTCACGCGCGCGTCATTGCACAGGCCGGCCCCGACCACTTCTCCACTGCCGGGAAGGAATTGCAGCGCGCCGCGCGGCACGCCCGCCGCATGCAGCAATTGCACGGCGCGGTGGGCGATCAGCGGCGTTTGCTCGGCCGGCTTGGCCAGCACTACGTTGCCCGCTGCCAGAGCGGCGGCCAGTTGGCCCGTAAAGATGGCCAGCGGGAAGTTCCACGGGCTGATGCAGGTGACGGGACCGAGCGCCAGGGTGTTGGGCGCATGTTCCACCTGCGCCGCGTAGTAGCGCAGGAAGTCGACGGCTTCGCGGATTTCCGCGATCGCGTTCGGCAGCGACTTGCCCGCTTCGCGCACGGCCAGGGCCATCAGCTCAATATGGTGTTCCTCGAACAGGTCGGCGGCGCGCAGCAACGCTTGCGCGCGGACCGACGGTTCCGTCGTTTGCCAATCCATGGCATACGCGCTGGCGCTGGCCAGCGCCGTTTCCACGTCCGCCGGACCGGCTTCCATGACCTTGCCCACGACATCGTCGTGCTGGGCCGGATTGTGGATGACTTGCATCGGCGTATTCAGGCTGACGGCGCCATCGATCAGCGGCGCCGCCTGCCATGTCTGCTGCTGCGCCAGGCCGGTGGCCAGGGTGCGCAAGGTGTCTTCATTCGACAGGTCCAGGCCGGCCGAGTTCCTGCGCTCGCTGCCAAACATGTCCAGCGGCAGCGGAATCGACGGGTGCGGCAAGCCGCCCTGCAGGCGTGCCTGTTCCAGCGGATCGCGGATCAGACTATCGATGGCCACGCTTTCGTCGACGATCTGGTTGACGAACGATGAGTTGGCGCCGTTTTCCAGCAGGCGGCGCACCAGGTAGGCCAGCAGGGTTTCATGCGAGCCGACGGGGGCGTAGATGCGGCACGGCTTGTCCAGGTTGTCGGGGCCGACGACCTGGTCGTACAGGGTTTCGCCCATGCCGTGCAGGCACTGGAATTCATAGTCGGTAATACCGTCGCGTTTTGCCCAGGTATAAATGGTCGACAGGGTTTGCGCGTTGTGCGTGGCAAACTGCGGGTAGATCAGGCTGCTGGCAGCCAGCAGTTTTTGCGCACACACGAGGTAAGAGACGTCCGTGTAGACCTTGCGCGTGTAGACGGGATAGCCTTCCTGGCCGTCGACTTGCGCGCGCTTGACTTCCGCATCCCAGTACGCGCCCTTGACCAGGCGCACCATGAACTTGCGGCCGCTGCGGTGCGCCAGGTCGATCAGGAAATCGATGGCGAACGGGCAGCGCTTCTGATACGCCTGCACCACGTAGCCGATGCCTTCGAAGCCGGCCAGGTCCGCATCGAAGGCCAGTGCTTCCATCAGGTCGAGCGACAGTTCCAGGCGGTCCGTCTCTTCCGCATCGATGTTGAAGCCGATGTTGTACTGTTTTGCCAGCAACAGCAGCGCTTTGACCTTCGGCAGCAATTCTTCCATGACGCGGGCGCGCTGGGCGCGGCTGTAGCGCGCGTGCAGGGCCGACAGTTTCACGGAAATGCCGGGGCCGTTGCGGATGCCGCGTCCGTTCGACGCCTTGCCGATGGCGTGGATCGCCGTTTCGTACGAGGCGTAGTAGTTGGCCGCGTCGGCTTGCGTCAGGGCCGCCTCGCCCAGCATGTCGTACGAGTAGCGGTAGCCGCGCGTTTCATTCTCGCGGCTGTTCTTCAACGCTTCCTCGATGGTTTGCCCCGTGACGAACTGGTTGCCCAGCATGCGCATGGCCAGGTCGACGCCCTTGCGGATCAGCGGTTCGCCGCCTTTGGCGATGAGCTTGGTCATGGCAGAACCGAGGCCCGATTCGCTGCTGGTACTGACCAGTTTGCCCGTAATCAGCAAGCCCCAGGTGGCCGCATTGACGAACAGCGACGGCGATTCGCCCAGGTGCTTCTTCCAGTCGCCCTTGCTGATTTTGTCGGCGATTAAACGGTCGGCCGTCTGACTGTCGGGTATACGCAACAGCGCTTCAGCCAGACACATCAATGCAACACCCTCTTCCGACGACAGCGAGAACTCGTGCATCAGTGCATCGACACCGGACGCGCGTGTGCGTTTTTGGCGCACGTTCGAGACCAGGCGGTGCGCCAGCGCTTGTCCTTCGGCGGTCGTTTCGGTGCTGCTGGGGCGCACTTGTTGCAACAGCCACTGCACGGCGGAAACCTCATCGCGCCTATAGGCGGCAGTGATGGCGGCGCGTTGGGGTGTCGCTTCGGGCAGGATTTCTGCCTGGAACGCAGCAAAAGGAATCGGGGTAAAAGCCGAGGGGCCTGCAGGGTGCATAAGTGCTCTTTACAAGGAAAAAGGGGACGAAAACTGACGTAATTCTTGCTCTTTTTTGGTGCAAAAAAATACAGAAAGTCGGACGTTAAGATGATTCGATTGTAAAGGGGATTCTTATGGATTAATTCTGGTAATACAGGGGACTAGCAATAGATAGTTTTTGATGCGACAATTTAACCAAATAATATTAATTTGGGGGTGATAGGAATGCTGGACAAGATCAGTAAGAAAATCTTGATGGAATTGCAGAGCGATGGACGCATCAGCAATGTGGAGCTGGCCGCGCGCGTGAACCTGTCGCCGGCCGCCTGCCTGGAGCGCGTGCGCAAGCTGCACGAATCCGGTTACATCATGGGCTATACGGCCCAGTTGAACCCGCAGCTGCTCGACGTGTCGCTGCTGGTGTTCATCGAAGTGGTGCTCGATCGCACGACGCCGGAAGTGTTCGACGCCTTCAAGCATAGCGTACAAATCATTCCAGAGGTACTGGAATGTCATATGGTGGCCGGCGGCTTCGATTACCTGGTCAAGGCGCGCGTCAAGGACATGGCCGCCTACCGCGAATTCCTGGGCAAGACGCTGTTGCAGAAAGGTGTGCGGGAAACCCACACTTATGCCGTCATGGAAGAGGTCAAAAACACCACCAAATTGCCGATTAAGTGACCCTGGTGTAGCCGCCCCACTTTTCTGATTGAGCTATCGGAACAAATGTTGTAGGGTAGAACCACAATTCTGCTATCCGGTAGCCGCCTGAAACGCCGCATAGACGTGACGTTCAGGGTGCAAGGCGGGCAATCGTGCCCACCCGCATACGGTTACAGCACGTCCCTTCAACGGGACGTGACGGGTTCGCGCAGCGGGGGACAAATGAAGCAGTTGCAGCATCAGCTGGTGCGTTTCTTTGTATTCACGATCCTGGCCATGGCCATCGCCTGTTGCCTGGCCTATCTGTTGCTGCTGTCGGGCGGCGACCATCCGTATCTGATCGCTTGCGTGGCCGCCGCCATCGGCGCCGCGCTGCTGTCGTTTGCCAGCCGTGCGCGCGGCGAGCCGGGCTTGCACGAGTTCGCCGGCACCGTGGGCAACGCCATCGACGCCATCATGATCGGCGCGGCGGAAACCTCGTATTTTGTCGATTCCGTCAAACAGAAGGTGGAACTCGACGTGCGCACGGCCAGCGACATCGCCGACAGCTCCGTACAAAATGCCGCGATGACGGAAAAGATCGCCGCCAATGCGGAACGGGCCGCCAAGGTGGCCGCCGGTGTGCGTGTGGAAAGCGTGGCGGCGCGCGCCGAAGTGGACCAGGGCTTGCGCCGCATCAATCATGCACGCGAGGAAGCGCAAGGCGCCTCCAGCAACATGCTGAGCTTGCAGGAAAAATCCAAACGCATCACCGGCTTTACGGAAGCCATTTCCGATATTTCCGCGCGCACCAACTTGCTGGCGCTGAACGCCGCCATCGAAGCGGCGCGCGCCGGCGAACACGGGCGCGGTTTTGCCGTGGTGGCCGGCGAAGTGCGGCAATTGGCGCAGCGCACCAAGGAAGCCTCCGATGAAATCAGCGTGATGGTGCGCGAAATCAATGAACAGGCGGAAAAAGCCGCACGTGGCATGAGTTCGCTGGCGGCCGGTGTCACGGAAGCGGCGCGCAATGTCGAAAGCGTGCATGCCTCGCTCAGCCATATCG
The DNA here is from genome assembly GCF_002735765.1 of Janthinobacterium sp. BJB304. Lineage (NCBI taxonomy): Bacteria > Pseudomonadati > Pseudomonadota > Betaproteobacteria > Burkholderiales > Oxalobacteraceae > Janthinobacterium > Janthinobacterium sp. BJB304. The sequence goes on from NZ_PDZN01000001.1 coordinate 314,554, forward strand.
AGGAATCGTCGGGCGAGTCCGAGGACGAGATCGGGCAAATCGCCCGCGCCTCGCGCGAGCACGTCGACACGACGCAGCTGATCGCCGACGCCATCCTGCAAATCCGCGACAGCATGTTGTCGACGAATGCGGAATTGCCGCGTGCCACACAGTCGGCCATGGCCCTGGCCGAGCGGGCTGAAGTGATCGCCGGCGCGCTGGGCGAATCGAGCGTGGCCACGCCGCACGACGAGATCCGCGAGGCGGCCCAGCGCGCCGCGCGCGAGGTAGGCAAACTGTTCGAGCAGGCGATCGCCTCGGGGCGCATTACGCGCGAAGCCCTGTTCGACCGCCACTACCGCCCCATCCCGAACACGAATCCGCCCAAGCACAACACCAAGTTCGACGCGTTTACGGACAAGGTGCTGCCCGACCTGCAGGAAGGCGTGCTGGCCGCATTACCCCATCTGGCCTATGCGGGCGCCGTCGACAACAATGGATATTTTCCAACGCATAACAAGAAGTTTTCCCAGCCGCTGACGGGCGACTACGCCACCGATATCGTGAATAACCGCACCAAGCGCATCTTCAGCGACCGTACGGGCAAGCGCTGCGGCAGCAACACCAAGCCCTTCCTGTTGCAGACCTATAAACGCGACACGGGCGAAGTCATGCACGATTTATCCGTGCCGATCCACGTCGAGGGCAAGCACTGGGGCGGTTTCAGAATCGGTTATCGGTCCAGCAATCACGCATAAAAAAAACGCCTGATGTTTCATCAGGCGTTTTTTTTGCTGGCAGTCACTTACTCGACGTGCGGTTTCGGTGCCACGCCGCCGCCGGCCGCCGTGGCCGTGCGCAGGGTGGGCGTGTTCATGCTTTCCAGGTGATTGCGCAGCCACTTGTGGGCGGGGCTGCGGGCGTCGCGTTCGTGCCACAGCATGTCCAGGTGGACGGCCGGCAAGGTCAACGGCAAATCCTTGTACAGCAGAGACTCCGTCATGCCCGTCGAGGCGATCAGATGGCGCGGCAAGACCGTGATCAGGTCGGAATTGGCGACGACGCGCCCGGCCGTGAAGAACTGGTTGACCGTCAACAAAATGCGCCGTTCGCGGTGGATCTGCGACAGCGCTTCGTCGATCAAACCATGCGCGCGGCCGGAAAAGCTCACCAGTAAATGGTTGGCCGCGCAATAGTTATCCAGAGTCAATTCCTTGTCGGCCAGCGGATGGCCGCGCCGCATCACGCATACATACTTGCCGGAATACAGGCGCTCGTGGCGGATGGGCGAACCCGTCTCGCTCGACAATTGCGCCGCCACGCCCGGAAAGAAGCCCACGGCCAGGTCGATATCGCCGCGCAGCAGCATCGGGCGCGGTTCGCGCGTGGTCAGCGGCATCATGCGCACGTTGACACCAGGCGCTTCGCGTTCGATCGAGCGCATCAATGAAGGCAGCCAGAACGCGGCCGTCGCATCGGCCATGGCCATGCGGAAGGTGGCGTGGGTCTTCGACACGTCGAAGGTTTCCGGCGTGACGGCCGCTTCCAGGCTGGCCAGAGCCGAGCGTACGGACGGCCACAGCGCTTCGGCGCGGGGCGTGGGTTTCACGCCATATGCCGTGCGGATCAGCAATTCGTCACCGAGGCTCTCGCGCAGGCGTTTGATGGCGTTCGATACCGCCGGCTGCGTCATCGCCAGGTGGCCCGCTGCGCGCGTCAGGTTTTGTTCCGTCATGACGGCGTCGAAAACACGCAGCAAGTTCAGATCCAGCGTCAGAAAACTCATGGAAAGCCCAAGATAAAAGTTGAATTGATTACTTAAGAGTGTAAACCGCGCCGGGCACGAATATTTTCACTCGTAAAAAAATATTACAGTTTTCCATTCACGATTCATATAATTGGTATCAAGAAATGGAATTAGATTTATATGTTGCACTGCACTATAGTACTGGCAAATTCTATAATGCACTGGAACAGTATGTCTACCTTCGCCTCCGCCCTGTACGCAGTATCCGCACCCGTGCTGGAGATTTCCCTGCTGAACGCCCTGCAACTCGTGCTGGTGATCGTTGCCGTGGGCGCCTTCGCCCTGCTGTTCAAGCCTTTGCTGGTGGGCATTGCCCGCGCCATGGTGCTGGTGGTGCGTCCCAAGCTGAGCCGCGAAGAGCGCCTGGCGCGCCAGCAGATGCGCGAAGCGCAAGCCTTGCAACGTACCTTGGGCAAGATGGATGGCGTGTCGCCAAGCAACGCCGCCGAATTGCGCGCCCTGTCGACGCGCGCCTGAGCGATCAACTGTTGCAAATGATAAGCCGGCCTGCGCTGGCTTTTTTTACGCCCGCCGCCAGCCGCCAGCCGGTTATGCCACGTCGCCCAGCAAATGCGCGCGCAACACCGTGTCGGCCGGATGGGCGCCGATCCAGATTTTCAGCAGCGCATTGTAAAAAGCCAGATCCGGCACCATGTCGCCCACCTGTTTGCCGTTCAGCTTGCACAAGGTCCCCTCTTCCGGCAGCCAGTCCACGGTGAGGATATCGCCCTTTTTCAGCCCGGGCACCGTTTCGAACATGGCGCCGAACTGCATCGTCTGGCTCAGCAGGCGCGTACGGTCGGCCTGGTCGGAACTGCGCTTCAAGCCCTGCATGAACGCTTGTCCCAGCTCGTCGGAAGTGATGTCGCGCAGCATGACGATTTCCAGGCGGCGCGGCCCGGGCAGTGCCAGGATGTCGGTCAGCTGGGTTTTCTTTTCCGGCAGGTACAGCGCAATCGTGTAGACCTTGAAGATGACCTTGTAGCGCACGCCGGCGCCGTTGAGTTTCAACTCGCGGCTGGCCAGCTGCACCGTGTCGTCCAGCCTGACGCCGCCCACTTCGACGGCCAGCGCAGGTTGCGCCAGGGCGGCGCACAGGCAGGCGGCGGCCAGGGAGCGGCCCAAACGGAATGTGCGTATTTGCATCTTCTGCCTCCGTAGAGAAACATGTGCTGTGGATAAGTCCGCACAAGCACACAGTGTAGAACAGTTGGCAGAAGCTGGCGCCACGCAGAAGTGGCGAGGAAGAAATGCTTAGGGTTTGGCGGCAGGCAGTTCCGCCTGCAGGCGTTCGTACTTGGCCATCAATTGCTCCTGGCTTTCGCGCCAGGCGGGATTGAAGGGGATGCAGCTGACTGGGCACACTTGCTGGCATTGCGGCTCGTCAAAGTGCCCCACGCATTCGGTGCACTTGTTGGGATCGATTTCGTAGATTTCCGCGCCCATGTAGATCGCGTCATTCGGGCACTCGGGCTCGCAAATGTCGCAATTGATGCATTCGTCGGTGATCAGTAATGCCATGATTTCACTCTTACTTATTGCGATGAGGCAGCGTTGGCGGCAATCTTGTTTTGCAGCCAGCGGTTCACCGAGGGGAAGACAAACTTGGAGACGTCGCCGCCCAGTGCCGCGATTTCGCGCACGATGGTGCCCGAAATGAACTGGTACTGGTCGGACGGCGTCAGGAACATGGTTTCGACATCGGGCAGCAGGTAGCGGTTCATGCCCGCCATCTGGAATTCGTATTCGAAGTCGGAGACGGCGCGCAAGCCGCGCACGATGACCCGCGCTTCATGCTTGCGCACGAAATCCTTGAGCAGGCCGGAAAAGCTTTCCACTTGCACATTCGGGTAGTGACCGAGCACTTCGTTGGCGATTTCCAGGCGTTCGTCGAGCGAGAAAAACGGTTGCTTGTTCTTGCTGTCGGCCACACCGACGATCAGCTTGTCAAACAGGCCCGATGCGCGGCGCACCAAATCTTCATGACCGCGCGTGAGCGGATCGAATGTTCCTGGATAAACGGCTACAACCATTGCGGCTCCCTGATGATGCACCAATATAGACGCGCATTATGCCTGAAATTGGTGACTACCTTGGTGCTGCGCCTCGGGCCAGGGGGCTTTTTTGCCTCATTTATAGGCAGATTCAGGCAGTTGCCGGCACTTTGTTGTAAGTTAGCAAATGATAATAAACGGTGCCCGCCTTGTCGGCGCGGATGACTTCCCATGGCGCCATCCATTCCGGCTTTTCCAGTGCGCTGGCTTCATCGAAGACCAGCGGCAAGCCCGATTCCGCGTAAATCATGCCGCCTTCCTTGAGCAGGTTGGCGCACAGCGGCAACACTTTCGCCAGGAAATCCTGCTGGTAAGGCGGATCGAGGAAGATCAGGTCGTAACGCTGGCCGCGCGCTGCCAGGCCTTGCGCCGTCAGCAGGGCGTCGCCGCGCAGCAGCTGGACATTGTCGGCGCGCAATTTCGTCTTGTTTTCTTCCAGCTGGCGGATCACGGGCGTATGCGTATCGACCATGGTGACGGACGCCGCACCGCGGCTGGCCGCCTCGAAGCCCAGTGCGCCGCTGCCGGCAAACAGGTCCAGCACCTGGGCGTTGGCCCAGTCGCCGTCGCGCAAGTGGTTGATCCAGTTGAATACGGTTTCGCGCACGCGGTCCGGCGTCGGGCGCAAGCCCAGTGCCTGCAAAACAGGCAGCACGGAGCGCTTCCACTGGCCGCCGATGATGCGCACCTGGTTCGGTGGCGGCGCGTGGTGGACGGGGACTTTGGCGGGTTTTTTAATTTTTTTTTGCATGGGGATTTCTTCAATTCGATGGCGGCCACTATAGCATATGGCCCCATCCCCCCCTGCTGGCGCTGCCTGCCTATTTGGCTTGCGTGGCCAGGGAATTGAAATCGTCGATCCAGCCCTGCATGCGCTTGACGGCATGGGCTTTTTGCGCCGGTGTGGCGATCTTGATCACCGTCAAGATCATCTGCGCCGTGCTGCTTTCGTAGGCGTCAAAAAAGGCCTTGCGCTCCGAGTGTTCCAGGCGCTCGAAACTGTCCTTGATCAGGGTCGTGATCAAGGCTGCGGCCGCTTCCTTGCCGAGTTTTTCTTGGTGGACTTTCTTGACCAGGGTCAACACATTCTGCTGGCGCCGCATGCGTTCGTCGAGCCAGATCTCATTGTTCAGCGGACGCGCGTCGGACGCCTTGCGGATGATGGCTTCCTGCTCGCTGCTGAAGCTGCCGAACCACAGTTCGAATTGCTCCATGGCTTTCTTGTAACGCAGTTTCTGACGCTTCTCCTGGTCGCCGCTCAGGTATTTCTTGCGGTAATCCTCATTGTTCGACTTGAACTTCTTTTCCATCTGCGTGATCTGCTCGGGCTTGAGCGAGCGGGCCAGGTCGGCCAGCTCGGGCGTGGCTTTCAGCAGCAGCGCCTGGGTGCGTTGCTTGATCTCGCTGTAGTCGGCCATCAGGTCTGCCTGCGTGATATTGCCTTGCAGCTGTTTCTGGCCCGTGCGCAGGATTTCCACGTAATCCTTCAATTGCGTCTTGCGGTGCCAGTCGAACAGCTTGTCGATGTCTTCGCGCACCCAGCCCTTCTGGTCGCGGTCCAGGTCGACATACGCGTTCAGCCACCAGTACAGCACGGTATCGCCGTTGTTGTAGGCCAGGCGCAAGCCGCTGCAGCCGGCCATGACGACAAGCATGACGGCCAGCACGGCATAAGTAAACCGCTGGAAGGGCGTGGAAGACGGGGCCTGCGTGTTAAACTTTTTCATATTCTTAACTTATAAAATTACGGTCTATGAACGTTGTCATTCTCGCTGCCGGTATGGGCAAACGCATGCAGTCGGCACTGCCCAAGGTATTGCACCCGTTGGCGGGCAAGCCGCTGTTGTCGCACGTCATCGACACGGCGCGCGTCCTGGCGCCGTCCCGATTATGCGTGATTTACGGTCATGGGGGCGCAGCGGTGCTGAAGTTGCTGGACGGCTACAAGACCAAGCAGGATCTGGCGATCGACGCGGCGGAACAAACGCAGCAGCTGGGCACCGGTCATGCCGTGCAGCAAGCGGTGGCGTTGCTGGATGACAGCGTGCCGACCCTGATCCTGTACGGCGACGTGCCGCTGACCAGCGCCGCTTCCCTGCAGCAACTGGTGCAGGCGGCCGGCAAGGACAAGCTGGCCATCCTGACCGTGGAACAGGACGATCCCTTCGGCCTGGGCCGCATCGTGCGCGAGCACGGCGCCATCGTGCGCATTGTCGAGGAAAAGGATGCCACGCCAGACGAGCGCGCCATCCGCGAGATCAACAGCGGCATCATGGTCGCGCCCACCGTGCAGCTGAAGCAGTGGCTGTCGGCCTTGTCGAATGACAATGCCCAAGGGGAATACTATCTGACCGATATCGTTGCCCAGGCCGTCGCCGACGGCGTGGCAGTCACCTCGGCCCACCCGGCTGCCGTGTGGGAAGTGGCGGGCGTCAACAGCAAGGTGCAGCTGGCCCAGTTGGAACGCATCCACCAGAACAATATCGCGCAAGCCCTGCTCGAGCGCGGCGTGACCCTGCTGGACCCGGCCCGTATCGACGTGCGCGGCGAACTCATTTGCGGCCGCGATGTCACCATCGACGTCGGCTGCGTGTTCGAAGGCCGCGTGGAACTGGGCGACGGCGTGCGCGTGGGCGCCAACAACGTCATCATCAATGCCACCGTGGCCGCCGGCGCGCACATCAAGCCGTTCTGCCATCTCGAGGACGCCGTCGTCGGCGCCGCTTCCATCATCGGCCCTTACGCGCGCCTGCGCCCGGGCACGGTCCTGGCGGAAGACGTGCACGTCGGTAACTTCGTCGAAGTGAAAAACAGCCAGATCGCCGCGCACAGTAAGGCCAACCACCTGGCCTACATCGGCGACGCCACCATCGGCTCGAAGGTCAACATCGGCGCCGGCACGATCACCTGCAACTATGATGGCGTGAACAAGTTCCGCACGGTGATTGAAGACGACGCCTTCATTGGCAGCGACAGCCAGCTGATCGCGCCCGTCACCGTCGGCAAGGGCGCCACCCTGGGCGCCGGCACGACCTTGTCGAAGGATGCGCCGGCCGGCAAGCTGACGGTGTCGCGCGCGCGCCAGGTGACCATCGACGGCTGGACGCGTCCGGTGAAAATCCCCAAGTAAGCGAGTCCGCCCTCACCCGGCATGACGCCGCCAGCCTGTCCGGGCTGGCGGCGTTTTTTTACGCCTGTGGATAATCCTGTGGAAAGCTGGCTGGTAACCCGGGATAAGTTGCAGCTTTATTTGCATCAAGTATTTCTGCTGTATTTTGGTGTGTGGATAAACATGTGAACAAGCAGGCGGACAAGTGATGGATAAGCCCGGTATAAGTTGCGTATAAATGGTGAAAAACCTGTGGGAAAGATGGGATAAGTTATCTGGCGAAGTTTGGTGCCCGAGCAGACGCGCTCGTCTCGCAGACTACGAAAGTAGCCTCAGATTTTTGCCTGCCTGGATTGTGGATAAGCTTGTGCGTAATTGGCGAATAAGTCATGAATAACTTATAAGTCATTGTATTACAAGGGTATTTAAGACAAATTTGTAAAGCCTGGCTGTGGGTAAAGCTGTGCAAAAGCCTGTGATTAAAGCGTGGGCAAGCGTTGGATAAGCCGGGATAAGTTTTGTCCGGGAGCTGATGTCTATTTATTCAGAGGCCTCATGCGCGGCTGGATGGCGGCGGCCGTGGAAATCCACGATTTTCATACTGTGGATAAGCTTGTGCATAAGCGGGCGAAAAGGCTGGGATAAGCGGGGATAACTTCTCTGCCAACCGGATTTATACCGCGATGCGGGTCTCGAACTTGCTGCGAAACGTGGAAAAATAGCTTTTTACGTTGCGCACATTCGCGTGCGCGGCGAACAGGCGGTGCGCCAGCGCGTGGTAGGCGGGCATGTCGGCAACCTGCACCATCAGCACGAAGTCGGGCCCGGGCGAGACGCGGTAGCATTGCAGCACGGCGGGCTCGTCCGCCACGAGTTGCTCGAATTCGGCCATGCGCTCCGCCGCCTGCACGTCGAGCGTGATTTCCACAATGGCCGTCAGGCGCGCGCCCACCAGCTGCGGCGCGACGATGGCCACTTGCCGCTCGATGACGCCGCTTTCCCGTAAATGTTTGACCCGCCGCAAACATGTGGGCGCCGAGACGTGTACCGCTTGCGCCAGCTCGCTGTTGGTTTGCGACGCATCAATTTGCAGGGCATTCAGGATGCGACGATCGATTTCATCGAGGGTAATATTGTGCTCGCTCATGATTTTGATGAATTAGAAAATATATCGAGTATAAATGAAATAATATTTCACCGTGAAATAGTCATGAAATATTCAGTCAAAAATATACGGATTTAGAAAGCATATTTCATGCACTCTGCATTAGCATGCGTGCATTGATTAAATTTTAGACAGAGGTTTCCATGTGCGGCATCGTCGGCGCGGTAGCGCAACGTAATATCACTCCCATTCTGGTCGAAGGCTTGAAGCGCCTGGAATACCGCGGCTACGATTCCTGCGGCATCGCCCTGCATGCGGATGGCCGGCTGCAGCGTTCGCGTTCCACCGCGCGTGTGGCCGAGCTGGAAAAGCAGATCGCCGAAGAAGGCTTGAGCGGTTTTACGGGCATCGCCCACACGCGCTGGGCCACGCATGGCGCCCCGGTCTCGTTCAATGCCCATCCGCACTTTTCCCCGACGGAAGAGAACGCCCGCGTGGCACTGGTGCATAACGGCATCATCGAAAACCATGACGAACTGCGCGCCGAACTGACGGCCCTCGGTTACGTCTTCCAGAGCCAGACGGACACGGAAGTGATCGCCCACCTGGTCGAGCACATGTATAACGGCGACCTGTTCGAGACCGTGCAGCAGGCCGTGAAACGCCTCGACGGCGCGTATGCGATCGCCGTCTTCTGCCGCGACGAGCCGCACCGCGTGGTGGCCGCGCGCCAGGGCTCGCCCCTGATCGTCGGCCTGGGCAATGGTGAAAACTTTGTCGCGTCGGACGCCATGGCGCTGGCCGGTACGACGGACCAGATCATCTACCTGGAAGAAGGCGACGTGGTCGACCTGCAATTGTCGCGCTGCTGGATCGTCGACGTCGACGGCAAGCCCGTCGAGCGCGAAGTGAAAACCGTGCACGCCCACACGGGCGCGGCCGAGCTGGGCCCGTACCGCCACTACATGCAGAAGGAAATCTTCGAGCAGCCGCGCGCCATCGGCGACACGCTCGAAGGCGTGACGGGCATCATGCCGGAACTGTTCGGCGACGACGCGTATAAAATCTTCAAGCAGATCGACCGCGTGCTGATCCTCGCCTGCGGCACCAGCTCGTATGCGGGCATGACGGCCAAGTACTGGATCGAGTCGATCGCCAAGGTGCCCGTCAGCGTGGAAGTGGCCAGCGAATACCGCTACCGCGACAGCGTGCCGCATCCGAACACCCTGGTCGTGACCATTTCGCAAAGCGGCGAAACGGCTGACACCCTGGCCGCCCTGAAACATGCGCGCAGCCTGGGCATGCAGCACACCCTGACCATCTGCAACGTGGCCACCAGCGCCATGGTGCGCGAATGCGCGCTGGCCTACATCACGCGCGCCGGCGTGGAAGTGGGCGTGGCGTCGACCAAGGCGTTTACGACGCAGCTGGCCGGCCTGTTCCTGCTGACCCTGTGCCTGGCGCAAGTCAACGGTCACCTGTCCGAAGAGCAGGAAGCGGCGCACCTGAAAGCCATGCGCCACCTGCCCGTCGCCATCGCGTCCGTGCTGGCGCTGGAACCGCAGATCATCGCCTGGTCCGAAGAATTCGCGCGCAAGGAAAACGCCCTCTTCCTGGGCCGCGGCATGCACTACCCGATCGCCCTGGAAGGCGCGTTGAAACTGAAGGAAATCTCGTACATCCACGCCGAAGCGTATCCGGCCGGTGAACTGAAGCACGGCCCGCTGGCCCTGGTGACGAATGAAATGCCCGTCGTCACCATCGCGCCGAACGACGCCCTGATCGAAAAGCTGAAATCGAACATGCAGGAAGTACGCGCCCGCGGCGGCCAGCTGTACGTCTTCGCCGACGTCGACTCGCGCATCAGCTCCGGCGAAGGCCTGCACGTGATCCGCCTGCCCGAGCACTACGGCGATTTGTCGCCGATCCTGCACGTGGTCGCGCTGCAATTGCTGGCGTACCACACGGCACTGGCGCGCGGCACGGATGTGGACAAGCCAAGGAATCTGGCCAAGTCGGTGACTGTGGAGTAAGCCGGGCGGGGGCCGCCCCGGGCCGCCGGGAATAGAAAGAAAACGCCACCTCCGGGTGGCGTTTTCTTTTAGTCTGGAAAAACCATGCGCGTGACTTTTTTCTGCCGCCGCCGAAGCCATTGTGCGAGAATGCCCGTCCCCCTTCGATGGTGCGCATGATGACCAAACTCGCCGCAATCATGACTGGAATGACACTCGTGCTGGCAGCTTGCAAGCCCGCAGCCACGGCACCTGCGCACGATATTCCTGCGGCCATGCGCCAGACCGCGCCCATCCTGCCGTCGTCGAATCGCACCAGCCGCTGGTCCGCTTTCAGGACGACTTCAGCATCGGCTATTTCTGGAACATCGGCAACAATCGCCAGTTGGGCACGCATTATGTCCACCATGGCGGCGTGCCGCGTGCGCAAAGCTACGCCTACGTCGTTCCCAAGTATCAGCTTGGCGTCTTCATCATCACCAACCAGAGCGGCGACGCTACGGCCGGCGCCATGGAAAGCGCGCTGGCGCATATTTTCGACACCGTGGAAGCCATGGAAGGCGCGCGGTAGCCGGCCCCAGTGAACAGGCGTGCGTGCTTAGCTTCCTTGCGCAACGACAGGCTGGCGCGCCAGTGCGATGAAGGCCCGCACGTAGTCGATGGCCGTGTCCGTCTCGCGTGCGCCCAGGAAGATCTGCTTGGCGATGCCGCGCGCGCCCAGGCGCACGGGCACCACGTCCATCTTGGCCGCGTATTCCTCGACCAGCCAGCGCGGCAGGGCGGCCACGCCGCGGCCGCTGGCCACCATCTGCAGCATGATGTCGGTCGTTTCGATGGCTTTGTGGCGCTTGGGCGTGACACCGGCCGGCAAGAGGAATTGATTGTAAATATCCAGGCGCTCGATGTCGACGGGGTAGCTGATGAGCACTTCCTGCGTCAGTTGCCGGGGCTGCACATACGCCGCCCCAGCTAGCGCATGGCCCTTGGCCACGACGAGCACCTGCTCGTAGTCGAACACGGGTTCGAATGTCAGCCCCGGCTTGTACAGCGGGTCGGGCGTGACCAGCAGGTCGATTTCGTAGCCGAATAGCGCGCCGATGCCGCCGAACTGGAACTTTTGCTTGACGTCCACATCCACGTCGGGCCATGCGGTCAGATACGGCGACACCACTTTGAGCAGCCATTGGTAGCAGGGGTGGCATTCCATGCCGATGCGCAACGCACCGCGCTCGCCCTGCGCGAACTGGCCCAGGCGCTCTTCGGCCAGGTCCAGTTGCGGCAGCACCCGGTTCGCCACCGCCAGCAGATACTGGCCGGCCTGCGTCAGGCGCAAATTTCTCCCTTCGCGCAGCCAGACGTCGGTGCCCAGTTGCTGCTCCAGCTTCTTCATGCTGTGGCTCAGGGCCGACTGGGTCAGGTGCAGCACGCCTGCGGCGGCCGTCAACGACCCCTGTTTTTCGACTTGCTGGACGATGCTGAGGTGGATGCGTTCAAGCATTGGAATGAGCCATATTCATGGATGTATGAAATATGACCATTATACTTCATCGATTCCTCCCGCTATCATCCACTTCCCTGTTGCCGGCATTTACTAGGCCTTCGCGCATCACTCCCTATGAAAGCAACCATGACACGTCCATTGCGTATAGTCGCCGTTTCCGGTGGGCTGCAACGCCCTTCCAAGGCGGCAGCCCTGGCCGAACACCTGATGGACCTGATCGCCGACGAAGTGCTGTGCGAACAACGCCTGGTCGAACTGGGTCAGCTGGCGCCGCAGCTGGCCGGCGCCGTCTGGCGCTCGCAGTTGCCCGAGACGGTGGAGCGGGAACTTGCGGCGGTCGAGCAAGCCGACATCGTGGTGGTGGCAACCCCGGTCTATCGCGGCGCCTACACGGGACTGTTCAAGCACTTCTTCGACTTCATTCATCAGGACGCCTTGGTCGACAAGCCCATCCTGCTGGCGGCCACCGGCGGCAGCGAGCGCCATGCCCTGATGATCGATCACCAGCTGCGGCCCCTGTTCAGCTTTTTCCAGGCACGCACCTTGCCGCTGGGCGTCTATGCGACCGACAAGGATTTCCTCGACTACCGTCTGCAGGACGAGGCGCTGCTCCAGCGGGCCGCACTGGCGGTGCAACGGGCCTTGCCCTTGATCGCATTGACGCGCCATGCGAGCTCGGCCACGGCTGACGAGCTGGCCGTAGCCTGAGACGCTTCACCGCGGGTACCAAGCAAGCAACACATTCATCTTTTCGCAGAATTCAGGACAGCAGAACACCATGAGCAACGATTTTGTATTCAGCATCAAGAGCATTGTTTTCGATGAAAACTATCATCCATCGGACACTACGCGCCTGACGACCAACTTTGCCAATCTGGCCAGGGGAAAGAGCCGCCAGGAGAACTTGCGCAACACCCTGAAAATGATCGACAGCCGCTTCAACAGCCTGGCGCATTGGGACAACCCGAAGGCAGACCGCTACTCGGTCGAGCTCGAAATCATTTCCGTCGAGTTGAATATCGATGTCAAAGGCGGCAATATCCCGCTGATCGAGATATTGAAGCCGAATATCATCGATAAAAAAACCGGCCAACGCATCGAGGGCATTGCGGGGAATAACTTCTCCTCTTACGTGCGCGATTACGACTTCAGCGTGGTGCTGCCAGAGCACAACAACAATCAATCCGCATTCAGTGCACCGGATGATTTCGGCGATTTTCATGGCAAGCTGTTCAAGCACTTTGTCAGATCCGATGCTTATCAAGAGCGTTTCAGCAAGCCGCCGGTCATCTGCCTCAGCGCTTCGAGCAGCAAGACCTATCAGCGCACGGAAAATCAGCACCCCATCCTGGGCGTCGAGTATCAGCAAAACGAGTTCTCCTCGACGGATGCCTATTTCGAGAAAATGGGCATGCAGGTGCGCTATTTCATGCCGCCAAACAGTGCCGCGCCGCTGGCGTTTTATTTTATCGGCGACCTGCTGGCCGACTACAGCAATCTGGAGCTGATCGCCACCATCAGCACGATGGAAACCTTTCAAAAGATTTACCGGCCCGAAATCTACAACGCCAATGCCGCGGCGGGGAAATGCTATCAGCCCAGCCTGAAGAATCAGGATTATTCGTTGACGCAAATTGTCTATGACCGGGAAGAGCGCAGCCAGCTGGCTGTCAAGCAGGGCAAATATACGGAAGAGCACTTCATCAAGCCGTACAAGCATGTTCTTGAACAATGGGCTGCCGCCACGCTCGCTGATTAATCCCAATACACGAAATCGCTGATCATGAAAAAATTATTGCCTACTTCAACCGCCGGCAGCTTGCCCAAACCTTCCTGGCTGGCGCAGCCTGAAAAACTCTGGTCGCCGTGGAAATTACAGGACGAGGAGTTAATCGAGGGCAAACAGGATGCCTTGCGCTTGTCGCTGCAGGAACAGCAGCAGGCAGGCATCGATATCGTCAGCGATGGCGAGCAGACCCGCCAGCATTTTGTCACCACGTTTATCGAGCATCTGAGCGGCGTGGATTTTGACAAACGCGAGACCGTCCGGATTCGTGACCGCTACGATGCGAGCGTGCCGACCGTCGTGGGCGCCGTGAGCCGCACCAAGCCGGTGTTTGTGGACGACGCCAGATTTTTACGTCAGCAGACCACGCAGCCGATCAAATGGGCGCTGCCAGGTCCGATGACGATGATCGATACGCTGTATGACAGCCACTATAAAAGCCGCGAAAAACTGGCCTGGGAATTCGCCATGATCCTCAATCAGGAAGCGCGGGAACTGGAGGCGGCCGGCGTCGACATCATCCAGTTTGACGAACCCGCTTTCAATGTGTTCTTTGATGAAGTGAACGATTGGGGCATCGCCACCCTGGAGCGGGCGATCGAAGGCCTCAAATGCGAAACGGCCGTGCATATTTGCTATGGCTACGGCATCAAGGCCAATACGGACTGGAAAAATACGCTGGGGTCCGAGTGGCGTCAATATGAGGAATCGTTCCCCAAGCTGCAGCAGTCGAATATCGACATCATCTCGCTGGAATGCCACAACTCGCGTGTGCCCATCGACCTGATCGAACTCATACGCGGCAAAAAAGTGATGGTCGGGGCCATCGACGTGGCAAGCAATGCCATTGAAACGCCGGAGGAAGTGGCCAACACCCTGCGCAAGGCGCTGCGCTTTGTCGATGCCGACAAGCTCTACCCTAGCACCAACTGTGGCATGGCGCCCTTGGCGCGTGGCGTGGCAAGAGGGAAATTGCATGCGCTTAGCGCGGGCGCGGACATCATCCGCAGAGAAATCTCCTAGCAGACTGGGAAAATACCGCAAACCCGATTTCGCCTAAGCCAGTCGTACCAGCATCACCCGCAAGCGCTCCGCCATCCGTGCCCGCAAGGCCCCGTTCAGCAGCGGCGCCGCCTGCGCAAAAGCTTCGGCGATGCGCACAAGTAAGGCATCGACATGCTCCTCTGCCTGCAGGCGCGTGGCGAAGCCGAAACGGGTGTGATCGCGCAGCATGGCGTCGCGCGTGATGTCGCGGCGGCCGGCGCTCACTTGCATGACCAGCGTTTGCGGGTCGTCTTCCGTATCCGGCACGACATCGAACGCGGGCGAGAGGCGCCAGCGCTGTTCATCCAGGTCGAACAGCACGGCGTGGTTGCGCGGATGATCGTCGTTGTTGCCGACGACACCGTTGAAGACCATGCGGCCGAACAGCTCGATGCCGTCTTCCGGCGGCGCGCCGATGCGCCGGAGTTCTTCGGCCAGGCGGGGATAGCTGGCGCCATCGCTGTCGGCCGCGTCCACCGGCGGATATTGCACTTGCAGCAGCGAAGCGGCGCTGGCCGTCATGACGCGTTGCGCGCCGCGCCGGTCGTAACGCAGGATGCGCACGACGCTGCGTTCGGCCGTCAATGCATGGTGGCGCGTGTCGGCGAAACGCAGGCCGGCCGCCTTGCCCCATTGCATGGTCGCGTATTCCAGCAGCGCCAGGTCGACCGTATCGGTCATCAGGCCCGGTTTCACCAGCCAATAGTCTTCGCCGTCCCGCACCGTGGCCTTCGGGCGTGCGCCGCCCATGCTCGGGGTGGCGAACAGGCGCTTGCGCAAGGGCGCATTGAGTGGCGGCCGGCTTTCCGCGATGGCCAGCAGTTCCTGCACCAGCGCGTCCAGGCGATGCAGCGTGGGGCTGGCCAGCTGCGCTATGTTTGGTTTGGGCGTGTCGCCCACAGCCAGCGCACCCCAGCGGTCGCCATTGCCCGACAGGCGCAGGAACTCGATGGCCGTGGCTTTTTCGCCCAGCTGGTGTGCGCGGCGTATCAGCATCTGCCCCCAGGAATCCGGACTCGCGTCGCGCAGCACGTCATGCAGGCCGTCATAGCGTCGCGCCAGGTGTTGCACGCCGGGAATAAAAGGCAGATTGACGGGATCGATGCTCCAGGACAAGCCTGCATCGGCATAGCTGGGCGCGTACAGAAAGCTACCGATGCCGGTATGCGCATCGAGCACATAGCGGCCCACCACTACCCACGCGCCGTTGTCGGGCCGCTGCAGATAGACAAACAAGGGACGGCTAGAAGTAGCCATCGTCGCCCTCGTTCAAGGCGGGGCGGCTGCGGATGTTGGCGCTGTCCATCTGCCACAGCACCGCGTCGGGTTCCGGCGCCGTGATGGCGAGGATGCCGAGCACGTGGAAGGCGGCCAGGAACAGGCCCACGTTGACGGACGCTTCCCCCCTTTCCATGCGTTGCAGGGTGGGGTGTGAAATGTCGAGGCGGGCGCACAGGTCGCGTGCCGTGATGTTTTGCTGCACGCGCTGCTTGCGCACGCACTGGCCCCATATCCTGAGCCGCTCGTTGACGAGCGTCGGCATGGCGTCTTCCGGGCGGGCACGTTTTGTCATGATAAGGAAGTAAACATATTTTTTATATTGTAGTCCTTAATTGAAAGAATATGTCCACTGTCCTTCATCTTTAAGTAAACATAGAATTGAATTTAATGATACTAAACTCAATCTTATGTTCATGATTTTCGCCGTTGCCCTATTTTAAAATTCCTCCCACTGCGCCGGTGCGCAGGCGCGTTGCGGCGCGGCTTTCACGCTCACGCGCATTGCCGTGCCGGTCGCTGGCCGCGCGGCAGGCGTTGGCAAGGTTGCCGCCGACGCGCCGGCTTCCAGCTTGAAGGCGCTCACCACCTGCGCCAGAGTAGCCGCCTGCTCCTGCATGGCGGCGGCGGCCGCTGCCGATTCTTCCACCAGGGCCGCGTTTTGCTGGGTGACGTTGTCCATCTCGCTGATGGCCTGGTTGATTTGCTCGATGCCGGCAGTCTGTTCCGCGCTGGCCGAGGTGATCTCTTGCATGATGTCGGTAACGCGGCGCACGCTGTCGACCAGGTCGCGCATGGTGCTGCCAGCCTGGTGCACGAGCTCGCTGCCGGCCGCCACGCTTTGGGTCGAGTCGTCGATCAGGGTCTTGATTTCCTTGGCGGCGGCCGCCGAGCGGTGCGCCAGGCTGCGCACTTCCGTGGCCACCACGGCAAAGCCGCGGCCCTGCTCACCCGCGCGCGCCGCTTCCACGGCCGCGTTCAAGGCCAGAATGTTGGTCTGGAAGGCGATGCCGTCAATGACGCCGATGATGTCGGCAATCTTGTTTGACGAGGCGTCGATTTGTCGCATGGTCGCCACCACTTGCGCGATGACGGCGCCGCCGCGCTGCGCCACGCCCGAGGCCGTGTCAGCCAGCACGTGCGCCTGGCGCGCATTGTCGGCATTCTGCTTGACGGTCGAGGTCAGCTCTTCCATGGATGAGGCTGTCTCTTCCAGCGAACTGGCTTGCTGCTCCGTGCGCGCAGACAGGTCCAGGCTGCCCGCCGCCACTTCGGACGAGGCCGACGCGATCGTTTCCGTGCCGGCGCGCACCGTGCCCACCGTGTGCGCCAGGTTGTCGTTCATGCGCTTGAGCGCTTGCAACAGTTGCCCCATTTCATCGCTCGACTGCACGGTGATACGGCTGCGTAAATCGCCCGCGGCCACCGTGTTGGCCACCTGCAGCGCCGTGGCGACGGGACCGGTGATCGAGCGCGTGATACCGTATGCCAATGCCGCCGCGATGGCCAGCGCCGCCAGCGACATGCCGATCAGCAAGGTGCGTGTATTGGCATAGGTGGTGTTGGCGTTGTCGCCCGCCGTGGTGGCCAGGGTGTTTTGCAAGCTGATTTGTTCGGCAATCAACTGCTTGTAGACAAGCAAGACGGGGCGCAGCTGGCCGTACAGGTAGGCGCTGCTGTCGTCCGGCGTACCGCTTTTGATCAGCGCCAGCAGCACCTCCTGCCCCTGCGCGTAGCGGATGTTGGCGTCGTTCATCTTCGCCAGCAAGGCGCGTTCGCGCTCGGAATCGAGCATGCTGGCGAGCTTGCCGAGATTGCCGGCCGCCGCCTGGCGCGCGGCCAGGATGGCGTCGGTCTGCTTGCGCTGGTCGGCGGGATCGGCGCTGAGCATCATGTTGCGCAGGGCAATGGCGATGTCGTTGATGTTGGCCGACACGCTGTTGGCGAGCGCAATCTTGGGCATGCTGTCATGCACGATGTGGCCGGTGCCCTGGTTGATCTTGCCCAGCATGGCAATGCCCAGGCAAGAGATGATGATCAGCATGGCGCCGATGGCGCCAAAGCCTGTGGCGAGGCGTGTGCCGATGGTCAGGTGGGATAAAAACTTCATGGCTGTCTCAATACGGAGGGAATGGTGAAAAGGTCGGCGGCTGCGGATTGGGGGCCGCGCCGCCAAGCGGACGACGATCCTAGACCTTTTTGAATGATATTTCCATAGGGCAATATGCCTAGTCGCGCCTCGGGGTACACGCCAGTTCCGCCTATCCTGCGGCTTGCGCGCGTTTTCAGCTATATTGGCAGGCACCCGCCGGGCCGCACGCCATGACTGGCGCCGCTGCCAATCCGGCCGTTTTTCTCATTTTCAGCCATAGGTCCGCATGACTTCTTTCCGTCTCCGTTGCTTCCCCTTCCTGCTGGCCTTGCTGCTGGCGTGCTCATTGACCGCGCCGCCCGCCTGGGCGCAACCCGTCGATGACGCCGCCACGGCCGACCAGCGCCTCGATGGCTTGCGCAAGCAGATTACAACCATCCAGAAGGCGCTCGATGGCGAGGCGGAACTCGATGACGCGACTCTGTCGCAGATGCGCGCCGATGCGCTGGCGGCCAGCGCCGAGGCCGACAAGGTGGCCGATGCGCTCGTGCCCACGCTGTCGAGCGTGCAGGCGCGGCTGGCCGAGCTGGGCAAGCCGGCGGCGGGCACGAAAGACGCCCCCGACGTGGCGGCCCAGCGCAGCCAGCTGGACCGCACCAGCAGCGCGCTCGATGCGCAGGTGAAATTGGCGCGCTTGCTGGCCGTGGAAGCGACGCAGGCGTCGGAGCAGGTGTCGACGGTGCGCCGCGCGCAGTTGCAGGCGCGCCTGGGTGAACGCACGGCGTCAATACTGGCCGGTTCGTTCTGGAAGCAACTGCATGCGGAATTGCCGCAGAATCTGCAGCGCCTGCGGGCGCTGGAGGGGGAATTGACGAACGCGGCAAGCGCCACGCCGTGGTCGGCCTGGGGTGGCTTGTTGGCCGGCATCGTGGCCGTGTTCGGCGCCAGCGTCTGGGCTTCGCGCTATCTGCTGGTGATCACGGCCACGCGCGTGCCGCATGGCCGTTTGCGCCGTTCGCTGCATGCGCTGGCCGTGCTGGTGCTGGCGGCGGCCACGCCGGGCCTGGTGGCCGAATTGCTGGCCATGGGGCTGCGCTGGGATGGCGGTCTGTCCGAAAAAACCTCGACTTTCCTCAGCAGCTTGATCGGCATCATCTGTTTTGCCGGCTTTACGGCAGGGCTCGGCCACGCGCTGCTGTCGCCGCGCCGTGTATCGTGGCGCTTGCTGCCCCTGCCCGATGCGCTGGCGCACCGCATGCGCAATTTTCCATCGATGTTTTCCTTCATCGTCGTGCTCGTGTGGGCCACGGAACGGGTCACCATCGTCATCAATGCGGGTCTGTCGACGGCCGTGGCCGTCAACTGCATCGTCGCTCTGGTGATGAGCACGACCATCGCCTACGGCCTGATGCGCGCCGAGCGCTGCTGGCGCCAGTTGCGCGAGGCCGATCCCGCCACCCTGGTCACGCCGCTGTGGCTGCGCTGCGTCACGGTGCTGCTGTGGCTGGCGCTGGCATCGAGCGTCATCAGCTTGCTGGTCGGCTATGTGGCGTTCGGCAGTTTTATTGCCAAGCAAATCGCCTGGGTCATCGTGGTGCTGTGCAGCACCTATCTGCTGACGGTGCTGGTCGACGATATCTGCATGCTGCTGGCCTCGACCCCGCCGCCGCCGGACGCCGCCCATCCTGTGCTGGCCACGCCCAAGGCGCGCGACCAGGCGGCCGTGCTGCTGTCGGGCATCGGCCGCGCCATCGTCGTGCTGCTGGCCCTGATGCTGCTGCTGGCGCCGTTTGGCGAAGGTCCGGGCGAGCTGTTCCAACGCGTGGGCAAGCTGCAGGATGGCCTGGCCATCGGCGAGGTGGCGATCCGCCCGGCCGCCATGATCCAGGCGCTGCTGGTGCTGGTCGTGGGCTTTATCGCGCTGGGCCTGTTCAAGCGCTGGCTGCAAAACAGTTATTTGCCGACCACCAATCTCGATACCGGCATGCAAGTATCGTTCATCACCCTGTTCGGCTACATCGGCGGCGTGCTGGCCGTGGCGCTGGCCCTGTCGGCGGCCGGCATCGGCCTGGAACGCATCGCCTGGGTGGCGTCGGCCTTGTCGGTGGGTATCGGTTTCGGCCTGCAGGCGGTGGTGCAGAACTTCGTTTCCGGCTTGATCCTGCTGGCCGAGCGCCCTGTGAAAGTGGGCGACTGGGTCTCGCTCGGCGGCGTGGAGGGCGATATCCGCCGCATCAATGTGCGCGCCACGGAAATTCAGCTGAGCGACCGTTCGACAGTGATCGTGCCGAATTCGGAATTCATTACCAAGACGGTGCGCAATGTCACGCTGGCCAATCCGCTGGGTCTGGTGCAAGTCAAGCTGCCGCTGCCGCTGGGCACGGATGCGCAGGAGGCGCGCGCGCTGATCCTGTCCGTCTTTGTCGACAATCCCGACGTGCTCGATACGCCGGCGCCCAGCGTACAGCTCGATGGCATCGACAATGGCCTGTTGTTGTTCAACGCCACCGGCTTTGCCTCGTCGCCGCGCCTGACATCGGGCATCCGCAGCGCGCTGCTGTTCGAACTGCTCAAGCGCCTGGACGATGCGCACATCGCGATCGCCAAGCCCAGCACGATGGTGCTGAGCACCTTGCCGGCGCAGCCCGAGGCGCCGGCCATGTCAGCGGTGGCCGCCGCACCGGCACCGGCGCCCGTGCCGCCGCTGACGAGCTAGCCGGACAAGTCAGCGCACGGTCGACCACAGCAGGGCCGCCAGGTACAGGCCGATGCCGAACGCCGTGTGGGCCATCAGGCTGCGCAGTCGGGCGGCCGCCGGATGCGGCGTCTTGCTGGCGGCCAGGCCGGCACCCATGCCCGGCTGCAAGATGCAAAACGGCGCGGCCACGCTCACCAGGCCCGCCAGCAAGGCCGGCGCGAACGTCGGCCTTTGCACCCACTCCTGTCCCACCAGCGCCAGCAGCACGGCCGCAAACAGCACGCCGATCACGTAATGGGCCGTCCAGCCCAGGATGGCTTCATCGCGCACGGGCGCCGCCTGGGCGATGTTGACGTGGGTGAAGGTACCGCGCGGAAGATGGCCGAGCCAGCGTCCCACCATCGCCAAGTTCAGCGAGGGTATGCACCAGAAGCGCTTTAATGCCACCGCCCACACATCCATCACTGCCGTCGCGCCCACGCCGATCGCCAGGGCATCGAGCCAGAGTATTTGCATCGTGTCTCCCTTATAACATTCAATTGATTGCTTGAATGTTATAAGGGTGCTAGCATCGTGTCAATGAAAAATGCCGATATCGAATTGCTTGCCGGTTCCGCCGGATTTGCCCATATTTTAGGCAGCGCGCCGCGCTTGCGCCTGCTCGAGCAGATCGCGCACGGCGAGTATGCGGTGGAGCAGCTGGTGGAGTTGACGGGCTTGTCCGTCGCGAATACCTCGCAGCATTTGCAACAGTTGCGGCGCGCCGGTTTCGTGCAGGCGCGACGCGACGGCAAGCGCGTGTTGTACCGGCTCGGTAACGGTCCTGTCATGCAGTTGCTCGCTGCGCTGGACGTGTATGCGCAGCACCAGCGCAGCGAGCTGCAGGCGCTGGGCCGAGGCGACCATGTGGAAGCGATCACGGGCGACGAACTGCGGGAACGCATGCAGGAAGCCAGCATCACTGTGCTCGACGTGCGGCCCGCGCAGGAATTTGCCGCCGGCCACTTGCCCGGCGCGATCAATATTCCGTTTGACGACTTGCAGCGGCGCCTGGGCGAATTGCCCGCGAACGCGGAGATCGCCGCCTACTGCCGCGGCCCGTACTGCGTGCTGTCCGTGCAAGCCGTGGCGGCCCTGCGCCAGCACGGCTTGCAGGCGCGCCGTTTGGGCAGCGGCTACGACGACTGGCAGGCGGCCGGCTTGCCTGTTGTGAAGGCGGCATAATGGCGATTCCGAACAGCAAGCAGGAACTGGTCGACGCCATCAACAGCACGTACGCCAAGCTGATGCAGGAGCTGGCACGCGTGCCGCCGGCCTTGGCGCGCGATCCCGTGCTGGAGGGGCAAGTGAAAGGCACGCGCATGAGCGTGTGTGATCTGCTTGCCTATCTGGTGGGCTGGAACGAGCTGGTCTTGCACTGGCACGCCCAGCTGCGCGACGGCAAACGCATCGAGGATATCGCCTTTCCCGCCGAAGGTTTCACGTGGAACGCTCTGGGAAAACTGGCGCAGCGCTTTTATGCCGACTATGCTGAACTGGGCATGGATGCCTTGCTGCAGCGCCTGGAACAGGCGAAAGACCAGCTGCTGGCGCTGATCGATGCGCATGACGATGCGCAATTGTATGGCCAGCCCTGGTACACGCATTACACGATGGGGCGCATGATCCAGTTCAATACGGCGTCGCCGTATGCGAATGCGCGCACGCGCTTGCGGGCCTGGCTGAAGACTTTGTAGGGACTGGATCGGCAGGCTTGCACGATTGCATCAGTACGCTCAGAAAACTTTTCAGGCAGGATAGTGGTTTCAAGCGGAACCAATTGAAGGATCACCATGCTGACCATCGCCCTCGCCCAGATGAATCCCACCGTGGGCGACTTCGACGCCAATGTCGCTGCCATCACCGCGCGCATGCAGCGCGCCAGCAGCGATGGCGCCGACTTGCTCGTGTGCCCCGAACTGTCGCTGTGCGCGTACTACCCGGGCGACCTGTTAGAAGATGCCGCCTTCCTGCGCGGCCTGCAGCAGGCGCTCGAGACCCTGCTGCAAGCGTCCACGCGCTGGCCAGCGCTGGTCACCGTCATCGGCACGGCGCGCCCCAACCCCGGCGTCGGCAAGCCCCTCTACAACGCCTTGCTGGCCATCCGCGACGGGCATATCGTGGCCGAATACTACAAGCAGCTGCTGCCGACCTACGGCATCTTCGACGAGGGCCGCCATTTCGAGCCCGGTCCGCCCGGCGCCTGCACCTTGACTATCGCCGGCTGCAAGGTCGGCTTCATGATTTGCGAGGATGGCTGGAACGACGATGGCCGCGCCTACGCCGTCAACCCGTTCGAGGCCCTGCACGCGGCGCGGCCTGATCTCATCGTCAGCATCAATGCCAGCCCGTCCGACATCGGCAAGCGCGCGCAGCGCCACGCCGTGTTTGGCGCCGCCTGCCAGCGCGTGAATCTGCCCCTGCTCTTCGTCAACCAGGTGGGCGGCCAGGACCAGCTCGTGTTCGACGGCGCCTCGTTCGCCATCTCGCCCGGCGACGGCCTGCAATTCGAGGCGGCCCGCTTCGTCGAGGATTTCCAATTGCTGCGTTTTGCCGATGGGCGTTTCGCGCAATCCGATGGCCAGCCCTTCCCCGTGCCGGACCCGGATGGCATCCCCGCCGTGGAGTTTGCGCGGCGCCAGATCGTACTCGGCTTGCGCGACTACGCGCGCCGCTGCCGTTTTAGCAAAGTCGTCGTCGGCTGCTCGGGCGGCATCGATTCGGCGCTGACCCTGGCCCTGGCCGTCGAGGCGCTCGGTGCCGACAATGTGGTGGCGATCACCATGCCGTCCGTATTTTCCAGCGCCGGCTCCGTCACCGATTCCGTCGCCCTGTGCGCCAACCTCGGCATCGCCCTGACCACGCATCCCATCCGCGACATCGTGGCACAATACGAAGCCGGCTATGCCCAGGCCTTCGACGGCAAGCTGCAAGGGCTGCCGCTGGAAAACCTGCAGGCGCGCGTGCGCGGCACGATATTGATGGAATACTCGAACGCGTTCGGCGCCCTGCTGCTCACCACCGGCAACAAGAGCGAAATCTCGGTGGGCTACTGCACCCTGTACGGCGACACGAACGGGGGCCTGGGCTTGATCGGCGACCTGTATAAAACGGAGGTGTTCGCCCTGTCGCGCCACATCAACGCCAGCGCCGGGCGCGAACTGATTCCTGTGGCCGTGCTGGAGAAACCGCCGTCGGCGGAGCTGGCGCCGGGCCAGCGCGACACCGACAGCTTGCCGCCGTATCCCGTGCTCGATGAAATCCTCAAATGGCATATCGAAGGACGGCGTTTGCCGGCGGCCGAAAGCGCGCAGGCGCTGACCCTGGTCGACCAGCTGCGCGAGACGGACGAGGGGCGCGCGCTCGTGACGCGCATCCTCGGCATGGTCGCCCGCAACGAATACAAACGGCGCCAGGCGGCGCCGATCATCCGCGTGCGTTCGCGCGCCTTTGGCAGCGGCCGCCAATTGCCGATCGCCGCCCACTACCCGACCGGAGACGACGCATGACCTTATCCTATTGCGCCGACGCGGCCATTCTGATCGGCCGTTTCCAGCCTTTTCACAATGGCCATGCCGGCTTGCTGCAGAAGGCGCTGACGACGGCCGCGCAAGTGGTGGTGGTGCTCGGTTCCGCCTTCCATGCGCGCAGTCCTAAAAACCCGTTTACGTGGCAGGAGCGGGCCGCCATGATCGCCGCCACCCTGCCCGAGGCACAGCGCGCGCGCGTGCATTACGTGGCCGTGCGCGATTACTACGACGATGGACTGTGGGCCGACGCCGTGCGGCGCGCCGTGGCGGTCGCCGTGCCTGCGGTGCAGCGCATCGCCCTGGTGGCCTGCTTCAAGGACGCCACCAGTTATTACCTGCACCACTTTCCGCACTGGCAGCTATTGAATCTGGAGATCGATCCTGGCGCACCGATAGGCGCGACGGCCATCCGCAACGTGCTGTTCGAGGCGGAAGACGTCGACGTGTCGCTGAGCGCCGTGGCGCAGCTGTTGCCGGCGGCCATCGGCCAATATCTGAAAGCGTGGACCTTGCTGCCGTGGTACGCGCCGCTGGTGCAGGAATACCGCGCCATCGAGGCCTACAAGGCGCGCTGGAAAGTGGCGCCGTATGCGCCCATCTTCACGACCGTCGATGCGCTGGTGCAGACGGGCGGCCACGTGCTGCTCGTGCGCCGTGGCGGCTATCCGGGCAAGGGCCTGTGGGCCTTGCCGGGCGGCTTCCTGGAGCCGCGCGAACGGCTGCTGCAGGGGGCGCTGCGCGAGCTGGCGGAAGAAACCCAGCTGGGCGTGCTGGCGCCCACCCTTGTCGAGGCGCTGGTGGGCGTGGCCGTGTTCGACCACCCGGACCGCAGCCAGCGCGGGCGTACCATCACGCATGCGCATTATTTCGACCTGAAGACGCGCCAGCTGCCGGCCGTGACGGCGGCCGACGACGCGGCGCTGGCGCAGTGGGTGCCCGTGGCGTCGCTGCCGGCCATGGAAGAGCAATTCTTCGAAGACCACTTCCACATCCTGAACCACTTCCTCAAGCTCACGCACGAGGGGCGCTGAGGGGCGCAAACCCCTCAGCGCGTCAGGACGTCACGCGTTCCCAGCCATGCTTGATGGCCGCCTTGAAGTTCTCCCACGCCGACTGGGGATACGTGTGCTCCCACGTGGAACGCAGGTCCGCTTCCACCTCGTCCCATGGGCGGCCCCGGTAGCTGTCGCTGTTGGCCATGGAATGGCCATAGCGGTAGGCGGGATCGTAGTCCTCGAAGCGCGCGCCGGTGGCGACATAGGTGGCGCTCCAGTGGCTGCGGTAGTACTGCTCGTCGTCGTAGCTGGTGCCGGGCAGGTTGTCGGCGCCGGGATAGCGGCGCACGTTGGCGCCCGCGCCGGACGGCGGCGGCGATGCCATGTCGCTGGCAAACTGCTGCGACCCTGGCGCCTCGTTCATATTGCCGGCGGACGTGCCTTGCTGCGATGGCGCGCCGGACTGCATGCTGGCACCCTGGCGCCTCGCGCTGTCGTCTTGCGGCGCGCCTTGCCAGCCGCCGGCGCGCCAGTGCTCGGCGTGTGCATCGATGTCGAGCGGCGCGTAGCGCTCGACGAGGTCGGTGGCGCGCTGGATATCGGCGTCGCTCGCTCCTTCCAGGGTCAGCACGACATGCCCGCGCCGCACGGCTTCCGCATAGATGTGGCGGTCGGCGTGGCTGCCGAACAGGTCCGTAAAGAAATGCTTGATGTTGTCGAGCAGGCTGTCGCTGTCGTCGCGGCGGATATTTTCCGTGGCGGAAAATTCGTCGCTGCCCGCATCGTGCAGGCGGATGTTGGCGCCAGGAAAGCCCGCCGTGATCAGGTCGTGCCGGGCGCGCTCGGCCATGTCGCGCACGGCGAAAACTGCTGCCAATGTATGTGCCATGATGGTCTCCATTCGATGAACAACGTCCTTCCAGTGTAGGCCGTGAAAACCGAAAGGGGCGCCCGTTTGCCCCTTGGAAATCGTTGCAGTGATCAAATATTGACGAAGTGAAATCTCAGTCCGGCGCACTCACGAACGCGCGCAAGAAGTCGATAAAGGCGCGCACTTTTTCCGCGATATGCTGGGTGTTCGGATACACGGCATACACGCCCTGTTCCGGGAAGACGACGTCGGGCAGCAGGCGGCGCAGGCGTCCCGCGCGCACCTCCCCTTCCACCAGCCACTGCGGCAGCAGGGCCACGCCGCAGCCGCCCAGGGCAAAGCCCAGCAGCGCCGAGGCGGAGTCGGAATGGATGGCGGCGTCGTCCTGCACGGCGAAGGCGGCGGGGCCGTCGGGTGTCTGCACGTCCCAGCGCAGGGGCGAGGCCAGGCGGCTGTGCGCCAGCCAGCGCGCGCGCTGCAAGTCGTCCAAGGTGGCGATCTTCGTGCCGGGCCGGCTGGCCAGGTAGGCGGGCGAGGCGACGGGCCAGATCGCGTACGGCTCGATCAGCGCGGCGCGGTAACTCGAATCGTTGAGGGAACCCATGCGGATGGCCAGGTCATAGCGGCCCGAGATCAGGTCTTCGTGCGACGATGAAGACGAATGCTGGATCTGCAGCTGCGGGTGGGCGGCGGCGAAGGCGATCAGTGCGGGAATCACCGTGCGGCTGCCATATTCGACGGTGGTGGTCAGGCGCAGGGTGCCGCGCAAGCCTTGCTGGCCCTGGCGCGCCGTCTCGATGGCGCCGTGCGCTTCGCTCAGCACGCGCTGGCAATCCTCGTAAAAGCGCCGCCCCACGTCCGTCAGCGCCAGGCTGCGCGTGCTGCGCGTGAGCAGCGACACGCCCAGCTCCGCCTCCAGCTGTTTCAAATTAAAACTGACGACGGCCTTGCTCTGGCCCAGCACGGCGGCGGCGGCCGTCAGCGAACCGGCATCGACGATGGCAATGAAAATACCCAGGCGGTCAAGACTGATCATAAATAAGAAGAGATGCGGGTTGCGGGGCTTTGTCAAAATAGGTTTGACAGTGTAATCGGCGCTGGCCCGTTACGCAAATGACGATGGGCGCTTAAGCTGGCCGTTTGCCATTTGGAGCACCATGGACTATCGCAAAAAAGTGGCGGCCATCTATCTGCTGGGGTTTTTCGTCGACCTGATCAACATGTTCATCACCAGCGTCGCCTACCCCGACATCGGCCATGCCCTGCACGCCTCGGTGGCGCAGCTGGCCTGGATCAGCACCGCCTACATCCTCGGCCTGACCATCGTCATCCCGGCCAGCGCCTGGCTGGCTGCCTATTATGGCAGCAAAACCGTGTTCATGGCATCGTTGCTAACTTTTTTATGCGCGAGCATCGGCGCCGGCCTGGCGCCCTCGATTGAGGCGCTGATCGCCTGGCGCTGCGTGCAGGGCCTCGGTGGCGGCCTGCTCATTCCGCTGGGGCAAAGCATGACCTACCAGCTATATCAACCTGCGGAGCGCCCCGGCCTGTCCTCCGTCATCATGCTGGTGGGCTTGCTGGCGCCCGCCCTGTCGCCCGCCCTGGGTGGCGTGATCGTCGACAGCCTGTCGTGGCGGGCGATTTTCTATTTGAACGTGCCGTTCGCCGCGCTGGCGCTGCTGCTGGCCGCCTGCTGGCTGCGTCCCGATCCGCCGCGCGCGGCCGTGCCCCGTCTCGATGTGGGCGGCCTGCTGGCGGGCAGCACGGCGGTGTTGCTGCTGCTGCTGGGCTTGACCATGCTCGGTACGCCGGGCGAGTTGCTGACCGGCGCCGGCGTGCTGGCGCTGGGCGCCGCCTGCGCGTGGGCCTACGTGCGCGGCGCGCTGCGCAAGTCGACGCCGCTGCTCAACCTGCGCCTGGCCGCCGAGCCGCTGCTGCGCATTGCCATGCTGATGTATCTGCTGGTGCCGGGTGTCTTCATGGGCGTGAGCCTGCTGGCCATGCTGTATCTGCAGGGCGTGCTGGGCATGCCGGCATCGACGGCGGGCGCCTTGATGCTGCCGTGGGCGCTGGCCTCGTTTGCGGCCATTTCGCTCACCGGTAAAAGCTACCGCCGCGTGGGGCCGCGGCCGCTGTTCATCGCGGGCGCCCTGCTGCAGGCGGCGGGCATGCTGATGCTGCTGCGGGTGGACTCGGCGGGCCAGTTATTCTGGCTGGCCGGCGCGTATGCCGTCATGGGTTTTGGCGGCGGCTTGTGCAGCAGCACGGCGCAAAGCACGGCGTTTTTGCGCACGCCGGACGCGCAGCTGAGCCAGGCCAGCGCCGTGTGGAATATCAACCGCCAGCTGGGCTTTTGCCTGGGCGTGGCGCTGCTCAGCGTACTGCTCAATGGCTTGCTGGCGGCGCACGGTATCGCATCGCTGGACGACCCTGCCCTGCATGCGCGCGCGGCGCAGGTGTTTCACTGGTGCTTTGCCTTGGCCGCCAGCGCGTGCGTGCTGCCTTTGGCGCTGTGCCTGCGCATCGACAACCGCGCCGTTCTCGACCTTTTACATCACCATGGAGCAAGCAAAAAATGAATGCTACAAATCTTTATTTTGACGACGTTTTATCCACGCATGTGCTGATCCGCGCATGGCTTTCCGGCGCAGCCACGGCGCCCGAACATTGCGCTGATTTGCTCGCGCGTTTCTCGCCTGATTTCACGATGGTGGCGCCCGGTGGCAAGCAGCTCGATGGCGCGGGCCTGGCGGCGTTTTTCCGCGCCGCCGGCGCCAGCCGTCCTGGCTTGCAGATGCGCATTTCGGATCTCGTTCTGATACAGGAAAGTGCGGCCGGCGCCACCGTGTCCTACCGCGAATTCCAGTCGCTGCCCGGCGCGGAAAACACCGAGCGCTGGTCCACCGTCGTGTATGAAAAAACGGCCAGCGGCGCCCTGCTGTGGCGCCATTTGCACGAGACGTGGGTGGCGCCGGCGGCCGCGTAAAGCGGCACCGCGCGCGGCATTTTCCTACAGGAAGACTAGCCGCGCGCTGGCTGCGCAGTAGGAATTATCGGTTCAAGATGGGATTTTATCGACTATTGGCAGGAGAAACGCGATGAACGATACCCCCTCGAAGCCCGCAGACCAGGCCCGCAATAGCGGCATGGACAAGACCGCTGCCGCGCAAGCGGATGGCGACGCCTATGCCAACCAGGGCGGCGGCAAGCCCGCCAGCGGCAATGTCGCCAGCGGCCACTGGGCGAACAATGTGATTACGCCACAGAGCCCGCCCGATGTCGTGGAGCAGGAAAACCTGCCTGGCCTGGGACAGCCGGAACACCGCGACCACGTCAAGGGCGTGGCCCAGCAGCCGCACAGCGAAGCGGGCAAGCTGGCCGATGACAGGCCGGGGCGCAACGAGTCGAAAGACGTGCACCGCTCGCTCAACCAGCACGAATAAACAGCCGTGATTTTATGCTGGAAAATCAGCTTAAATCATGCAACGCTTTTTGCAGCGCAGGACCGGTGGAAAACTGCGAAAAAACCACTTCCAGGCCACCGCGTTCCGGCGTGCAGCACATGGGCCCCACGCGGTAGTGGCTGGCCTCGGGAAACGGCGCCAGGCGCAGCAGCGGCCACAGCTTGCCGTCGGTCGAATACTGCACCCGGATGACGCCCTTTTCCACTGTCACGCGCAGCCAGAAACCGTCCGGCATGGCGGGCGCCAGGCTGACGGCCCAATCCGATTTATCCACCGTCAGCACGGTGCTCAACAGCAGCTGGCCGTCGGAAAATTCGACGCCGCATTTGATCCAGTGTTGCTCGTCGATGCGCACCATCATGCCGGCCTGGTCGTACAGCGCCGCGTACTGCGCGGCCACGTGCAGCTGCGCCGTGAAATCACCATCGACTTCCGTGCCGAAAAAGTGGCCGCTGTCGCGGATAAAACCATACGAGGTCTTGCGCCAGAAATCCGTGTTCGCATCCGTCGTCACGCGCAGCTGCGCGGCGTCGGCGGACCAGTTTTCCGGTGGATTGAGCCAGCTGCCTTGCGTGAACATCGGATTTCCTCCTGATCGAAAAATGCTACATAGTTTGCCCCCATCCCAGCGCCTTGTACAGGGCAATCGCATCGATGTAGGACGCCGTCTCCGCCAGCAGCGCTTCGCGCCGGATATCGTACAAGGCGCGCTGGTTTTCCAGCACGGCCTGATAGCTGCCACCGCCGCCCGCATAGCGCGTGCTGGCGATGCCGAGGGCCGCGTTGCCGTGGCGCGCCGATTCCAGCAGGGAGGCCAATCGCGTCTGGTTTTCCGCCAGCTGCGTGACGGCGTTTTCCACGTCTTCCTGCGCCAATAACATCGTGTGTTCATAGCGTGCCAGCGCGCCCTGCGCCTCGGCCTGCGTGCCGCGCAAGCGTGCCCTGACGCTGCCCAGGCGGAAGGCCGGATAGCTGACGGAGGGTGCCACCTCGAAAGCGCGCGCGCCGCCGTCGAACACGCCGCTGCCGCGCAGTGCGAAGAAGCCCAGAAAGCCGCCGAGGCTCAGGCGCGGATACAGGTCGGCCGTGGCGGCACCCACGTCTTCGCTGGACGCGGCCAGCAGGCGCTCGGCGCGCACCACGTCGGGACGCTGCTTGATCAACTGATTCACGTCGCCGAGCGGCAGCTGGCCCGCCAGCGGCGCCTGTTGCTGGGGCTTGGTGGCCAGCGCGATGGCGCCAGGCGCTTGCCCGCTCAGCACATCGAGCCGGTACTGCGCCTGGCGCAGGCCCGCCTGCAACGGTGGCAATGCCGCCTCGCTGCGCGCCAGGTTGGCCAGTGCGTTGTGGCGTTCTTCCGGCAAGCCGCTGCCGGCACGGATGCGCGCGTCGATCAATGCCACCGTGTCGCGCCAGCTTTGCACCTGCGCCTGCGTCAGCGCCAGGTTTTGCTGGTAGCCCAGCGCCTCGTAATAATTGCGCGCCACCTCGGCGGCGATCGTCAGCCGCACTTGCCGCAAGTCCGCCTGCGCCGCATCGGCGCGCGCCTGCGCCGAACGGCTCATGTGCGCCAGGCGGCCGAACAGGTCGATCTCCCATTGCGCGTCGAATCCCACGCGCGTGCTGGCGCTGGCGGTGCGGCTGTCGGGCGTGTTTTGCTGCACCGTGCGCTGCCAGCCGGCCTGGCCCGTGACAGTGGGCAGTTCGTCGAGCCGACGTTCGTCGAAGACGGCGCGCGCGGCCAGCAGGTTGGCCTGCGCCTGGGCGATATCGAGGTTGTGTTCGAGCGCGCTGGCGATCAGCTGCGACAGCCGTGCATCATCGAAAAACGTCCACCAAGCGGCCTCGCTGACGGCGCCCGTGCCAGCTGCGAATTGCGCTTGCTGCGGGCTGGCCAGGGTGATGGCGGGCGTGCCCGGCATGACGTAGGCGGGGCTGACGGCGCAGCCGGCCAGCACGGGGAAAAGGGCAATAAGATAGCGGTAATTTTTCATACGGATTCCTTCAGCGCCTGCGACAGGTCGCGGGCGCGCGGCGTGGCATGGTCGGCCGTGTGGCGGCGGGCCAGAAAGGTGTACACGGTGGGCAGCACGAACAGGGTGAAGAAGGTGCCGATCAACATGCCCGAGACGATCACGACACCGAGGCCGAAGCGGCTGTTGGCACCCGCGCCGGAAGCGAACAGCAGCGGCACGAGGCCCACCACCATGGCGGCCGTCGTCATCAAGATCGGGCGCAGGCGGATCTGCGCCGCCTTGCGGATGGCCGTGATGCGGTCGAGCTGTTCATGCACCTGCAATTCGTTGGCAAATTCCACCATCAGGATGCCGTGCTTGCTGATCAAGCCGATCAGGGTCACCAGGCCGATCTGCGTGTAGATGTTGACGGTGGCGTAGCCGAGCGCCAGCGGAATCAGGGCGCCGCAAATCGACAGGGGCACGGTGATCAGGATAATCAGCGGGTCCGTCAGGCTTTCGTACTGGGCCGCCAGCACCAGGTAAATCACGACGACGGCCGCCAGGAAGGCCAGCAGAAGGGCATTGCCTTCCGTGGCGAACTGGCGCGCATCTGATTGCCAGTCGTAGCTGAAGCCGGGCGGCAGGGTTTTCGCCACGCCATCGAGGAAGGCGACGGCGTCGCCCAGGGTCACGCCGGGCGCCGGCACGCCCTGGAAGGTGGCCGCGTTTTGCTGATTGAACTGCGTCAGCATGTTCGGCTCGATCTGTTCGCTCACCGAGACGACGGCGGACAGGGGCAGCAGGCTGCCATCGTCGGCGCGCACGTACTGCTGCGTCAGGGCTTGCGCCGTGAGTCGCTGTTCGCGCGGGCTTTGCGCGATGACGTCATAGGCGCGGCCATCCATGCCGAAGCGGTTCAAATAATTTTCGCCCACCAGCACGGCCAGCGATTCGCCGATGTCCTGCATGCGGATGCCCAGGCTGTTCGCCTTCGAGCGGTCCACGCGCACTTTCACCACGGGGTTGTTGTAATCGAGGTCGCTGTCGACGACGGCAAACAGGCCGCTGTCGCGCGCGCGCTGCTTGACGTCTTCCATGGTGCGGAACAGGGTGGCGTAATCCTGCGCGCTGCGCAGCACCATCTGCACGGGCAAGCCGCCGCTCGATCCGGGCAAGGGCGCTAGCTGGAAGGCGAAGATGCTGGTGCCTTCCACGTCGCCCACGGCGTGCTGCAATTCCGCCTGGATGACGGCCGCGTTGCGCGCGCGTTCGGCCCACGGCGTCAGGTTGATGCCGCCGATGCTCGATGCCGGACCTTCGCCGCCGTTGATGATCCAGCGCGAGTGCGTTTCGGGGATATGCTTGTAGATGGCATCGAGCTTGTACGAAAAGCGCTCGACGTAATCGAGGTTGGCGTGCTGCGGCGCCTTGATCGCCGTCAACACGCTGGCCTGGTCTTCCGCCGGCGCCAGTTCGCGCTGCGGCAGCAGGTACAGGAACGGCAGACTCACCATCACCAGCGCGGCGAAACCGGCACTCAGCCAGCGGTGGTGCAGCGAGCGGTCCAGCAGGCGCGCATAGCGGCTGGTCAAACCTTCGAAGAAATGCTCGGCGGCGCGCGCCATGCGCCCTTCCGATTGTTTCGGCTGCAGCAGCAAGGAGCTCATCACGGGAGACAGGGTCAATGCCACCACGCCCGACACCACCACGGCGCCGGCCAGGGTCAGCGCGAATTCCTTGAACAGCGCTCCCGTGAGGCCCCCCATCATGCCGATGGGCGCATACACGGCCGCCAGCGTGATCGTCATGGCGATCACGGGGCCGGCCACTTCGCGCGCACCGACCAGCGCGGCGGCCACGGGCGTCTTGCCTTCCTCGATATGCCGGTGCACGTTTTCCACCACGACGATGGCGTCGTCGACCACCAGGCCCACGGCCAGCACCATCGCCAGCAGGGTGAGCAGATTGATGCTGAAGCCGAAGGCCAGCATCAGCGCCGCCGCGCCCAGCATCGACAGCGGAATCGTCACGACGGGAATCAGCACGGAGCGCAGGGAACCCATGCACAGATAGATGACGATGACGACAATGAGAAGCGCTTCGAGCAGGGTGTGCGCCACCTCCTCGATGGACGACTGGATGAAGCGCGCCGTCTCGAACGCCAGCTCCACTTTCACGCCGGGCGGCAGGGTTTTCTGGATCTCGGGCAGCAGTTTCTTGATGCCGTCGACGATCACCAGCGGGTTGCCGCCCGGCGTGGGCGACAGGCCCAGGTACACGGCCGGCACGCCATCCATGATGCCGCTCGTTTCCGTCGCGGCCGCACCCAGCTCCACCGTGCCCACGTCTTTCAGGCGCACGAGCGATGCGCTGTCTTTTTCATCGCCGCCCTTGCGGATGACCATGTCGCGGAACTCGGCCACGCTGGTCAGATCCGTGTTGACGCTGATGTTGGAGACGACGAATTGTCCTTTCACCTTGCCCGGCGCCGCCTGGTAGTTATTGCGCCGCACGGCGTCGGCCACGTCGGCTGCCGTCAAGCCGCGCGCCGCTAATTTTGCCGGGTCGATCCACAAACGCATGGCCAGCTGCTGGCCGCCGTACACGTCGACCTTGGCCACGCCGTCGATGGTGGCGAACATCGGCTGCACCACGCGCGCCAGATAGTCCGTCAGTGCGGGCGCCGAGACGCTCTCGCTGGCAAAGCCCACATAGGCGACGGCCGAGGAATCGCCGGCCGAGCGCTCGATGACGGGGTCAAAAGCGCCTTCGGGCAGCTTGTAGCGCACCTGGTTGACCTTGGCCATCACTTCCGTCAGCGCCTGGGTGGAATCGCGGTTCAATTCCATGCGCACGGTGACCGTGCTGCTGCCTTGCACGGAGGACGAGGTCAGATAATCGATGCCTTCCACCGACGACACGGCTTGCGCGATCGGCTGCGTGACAAAACCCTGCATCAGTTCTGCCGAGGCGCCCGGATACGTGGTTTTCACCGTGATGGTCGATGATTCGAGCATCGGATACTGGCGGATCGGCAGCTGCAGGATGGCGACCACGCCCAGCATCAAAATCAGGGTACTGATCACCAGCGCCAGCACGGGGCGGCGCACGAATAAATCGGTAAATTTCATTGTGTGCGCTCCTTAGGAACCGGCCTTGGGCGCGGCGCGCTTGGCCTCGTCCAGGGTATTGGCCACGGCTTGCACGGCCATGCCGTCGGCCAGTTTCAGCTGGCCCGAAGCGACCACACGCTGCCCTTCGCGCAAACCGTCCAGGATGGCGACACGGCCCCCTGCCCGCTCGCCCAGTTTGACGCCCACGCGCTTGACGGTGAGCGGCTGTTTGCCCTCCTGCTGCGCGACAAACACCGTGTCGCCATACGCGCTGTAGGTCACGGCCGTTTCCGGCACCGTCAGCTGCTGGCCCGCCTCGCGCGCCACGCGCACATTCGCGTACATGCCCGCTTTCAGGGCGCCGCGCGGATTGGAGAGCGCCGCCTGTACCTGCACCATGCGCGAGCGGGCGATCAGCGGGTCGATGGCGTTGATCTTCGCTGTAAAAACGTCGCCCGGATAGGCGTCCACCAGCACTTGCACGGCCTGGCCCGGCGCCAGCTTGGCGCTGCTCTGCTCATCGAGGGCGAAGTTCACCAGCAGCGACTTCGTGTCGATCAGGCTGGCCACCGTGTCGGCCGCATTCAGGTACTGGCCCGCGTGCACCTTGCGGATGCCCAGCTGCCCCGCGAACGGGGCGCGGATGGTCTTTTGCGCGATCAGCGCTTCCGTCTGGCGCACGTCGCCCAGGGCCGCGTCGCGCGCGGCCAGCGCAGTGTCGAGCTGCTCCTGCGTGGCCGCCTTTTCCTTGACCATCTGCAGCGTGCGCGCATGGCTGCTTTCCGCGTTTTTCAGCTGCGCGCGCTGGCGCAGCAGCATTGCCTGTTCTTGGGCGTCATTGAGCTGTACCAGCACGGCGCCGGCCGTCACGGTTTGCCCCGATTCGAAGCGGATCTGCGTGATCCGGCCGCCCGTTTCGGCGGCCACTTGTACTTGCCGCGCCGCTTCCAGTTCGCCCACGCCGGCAAAAAAGCGTTCCTGCGTGCCCAGCACGACAGGGACCAGCGCCACCTTGGTGGCCGGGTAAGCGGCGGCATCGGCCGCATGCGAGTCGGCGCGGGGGTATAGCGCGGCGCCCACGACGGCCAGGGCGATGGCCAGCGCGGAGGCGCCGACGATTTTCGTATTCATGATGAAGTCCTTTACAGCAGTACAAAGGGAAAAGTACAAAGAGGGAAAAGTACAAAGGGAAGAAGAGGCGCAGCGGAGGCTGGTCAGGTCCGCTGCGCGTTGAAGAGTACAAACAGGGCTATGGTCCACAGCAGCAGCACCAGGTGCGTCGTCTGCAAGCCTTCCTGCGCGATCCAGTAGCCGAACCACAGGCCGCCCAGGTGCATCAGCAGCAAAAAGGCGGCCATGGCGCACAAGGCCAGGTTCAGCCAGGGCAAGCCAGCAGCCAGGCCGCCGCCGAACAACAGCGCCACGCCCGTCCAGGCGGCGATGGCGGCCAGCAGTTGCAGCGCCAGCACCACGCCCAGCGAGAGCCTGTGCAAGGTCAACGAGGTGAGCGCGCGGCGCAGCAGCGGCGTCTGGATGGTCGGGTCCTGGCGCAGCGGGTCCATGCGCATGGTGTTGCCGATGGCCCAGACGGAGCCGTGGAAGGCGTGCAGGTTGTTGATGGCGGCCAGGGTGAGCCAGGAGGCCAGGCCGGTAGCGAGGATGGCGTGAAACAGCCAGATGGAGTGAGACAGTTGCATGGGAAAATCCTGTCAAAAGAGTACCTTGCCGGCATGCAGGCGTGGAAACTCCTCGACAGCGGGGAGCTACCGGCCTATTATGCAAGCAATTAGTTGGTTAACTGGCCCCATGATAGTTGAGCGAAATGAATTACACAAGTAAACGTTTGGATAATAGCGAAGCGCCGCAAACGACGGAGCGCATCCTGTATTTCATCAAGACCAAGGGACCCGTCTCCACGGCGACCCTGGCCAAGACCCTGGACATGACGGGCGAGGCGGCGCGCCAGCAAGTGCAAAAGCTGGTGGCGGCAGGCCTGATCGAAGGACGCCAGGAAGCGCAGGCGGGCGCGGGACGGCCGCGCCAGAACTGGGTCTTGACGGAAGCGGGCAATGCGCGCTTTCCCGACACGCATGCGCAACTGACGATCAAGCTGATCGGTTCCGTGCGCCAGCTGTTCGGCGAGGCGGGGCTGGATAAACTGATCACGCAGCGCGAAGAGGAAAGCCGCAGCGCGTACGCCTTGGCGTGTTCGGCGCCGGACTTGCCCACGCGGCTGCAGCAATTGGCCGCCGTGCGCGATGAAGAGGGGTATATGGCGCGCGTGGAAGCGGACGGCGACGACTGGCTGCTGATCGAAGACCACTGCCCCATCTGCGCCGCGGCGCGCACCTGCCAGGGCTTTTGCCGCTCCGAACTGCAGCTGTTCCAGGAAGTGGTGGGGCCAAGCGCCAGCATCGTGCGCGAGCAGCACGTGCTGGCGAACGCGATGCGCTGCGTTTACCGGATTTCGCCGCTTTCTTAAGGCTTCGGAAACAGCGGCCAGGTCAGTAGCGCCACCAGTCCCGCCAGCCACCATACGACGGGCCAGTTGCTGGCCGCCAGCAGGTGCGGGATGGCCATCGGCGTGAGGAACAGCCCCACGTAGACGGCCGTGTTCGCC
This sequence comes from Janthinobacterium sp. BJB304, assembly GCF_002735765.1. Taxonomy (NCBI): domain Bacteria; kingdom Pseudomonadati; phylum Pseudomonadota; class Betaproteobacteria; order Burkholderiales; family Oxalobacteraceae; genus Janthinobacterium; species Janthinobacterium sp. BJB304. The sequence continues at coordinate 351,609 of NZ_PDZN01000001.1, forward strand.
ATGCCCAGGGCCGTGCCCGCGTTGGCGCCGCCCGCTTCCGTGGCCAGCTCCGTGTAGGCCACGCCATGCCAGGCGGACACGGCGATGCCGGCGAGCACCACGGCGGCCATCAGCAGCCAGCCCGGCGCCTCCAGCCAGGCGATGCATCCCAGCAAAATGAATGCAGCCAGCGCCACCAGGGCCGAGCCGCGCAGGTAGGCGGGCCGGTTCGCGTGGCGGTCCGTATGGCGTCCGCTCCAGATGCGCATCACCATGGCGCCCGCCTGCAGGGCCACCATCACGGCCGTGATGGCCGCCAGGCCCAGGCCGCCATGGTCGTGCAGGAAGACGGTGGCGTAGCTGAGCACGGCAAACTGGGGCACGCACAGCAAGCCGATGGCGGCCACCATGCGCCAGACCTTTCGATTGCGTAACGGTGGCAGTGGCTTGATCCCGGACAGGCTTTTGGACGCATTGTGCGGCCCCTTGGCGGCCTCGGCAGAGAAATCGGGTTCATGCATCCAGCGCCACGTAAAAAACGCCGACAGGCCGCATACGAGGGCCAGGGCGCCAAACACGGGCATGAAGCCGTAGCGCGATGCCAGGCTGGGCAGGATGAGGGCGCCGAGGCCGCCGCCCAGCGGCACGGCCGTCTGGCGGATGCTCATGGCAAAACCCCGTTCGCCGGGGCCGAACCAGCGCATCACGGCGCGGCCGCTGGCGCCGTTCACGCTGCCGCCCAGCACGCCGACCAGGGCCAGCCCCGCCGCCAGCGCCCATAACGGCGGCACGGACCCGCCAGCGGGCGTAATCCACAGCAGCAAGGCCAGCAGCGCCAGCATGGTGCCCAGCAAGCCGGTCAGCAGCACGGGACGGTCGCCCCAGCGGTCGGTGGCGATGCCCCATGGCAATTCGGTCAGGGCCACGCCCAGGCCCATGGCGCCCAGCGCCACCCCCAGTTCTGTATTGCTCAGGTGATAGCCGCTGCGCAGCCAGATGGCCGTGGTGGGCATGCCGTTGGCGGCGGCGGAAAAGCTGGCATTGGCCGCCACGCCGACGGCGAGTACTTTCCAGCGGTGGGCGTCGCCCAGCACGGGCGCGGTGACGGGGACAGGAACAGGAATGGCTTGGCAACGGGTGCTCATGGCAGGGAGAGAAAAGTGGTTGACCCTGACAGTGTGGCGCGCTACGATCATTCTGAATATCAGATAATTTGTGCTACACCATCCCATAAAACCGGACGATCACCGCCACGCCATGAGCCTGCTTAATTTCGACATCGCCTTTCTGCGCAGCTATGTGGCTGGCATCGAGCTGGGCAGCTTTGCCCGCGCGGCCGACAAGGTGGGCCGTTCCACCTCGGCCGTCAGCGCGCAGCTGAAAAAACTCGAGGAGCAGGCGGGCATGCCCCTGTTCCGCAAGGATGGCAGGGGCCTGGCGCTGACGCCGGCCGGCGACGTGCTGCTCGGCTATGCGCGCCGCCTGCTGGAACTCAACGACGAGGCGGCCGTCGCCTTGCGCGGGGCGGAACTGGAAGGGTGGATCCGGCTGGGCTTGCAGGAAGATTTTGGCGAAGCCTTGCTGCCTGACGTGCTGGGGCGTTTTGCCCGCGCGCATCCGAAAGTGCGCATCGAGGCGCACGTGGCGCGCAACACGGCCCTGATGGAAGGGCTGGCCATGGGCCAGCTGGACCTGGCCCTGCTGTGGGGCGGCGCCTGTATCGCCGACGTGGCCGAATATCCGCAGCAGCAGCGCCAGCATATTGCCGAACCGTCCATGCGCTGGATCGCCTCGTCCAGCCTGGCCTGGCGCCCCGAGTCGGGCGAGCCTTTGCCGCTCATTACGTTCGACCGCGAATGCCTGTTCCAGCGCTGCGCCACGCAGGCGCTCGATGGGGCCGGCATCGCCTGGCGCACGGCGTTTACCAGTCCCAGCCTGGCGGGACTGTGGGCGGCGGCGGCGGCCGGGCTGGGCGTGACGGTGCGCACGGGCCTGGGCTTGCCCTCGACCGTGCGCGCGCTCGATCACGTGGAAGCGGGCTTGCCCGCCCTGCCTCCGCTGTCGCTGGAATTGCTGCGCGCCTCAAGCGTGTCCAGGCCGCCCGTCGAGCGCCTGGCCGGCTTGATCATCGAATCGCTGCAACAGGATGCCGCTTAAAACGCCTGCGCCGTCGGGCGCAGCACGATCTCATTGATAGCCACGTCGGCCGGCTGCTCGATCGCATACGCGATGGCGCGCGCCACGGCATCGGCGGGAATGGCGATCTGGTAGAACTCCTTGACGGCCTTGGCGCTCTCGGCGTGGCTGCTGCCCTGGCTCAACTCCGTGTCCACGGCGCCCGGCGCAATGACGGTGGTGCGGATGGTGCCGCCGCTGGCCGCCAGCTCGTGGCGCAAGCCTTCTGAAATGGCGCTGACGGCAAACTTGGTGCCGCTGTAGACGGTGCCGCCCGGGCTGAAGACTTTTTGTCCCGCCACCGACGAGATATTGATGAAGTGGCCGCTGTTTTGCGCCTGGAAATGCGGCAGGACGGCGGCGATGCCGTTCAACACGCCTTTGATGTTGATATCGATCATGTTGTTCCACTCGTCGACTTGCAAGGCGCTCATCGGCGCGATGGCCATCAGCCCCGCATTGTTGATCATCACATCGACCTTGCCGAACACGGCCAGGGCCGTGTCGACCAGGCGCTTCAGGTCGCCCGCCTGAGTGACGTCGGTCTGGGCAATGGCGGCCTGGCCGCCGGCGGCCGTGATTTCCTCGGCGATGGTATTGAGCAAATCCATGCGGCGCGCACCGAGCACGACGCAGGCGCCCAATGCGGCCAGATGGCGCGCGGTGGCTTCTCCCAGGCCGCTGCTGGCACCGGTGATGAGGACGACTTTCCCTGCAATAGCTTGACTCATGATGGGTTCCTTGTGAAGGCAGCACAGTGCTGCGGATGACATCGATCAATGCCGGCACAGCTTAGCGCATTTGCGTCCTTTTTTGCTATAAAAAAGATAATTGCCAAATGGTAATTGTTAGGCACGAGCAATCAGCACCTGCACGGGGGCCATGGGAAAATCGCTGGCGCCGTATTGCTCCACTTGCCGCCAGCCCGTGTCGCGCAGCAGCTGCGCCAATTCACCGTGCCGTGTCACCGTGCGGCCCAGCATGCGCATTGGCAAGTAATACGGCAGCACGCGCGCCGCGTCGCCCGGCGCCGCCGCGATTTCCGCCTGTATGCAGACGAGCACGCCACCTGGCTTCAAGGCTGCCTGCATCTTGCGCAAGGCAGCCGCCATGTCTGGCACGAAATGCAGCACGGACGAGCACCAGATGAGGTCGTAGCCGCCGCCGATATCGTCGCTGTCCAGGTCGCCGCCCAGGGTCTCCAGGCGGTCGGATAGTTGCGCATGGGCGATGTTCGCGGCCGCCACGGCCACCGTTTCCGGCCAGTCGAAAACGCAGCCGTGCACGCCCGCATGGGCTTGCGCCAGCGCAATGGCCACCCAGCCGGGACCGCCGCCCGCGTCGAGCAGGCGCAGCGGCGTGTTGCCGTCCGCAAACGGGGCGACGCGCTGCATCACGCACAGGGCGGCGCGCATGGTGACGGCGCGCTGCTCCTGGCCGATCTGCTGCTGCGCGGCGGTGGCCCAGTTGACCCCGCTCGCCGTGCTGTAGGGCGTTACTTTTCCGCCGTCGCGCACCAGGGTGTTGAGCTGCGTGGCGAAATGGCGCAGCGCGTGCAGCCGGTACAGCCAGGCGTCGCCGCAAAAGGCAACAGAGTCGCGGCAGAAATACTGCAAGGTGGTGGCCGTGCAGCGGTAGCGTAGTGCCTCAGTATCGGCGCCGTCGCGCTCCAGCACCTGCATGCTCCAAAGCAATTCCAGCAGCAGGGCCGTGTGCGGCGCATGCAGCGACAGGACGTCCGCCAGTTGCGCCGGCGTGTGCGGCGTGGCCAGCACGTCGAAAATACCCAGTTCCAGGGCGGCGGCCAGTCCATCGGCCTGGACGGGCGCGACGGCCAGGTCCCAGTACGGTTGCAAGGCGTGTTGCGTATCGAATGACATGATCTTCCTTTCGGCGAGGTGGGCATCAGCATCATTTTATGTAACAATGAGAATAATTATCATTTGCATTTGTATGCGGCACGGCGTATTTCGTATGCGCGACGGCGCGCAAGGACAGGGAGGAGCGATGAGGGGACAGGACAGGGAAGCGGCAGGCTGGACGCGGCGCCAGCTGGACCCGGGGTTGAAAGAGTGCCGCGCCGAGCAGCGCCAGGTCGACCAGGGCTTGCTGCTCGTGCATTCCGACTACCGGCCACGGCTTGCGCTCGTCGAGCCATCGCAGCATGACGACGGGGGCGGCATGGTGATCACCATCGGCCTGGAAGGCGCGTCCGCCTACGCCACGCGCGATGGCGAACAATTGCGTTTCCAGGGTGGCCATACAACGATGACGGTGTTCCGGCACGTCAGCGGCGAGCGCCGTTTCGAGGCGCATCAACGGGCGGCGCAATTGCGCGTGCTGATCGATGAAGAGGCGCTGGCGCGCTACTGGCCGGAGGGGTTGGCGTCCCTGCTGCCCCACGGCGGCGCGCGCCAGCTGGCGCATGCGGCCACCACTGCGGCCGCTACCCTGCACGCCCGCTCGCTGCTGCGCGCGACGGACCCGCTGGCCGTGCATATCGGCGTGCTGAGTATCCTGGCGGAACAGCTGCGGGGACTGCGGCCCGCGCCCGCATCCGTGCCGCGCTGGTCCGAGGCCGACATCGTCAAATTGGAACGCGTCTACGCGCTGATGCAGGAGCAGATGGCGCAGGCACTCACGCTCGATTACCTGTGCGCGCAAGCGGGCTTGAGTTTGTTCAAGCTCAAGCAGGGATGGCGCTACCGCTATGGCGACAGCCCCCAGCGCACCCTGCTGGCGCTGCGCATGCAGCGGGCAAAGTTACTGCTGGAAAATGGTTGCCAGGTGGCGCAGGCGGGCTGGCAAACGGGCTACCGTCACCCGGCCAATTTCAGTGCCGCCTTCAGCCGCTATTTCGGCTACGCGCCGAAGACCGTGGGACGCGCGGGCGCGTAAAAAGCCGGTGTAGAATCGGCGGGCAGCATCCATAACTACGACCCACAAGGAGACATGATGGCCCGCAAAATCTTTGTCAATCTTCCCGTCCAGTCGCTGGAACGCTCCGTGGCGTTTTTCACGGCGCTGGGCTTCAGTTTCAATGCCCATTTCACGGATGAAACAGCGACGTGCATGATCGTTGCCGACGATATCTTCGTGATGCTGTTGACGCACGACAAGTTCAAGCAATTCACGCCCAAGCAGCTGTGCGATACCAAGGTAGCGACGGAAGTGCTCGTGTGTTTGTCAGCCGAGAGCCGGGGCGAAGTCGATGCGCTGGTGGCGAAAGCCGTCCAGGCGGGTGGCAGCATCTACAAGGAGCCGATCGATTTCGGCTTCATGTATGGCCACAGTTTCCAGGACCCCGATGGGCATCAGTGGGAATTGATGTACATGGAAGCAGGCGCCGTACCTGGCTGATCGGTGGTGGTGTCGGATTACGCGGCGTGCCGCCGCTAATCCGACCTACGCTACGGCTCAGGCAGATCGGGTAGGTCGGATTAGCGCGGCAACGCCGCGCGTAATCCGACGTCACCGGCCAGCTTAGGAAGCCAGCGCCAGCAGATCGACCACGTCCAGGCCGGCCAGGTCTTGCGTCGTATTGCCCGCAAACGCGGCGCGGCTTTGCTGGCCGTTTTTCAGCCAGGTGTGCGTGACGTCCTTGATCTGCGCCAGGGTGCAATTGAGCACGCCGGTACGGAACTGCTGGCGCACGGCTTCCGTCGTGCCCCGCTGCTGCATGTTCCAGGCCGTCAGCGCTTCCGCGTACGGCGAGTGCGGCTTGTCGAGCCCCTTGATGACGCAGATGATGGCTTCTTCCACCTGCTCTTGCGAGAAATCGCCGTCGAGGATCTGGTCGAGCGTCGTGCCGAAGTCGGCGAACGTGCCGGCCAGGCGCGGATCGCGGTAGGAGCTTAGCGTGAACGTGCCGGCGCCGGCCGCGTAGCTGGCGCTGCCGCCATACGCGCCGCCTTTTTCGCGCAGGGCCGTATGCAGCACCTGGTTGGTCATCAGCTCGGCGGCCACGGCCAGGGCCGCAGCATCGGGATTATGCACGCCGGGCACGGCCCAGGAAACGAAGCAATGGTTGATCTGGCTCGTCGCATACAGGGCCGTGTTGGCCAGTGGCAAGGTAGCCGGAGCGGCGGCAACGGCTGGCGCGGCCGCCTCCGTGCTGGCGGCCGGCAACTCGAGCAGACGTGCCAGCGTGATGCCATCCTGCTCCAGGCCCGCGCACAGCACGGTCGGCGGCTGGGCGATGATGTGCGCATGCAGGGTGTCGAGTTCGCGGGCGATTTCCTGCAAGCCTGCCGATGTCTTGCTCAGCTGCTGCAAACGGCGGTAAAACGGCAATGCTGCCGGGCCGCCGACGATGTCGTCGAAGCGGCGCGTCGGCGACAGCGGCGCTGCCGAGGCCAGCATGGCGTAGCGGTTGCCCGATTCGGCCAGGCTGGAGAGTTTGTCTTGCACCAGGCTTTCGATCAGGAAGGCCAGGCGCTCTTCTTCATCGAAGCGTGGCTTGGCGATCCATGCCGACAGCACGGCGGCGATGGCCGCGTGTTCTTCGCGCAAGCCGCTGGCCGAGAACGACAATTCCACGCGCATCGCTTGCTGCGGGCGGGGAATGGCTTCCAGGCCGATGTGGAACGACGGCACCATGCTCTGGCGCCAGGCGCTGGCGTCATCGAACGACATGTCGCCCACGCCCAGTTCCGGCGCCAGGTCCGTGTACAGGCGCAGCCATGACCACGACGCTTCCGGCAGGCCCGACACGTCGTACAGCACGTTGGCATAGCTGATGCCGTTCGAGGCAATGCTGAACGCCACGGCGCCATCGACGGCCGGTGGAATCGGCAGGGCCGGGCGCGGCGCGGCGCTGACGTCGCCAGGGCGGATGCGCGGCAGCACTTCCGAATTTGACGGCAGCTGCTGATGCGCTTCCAGCGCTGCGGACTCGGCCACGATGTGTTCGCGCTCGGCATCCGTCAGCTTTGCCTGCAGGGCCGCCAGTTTGGCGTCTTCCTGCGCGGCGCGGTCGGTAAAATAGGCGCTGTCGGGCACCACGTGCGTCGTCAAACGGGTCGGGTTGGCGATCAGCTCGCGCACCAGCTGCTTGAAGAATGCCGGGTCGTCGATCTGCTGCTCCAGGGTTTCCAGGATGGCCGCATTGTCGAAGGCGTCCATCACGTTGCCGTCGTACATGGCCAGCGGCAAGGCGTGCAGCAAACGGCCCAGGCCGTAAGGCATGCGGCCGCTGCTGATTTCGCGCTGGCTGTATTTGATGTCGCGCAAGGCCGCGTGCAGCACGGCGGCGGGAATGCCCTCTTCCGCCGTTTCTTCCAGCGCGGCCCAGATGCGCTGGTGCGCATCGGCGATCTGTTCTTTGGTTAAACCTTCCATGCCGATGTGGAACACCATCTGGCGGATGCCCGCGTCGCGGCCATTCATGTCCGATGGGCGGCCATAGCCGGCCGATTCCATGGCGCGCATGACGGGCGCCGACGATTCACCGAGCAAGCCATGCGACAGCAAATGCGCGTGGTAGTAGGCGATGGGGTCGCTCGATTCGCCCATCAGCCAGGCAAATTGCAGGCCGAATTCATCGTCGCGCGCTTCCTGTGAAGGAATCTTGACGATGTTTTCCTGCGGCGCCGTCCACGCGGGCGCCAGCTGCGGCAGGCGGCGCGGGCTAAAGCCGCTGAGCTTGGATAGCACGCGCTCGGCGACCTGCTCCTGCACGGCCGACGCTTCGATATTGCCGGCGGTCATGATCACGGCTTGCGAAGGATGGTAGTGACTGGCGTGGAATTCTTTCAGCATGGCATGCGTCAGCTCGGGGATGTCGAGCGGATCGCCGCCCGATTCCACTTCATACGTCGTGCCCTTGAGCAAGGCGCTGGCGATGCCGCTGTCGAGCGCGCGCATGGGGCTGTTGAAGGCGCCCTTCATTTCATTGAAGACGATGCCCTGGTACACGAGCTTGTCGCCTTCGAACGCATGGCGCCAGCCTTCCTGGCGGAAGTTCAGGTAATCGAGGTTCGGGAAGAAGGCCGCATCGAGATAGACGTCGAGCAGGTTGAAGAAATCCTTGCGGTCGGTGCTGGCGAACGGGTACACGGTGCGGTCCGGATAGGTCATCGCATTCATGAAGGTGGCCGTCGAGCGGCGCAGCATCGAGAAAAACGGGTCGCGCACCGGGTAGCGCGACGAACCGCACAAGGCCAGGTGTTCGAGGATGTGGGCGCGTCCGTCGCTCACTTCCGGCACAGTGGGAAAGGCCACCAGGAACACCATCTCAGCCTGCTCGGTATGCATGTGGATATGGCGCATGCCCGTTGCTGGCTCGACATATTGCTCGATGGTTGCCTGCAAGACTGGAATGAAGTTGCTGCTGACTTTTTCAAATGTGCTCATGCGGTATGGGATCTCTTCGGTAGGTGATTCGGATAGTCGGTGGGGCTGCATCACATGTGGGGGCAAAGTGGCGGAATGCCAGGACTGGCCGCCAGGGCGGGGTGTCACTTTGATGCCTGCGTGAAGTTTTCCCTATTGTACTAGGAGTATTCGTGCGCCGCCGCCGGGCCTCGCTTGTCGGCCGGAAAAGCAACAATGTTGCAAAATAAGCTATTTTTGGACAGGTGGCGCCCCAGGATGGGGGCTTAGCGTACCATGCGCCTTTTGCACTCCAGACTGAACCGAAGGCGCCTACCTTGTCCCGACTTTCCTTTCGCCAACTGTTATTTGCCGCCTTCATTTTGACGACGGGTATCTTGACGGCCACCTCCGTGCAAGCCCTGCTGACCCTGGAGCACCTGGCCCGGCTGGGGCGTGAGACGGCGGCGCAGGCGATCGCCCTGACGGAACAGTCGCAGCGCCTGTCCGAGCGCACCCTGGCCATGGAGCGCAGCGCGCGCCAGTTCCTCGTGCTGGACGACCCCGTGTTCCGCGAGCGTTACGCGGCGGCGCGCGAGGAAGCGACGGCGGCGCTGCAAGTGCTGAACCGCGCCACGCCCGAATTCGCTCCCCAGCTGGCCGACGAATGGACGGTGCAGGCGCAATCGGCGTGGGAAGTCTTGCAAGCTGGAAAACGCCGCAAACGCGATGGCCACGCCGTCGTGTACCGCGCGTTTGCCCGCATGACGCAGATCAATGACAGCCTGGCGCGCGAAAGCAAGACGGAAATCGGCAGCCGCAATGACGCGCTGCTGGCCGAGCTGGAGCGCCAGCGCCGCCTGCTGGGCCTGCTGGTGGGCGGCGCCGTGCTGCTGGCGGCCGTGCTGGCCACCTGCTTCGGTTTTTTACTCTCGCGTCCGCTGCGCCGCATCGAGACGGCCATCGAGCGCCTGGGCGAGAAGCGCTACGACCAGCCCATCGTCGTCGGCGGCCCGGCCGACACGCGCCGCCTGGGCCAGCAGCTGGACTGGCTGCGCCAGCGCCTGGCGGACCTCGATGCCGACAAGGAACGTTTTCTGCGCCATATCTCGCATGAGCTGAAGACGCCGCTGGCGGCCCTGCGCGAAGGCGTGGCCTTGCTGGAAGACGAGGTGGCCGGCAAGCTCAGCGACAGCCAGCGCGAAATCGCCGGCATCTTGCAGCAAAACACGGCCTCGCTGCAAACCCAGATCGAAGACTTGCTGCGCTACAATACCGCCGCTTTTGACGCCCAGCATCTGGCGCACAGCAAGGTCGACTTGCTGGTCTTGCTGCAAGATGTGGTGGCCGCGCAGCGCCTGCAATGGCTGGCGCGCCGTTTGACGGTCGAGGTGCAGGGCGAGTCCCTGATCGTGCAGGCCGACCGCGACAAGCTGGCCACCGCCCTGGCGAATTTGCTGTCGAATGCCGTGCGTTTCAGCCCGGAGGGCGGCACCGTGCGTTTCACCCTGTCTTGCGAAGGAGGCCGCGTGCGCATCGATTGCATCGACGAGGGCGCCGGCGTGGCGCCCGAGGATGCCGCGCGCATTTTTGAACCGTTTTACCAGGGAGTGCGCCAGGCGGCCGGCGCGCGCAACGGCAATGGCATCGGCCTGTCCATCGTGCGCGAATATATCGCCGCCCACGATGGCAGCGTCACTCTTTTACCGCGCCAGGCTGGCGCGCATTTTCGGATAGAACTGCCCTTATGATGACGAGAACTTCCCTGGCCGGCATGGCCGCCTGCGCGCTGCTGTTGGGCGCTTGCGCCGCCAAGCCCCCCACCCAGACGCCCGTGCTGGTGCAGACGCCGCCGCGCGTGGTGGTGGTGGCCGATCCCCAGCTGACCGAACTGCTCGCGTATCAGAGTGCCTTGCGCCTGATGACGCCGTCGGAACTGGCGAAAGCGCAGCTGGACCTGGCCAAGGCCGATCATGCGCCGCACAACACGATACGCCGCGCCATGCTGCAGGCGACCGTGCGCGCGCCCGGCGACCTGGCCCGCGCGCAAGCCTTGCTGGAACCGCTGGCCACGGCCACGGGCAAGGATGCGCAACTGCTGGCGCCGCTGGCGCAATTGCTGGGCAGCCAGTATGCGGAACTGCGCCGCCAGGAAGACAGCATCGACAAGCTCAACACGCAGCTGCGCGACGCCCAGCGCCGCATCGACCAGCTCAATGAAAAACTCGAGGCGCTGAAAAACATCGAGCGCAGCCTGTCCGTGCGCCCTGCCGCAGGAGCGGCGAAATGAGCGAGCACGCCCACATTTTATTGGTCGACGACGATCCCGACCTGCTGCGTTTGCTGACCATCCGCTTGAAGGCGGGCAACTATCGCGTGACGGCCGTGGGCAGCGCGGAAGCGGCGCTGGCGCGCCTGGCCGTGGAATTGCCGGCCCTGGTCATTACCGACGTGCAATTGCCGGGCCGCGACGGCCTGGCGCTGTTCGATGAAATCCGCCGTCAGCACGCGGCCCTGCCCGTCATTTTGCTCACGGCGCACGGCACCATTCCCGATGCCGTCGATGCGACGGCGCGCGGCGCGTTTGCCTACCTGACGAAGCCGTTCGACGGCAAGCTCTTGATGGAAAAAGTGGCGTACGCCATCAACTTGTCCACCGTCATGCCGGCGCCGGCATCCGGCGACGAAAGCTGGCGTGCCGAACTGATCAGCCGCAGTGCGCAGATGGCCGAGCTGCTGGCCGAAGCCAAGCTGGTAGCGGGGTCCGACGCCAGCATCCTGATCCGCGGCCCCAGCGGCACGGGCAAGGAATTGCTGGCGCGCGCGCTGCACAACGCCAGCCGCCGCGCCAAGGCGCCGTTCATCGCCGTCAATTGCGGCGCCATCCCCGAGCAGCTGCTGGAATCGGAACTGTTCGGCCACGTGAAAGGCTCGTTTACGGGCGCCGTCGGCAACCGCGAAGGTTTATTTCAGGCGGCCGATGGCGGCACCCTGTTTCTGGACGAGATCGGCGACATGCCGCTGCCGCTGCAAGTCAAATTGCTGCGCGTGCTGCAGGAGCGGGCCGTGCGGCCCGTGGGCGCCGACCAGACGCGGCCCGTCGACGTGCGCTTGCTGTCCGCCACGCACCGCGACCTCGATGTGGCCATGGCGGAAGGGCAATTCCGCGAAGACCTGTATTACCGCCTCAACGTCGTGACCTTGACCTTGCCGCCGCTGGCCGAGCGCCGCGAAGACATCGCCTTGCTGGCAAACCATTTCCTGCAGAAACTGGCGGCCAAGTATCAAAAACCGTTGAACGGCTTCGCGCCCGACGCCCTCACGGCGCTGGTGGCCGCGCCATGGCCGGGCAACGTACGCCAACTGGTCAATGTCGTCGAGCAAGTGTGCGCGCTGGCCACGGCGCCGCTGGTGCCCTTGTCGCTGGTGCAGCGGGCCTTGCGCGTGCCGTCGCTCGAAGCGCTCAGCTATAACGAAGCCAAGCAGCGCTTCGAGCGCGACTACCTGATCCAGTTGCTGCGCCTGACGGACGGCAACGTGGCCGACGCGGCCCGCCTGGCTGACCGCAACCGCACGGAGTTCTACCGTTTATTGCAGAAATATGAGCTGACGCCGGCCTTGTTCCGGGCCGACGGCGACCCTGTCGCTGATTAGCGACAAAAATAAAGCGTTAAAAATCAGCGGCTTAACCTGAAACATTGATATTGTTGCCACAAGCTGTCGCTGGCAGGCGACAAAAAGCCCCCTTTTTCGGGCCGGATCCGGCGGAAATGGGCTGGAAAAATCGGCTTTGAATATAAGTACTTGATTTTGAAGGGAAATTAAAAGCTGGCACGGTGCTTGCTGTATGGGTAGATGTGACGCTTCAAAGTGTTGCTTTATCCAAGTAAGAAGCTTTTAACTTCATTGAGAGGAACTACCATGCAAACATCGAAACTGTTCAATACCCTGGTTGCCGCTATCGTACTGTCGGGCGCCTCGATCACCGCTTCGCATGCAGCTGACTCCGCCCCAAAAGCACAAGCTCCTGCTGACACCGTCGTGGCCGCCAACGCCGCCGCAGCCGTCCCTGATGAAACCATCACTTCCTCGGCCAAGGCCGCCCTGAGCGCCGATGCGCAAGCCGCTGCCCTGCCGGTCAAGGTAGCAACCCAGCAAGGTGTGGTCGTCCTGTCGGGCGACGTGCCGAGCGCCGAAGCGGGTGACCGCGTCGTGCAGATCGTCGCTTCCGTGAGCGGCGTGAAAGAAATCAAGAACGAGCTGAAAGTCAAAGCCGCCGGTTAATCCCTCGCGCTGTACTTTACTCCGGGTTGCCCTGTCTGCGGACAGGGCATTTTTTTGTGCCATTGTGTCCACAAGCCACGCTTGCTTCCAGGCAGGTAGTCCGGCGATAGGGTTAGAATAGCCAGCACTGGCGCCGATTCCGGCGCTTTTTGTCATCCATGGCGCAGTGTTGCAAGGCTGGGCCGCTACCAGGCTACCGCATGTCTTCTTTTTCTTCCGCCGCCCTGCTGCGCAATCTGAAACCCGACAACTTCACCATCGCCCTGCTCGTCACCGTGGCGCTGGCCAGCTTCCTGCCCTGCACGGGCCAGACGGCCGTGGTCTTCGGCAATATCACCACCGTCGCCATCGGCGCCCTGTTCTTCCTGCATGGGGCCAAGCTGTCGCGCGAAGCTGTGGTGGCCGGCATCATGCACTGGCGCCTGCATTTGCTGGTGCTGGCCAGCACGTTCATTTTGTTCCCCCTGCTGGGCCTGGCCCTGCGGCCACTGGCGCTGACCTTCCTCACGCCCGAGCTGTACGTGGGCATCCTGTTCCTGTGCGCCTTGCCGTCGACCGTGCAATCGTCGATCGCCCTGACGGCCATGGCGCGCGGCAATGTGCCAGCCGCCATCTGCAGCGCCTCGGCCTCGAATTTCATCGGCATTTTCCTTGCGCCCATCCTGGTGGGCTTGCTTGTGGCCAAGGGCGCGGAAAGCAAGTCGTCGGTGGACGCCGTTTTATCGATTGTCATGCAGCTGCTGCTGCCCTTCCTGGCCGGCCAGTTCCTGCGCCGCTGGATAGGCCGCTGGGTCGACCGCCACAAGGCCATGCTGAAATTCGTCGACCAGGGTTCCATTTTGCTGGTGGTCTACACGGCCTTCAGCGAAGCCGTCAGCGAAGGCCTGTGGCACACGATCTCGGTGGAAACCCTGGTCGCTCTGGGCGTGTTCAGCATTGTGCTGCTGGCCCTGGTCCTGGGCCTGATGACGTTCATCAGCCGCCGCCTGGGCTTTAGCAAGGAAGATGAAATCGCCATCGTTTTCTGCGGCTCGAAGAAAAGCCTGGCCAGCGGCGTACCGATGGCCAAGGTCTTGTTTGCCACGCACTCGCTGGGCATGGTGATTTTGCCGCTGATGCTGTTCCACCAGATTCAATTGATGATCTGCGCCGTGATTGCGCAGCGCTATGCGCGGCGCGACGAGGCGCAGGAAGTGCCGGCGGCGACGCCGTGATGCGGCTCCTGCAGTAGCCGCAGCGCATGCCGCAAGCCATCGACAATCACCGCATACGCCTGGCGCCGGCTCTCTTCGTCCCGTGCGCGCAGCACATATGACGGGTGATACACGGCCACCACCCAGCGCCCGTCGTGTTCGATGGGCGTGCCGATCAGCGGCGTCATGCTGACCGCGCCATCCTGCAGCACGGATTTTAGTGCCGTGCTGCCCAGCGCCACGATCACCTGTGGTTTGCCACGTTCGATCTCTTCTTCCAGCCAGCCATGGCAGGCGAGGATCTCGCGCTGCGCAGGCGTCTTGTGCAGGCGGCGCTTGCCGCGCGGTTCCCACTTGAAATGCTTGACAGCATTGGTCAGATAGATGCTGTCGCGCGCCAGGCCCGCTTCCTGCATGGCCTGGTCCAGCAGTGTTCCGGCCGGGCCGACGAAGGGCAGTCCGGCCAGGTCTTCCTGGTCGCCCGGTTGTTCACCGACGAGCATGATGCGGGCGGTGTGCGGGCCTGTGCCGGGCACCGCTTGCGTGGCGTGCTGCCACAGCGCGCAGCGTCGGCACTGGTCCAGCGTCGTGGCAGTCGCGCGCGCGGGCTGGGCCCGCTCTGCGCTGATCGGGATCATGGCGGCGCCCTGGCGCTTTCCCACGCTGGCGGTCTGGCCCGTGCGCCGCTCGCCGTTGGCCGCGCCGCTCAGCATGGCGGGCACGATGGCGCCTTCTGGTAAATTTTTCCAGAAGCGCGAAGGGATATGGCTGTGCAGCAAGTCCGCATTCACGCGCGCGGGGTTGAAGATGCTGCGGTAGTACGTCAGCCATAGCGCTTCGCCCGCATCGTCGATGTCGGCCGCGCCGCGCAGCAGGGCCGGTCCCGCGTGCAAGGTGGCGCCATCCCACAGCATGCTGGCGCCGGGCGTGGCGATCATCCAGCTGGCCTTTCCCATGCGGCGCGCGAAGTGGCGCGCCACTTGCGGCAGCACCTCGTGCGTGGGCTCGAACCAGGCGATAAAACGGGGCGCGCCGTCACTTTCGGCCCGCTCGCGGAAGCGCACGTAGGCATGCATGTCGTGCTCCTCGCGGTGCACGGCCTTGACCATGGAGTGCAGGCGCGCGCCGTCCGCGTCGGCCGGGGACACCACGTCGTGCTGGCCCTGCTGCCAGCGCCACAGCACCTGATACAGGAAGGCCCAGCGGTCATGCACGTTGAAACTGGCGGCGCTCTCCAGCAGTTCCACCAGCTGGCGGGGCAGGCGCAGCGGTGGCGCGCCGGTATCCGTGGCCTCTGGCGTGGAGGAAAACAGGTCGCCCTCGCCGGGCTGCGATTGCCAGGCCACGTCGGCAGGCGGCACGCCGCGCGCGATCAGTTCGCGCGCGGCCGCGCGCCACGCGTCGAACGATTGCGCCAGCCGCACCACGCGCTCATGGATATCTTTCATGCTGCCTGCAGCTCCGGCCATAAGTTCAATTGCTGCGGTGCGTCCGCCATGGCGCGGCGCAAGTGTTCGGAGGCGGTGGTGTCGCGCGCGGGAAAGTAGTCGGCCGTGATGATGAAGGGGGCAATCTTTTTCATGCTGCAGCGCAGGCGCGACAGGTCGGCATAGCGCACCTGGCGCAAACGGCGCAGGTCGACGATGCGCTGCGCGTTACGCAGGCCGATGCCGGGCACGCGCGCGATCATGTGCTGCGCCGCGCGGTTCAAGTCCAGCGGAAAATGTTCGCGGTGCGCCAGCGCCCACGCCAGTTTCGGATCGATGTCGAGCGCCAGGTTGCCGCCGCTGGCGGGCAGCAGTTCGCTGGCCTGGAAACCATAGCTGCGCAGCAAGAAATCGGCCTGGTACAGCCGGTGTTCGCGCAGCATCGGCGGCGGCGCCAGCGGCACGCTTTTCGGGCTGTCGGGGATGGGGCTGAAGGCTGAGTAGTACACGCGCTTGAGTTTATAGCTGCCGTACAGGGTTTCGGCCGTGGCGAGGATCTGCTGGTCGTCGCTGGCGTCGGCGCCGACGATCATCTGCGTGCTTTGCCCGGCCGGCGCGAAGCGCGGCGAGCGCGGTTCTTCCGCCTTTTCATCGAGCTTGCGGCGGATGGCGCCCATGGCCAGCTTGATCGTGTGCACGCTCTTTTCCGGCGCCAGTTTCTGCACGCTGTCCTGGGTCGGCAGTTCGATGTTGACGCTGAGCCGGTCGGCATAGCGGCCCGCCTGCGCGACCAGGGCCGGATCGGCGTCGGGGATGGTTTTCAGGTGGATGTAGCCGCGGAACTGGTGCACCTCGCGCAACTCGCGCGCCACCTGCACCAGTTGCTCCATCGTGTAGTCGGCCGACCGGATGATGCCGGAACTGAGGAACAGGCCGTCGATGTAGTTGCGCAAGTAAAAGTCGCTGGTCAGTTTCACCACTTCGGCCACCGTAAAGCGCGCGCGCGGCACGTTCGAGGTACGGCGGTTGACGCAGTACTGGCAATCATACAGGCAGTAATTGGTCAACAGTATCTTCAGCAGCGAGACGCAGCGCCCGTCCGGCGTGTAGCTGTGGCAAATCCCCATGCCCGAGGTGGCGCCAAAGCCGTCCTTGCCGATGGAATCGCGCTTCGGCGCGCCGCTGCTGGCGCAGGAAGCGTCGTACTTGGCCGCGTCGGCCAGGATTTCCAGCTTGTCCGTCAATTCCATGGCTCACCTCGATATACTGTGTTTATATACAGTATATCAGGGAATCGGCCTGGTACCGGCTTGATCTGTGCAATGGCAGAACGCTATATATCGGTGTATATTACGGGCCTGGTTCTCTTCTCATCAAGGATACGATCATGCGCCTCACCTCCCTCGCCCGCCTGCTTGGCGTCACCCTGCTCGCCACTGCAGCTACCTCCGCCCTTGCCGGCGAAGTGGTCGTGTCGGCCGCAGCCAGCCTGACGAACGCGTTCAAGGATGCGGCGCAAAGCTACGAGGCGCAGTATCCGGGCAGCAAGGTGTCCCTGAACTTTGCCGCCTCGGGCGTGCTGCTGCAGCAGATCGTCAAGGGCGCGCCCGTGGACGTGTTTGCCTCGGCCGACCAGGAAACCATGGATGCGGCGCAAAAGCAGGGCCTGGTATTGCCGGCCGACCGCATGGACTTCGTCGGCAACAGCCTGGTGCTGATCGTGCCGCACGATAGCAAGCTGGGCATCAAAGCTTTGGCCGACCTGACGCACAAGGGCGTGACCCGCGTGGCCATCGCCAACCCGGCCAGCGTGCCCGTCGGCCGCTATTCGGAAGGCGCGCTGAAGAGGGCGAAGCTGTGGGAAGCCGTGCAGCCGAAAGCCATCGGCACGCAAAACGTGCGCCAGTCGCTCGACTATGTGGCGCGCGGCGAAGTCGATGTGGGCTTTGTCTACGCCACCGACGCGGCCATCATGAAAGACAAGGTGAACGTGGTGCTGGACGTGCCGCTCGACGCGCCCGTGCTGTACCCGATCGCCACCATCAAGGGCAGCAGCAATGCGGCCGAAGCGAAGCGCTTCGTCAGCTACCTGCAAACGGCGCCGGCGCAAGCCATCCTGGCCAAGTACGGCTTCAAGAAACCCTAACGCCACCGCGCCCGCATGGATATCGCCTGGACCGCGCTGGCCCTGTCGCTGAAAGTAGCGGCCTGGGCCACGGCGCTCAATTTGCTGTTCGGCATCGGTACGGGCTATCTGCTGGCGCGCACGCGTTTTCCCGGGCGCGAGCTGCTCGACGCCCTGCTGACCCTGCCAATGGTGATGCCGCCCACCGTGCTCGGCTATTACCTGCTGGTGCTGCTGGGCCGGCGCGGCACGCTGGGCATCTGGCTGCAGGACAACTTCGGCATCAACCTGATCTTTACGTGGCAGGGCGCCGTGATCGCTTCCACCGTGGTCGCCTTTCCCCTCGTCTTCAAGCCCGCGCGCGCCGCCTTCGAGGCGGTCGACGGCCAGCTCGAGCAGGCGGCCCGCGTGCTGGGCATCTCGGAGCTGGCGATTTTCTTTCGCGTCACCTTGCCGCTGGCCTGGCGCGGCATCCTGGCCGGCGTGCTTCTGGGATTCGTGCGCGCGCTCGGTGAATTCGGCGCCACGCTGATGGTGGCCGGCAGCATTCCCGGCAAGACGCAGACCCTGTCGGTGGCCGTGTATGAAGCCGTGCAGGCGGGCCAGGATGAGGTGGCCAATACGCTGGTCGTGATTATCTCGCTAGTCTGCATCGTGGTGCTGCTGTCGGCTGGCCGCCTGGCGCCCGGGCGCGTCGCGCACAAATGAGGCCTATGATGACGCCCATGCAACTCGACCTCGACATTCGCGCTACCTTGCGCTCCGGCAAACGCCGTTTCGACCTGCACGTGCAATGCACCTCAGGCAGCCAGCGCATCGCCATGTATGGCCCGTCCGGCGCCGGCAAGAGCATGACCCTGAAAGCCATTGCCGGACTGTTTACACCGGATGCGGGCCATATCCGCCTGAACGGGCGCACGCTGTTCGACTCGGCCGCCGGCATCAACTTGCCGCCGCAGCAGCGCAATGTCGCCTACCTGTTCCAGGATTACGCGCTGTTCCCGCACCTGACGGTGCGCCAGAACGTGGGCTTCGGCCTGGCGCGCGGCTGGTTCAATCCGCGTGCGCGCGAAAAATTGCAGACGGTCGAGCATTGGCTCGATGCATTCCACTTGCAGGAACTGGCGCACCAGTTTCCCGACGAGTTGTCCGGAGGCCAGCGCCAAAGGGTGGCGCTGGCGAGGGCGCTCGTGGCCGAGCCGGCCGCGCTGCTGCTCGACGAGCCGTTTGCCGCCCTCGATCCGGCCCTGCGTGTCAAAATGCGCCTGGAACTGAGCCAGTGGCAGCAGCGCCTGGACGTGCCCATGATCCTGATCACCCATGATCCGGAAGATGCGCGCATCCTGGGCGAGCATGTGCTGTACTTGCGCGACGGACAGATCGATAACAGGGAAGAACACATGGCATTGGGTGAACGCATTGGATAAATCAGCGGCAGCGGAAATCGGCCTGCAAGGCTCGGTATGGATGACGGTGGGCGGAGAGCACCTGGGCGGCGCCGGCCGGGTGGAATTGCTGGGCGCCATCGCCGAGTGCGGCTCCATCACGCAGGCGGCCAAACTCGTCAAGATGAGCTACAAGGCGGCCTGGGACGCGATCGATGCGATGAACAATCTGGCCGGCGAGCCGCTGGTCGAACGCCTGACGGGCGGCAAGGGCGGCGGCGGCACGCGGCTGACGCAACGGGGACGCCAGCTGGTCGACAATTTCCGCATCATCGAGCGCGAGCATGCGCGCTACCTGCGCCAGCTGGGCAGCCAGGCCGAAGGCATCGCCGACGATCTTTTACTCATACGGAGAATGGCCATGAAAACCACGGCACGCAACCAATTCCTGGGCAAGGTGGCCGAACTGAAACAGGGCGCCGTCAACGACGAAGTCACGTTGGAATTGCCCGGTGGCCAGCACATCGTGGCCATCGTCACGCAAGGCAGCAGCGCAAGTCTGGGCCTGGTGCCGGGCGCGGAAGCGTTTGCGCTGATCAAGGCATCGTCGATCATCCTCGTGGCCGACAGCGCAGGCGCGCGCTTTTCCGCGCGCAATCAGCTGGCCGGGCTGGTGACGCGGGTGCAGACGGGCGCCGTCAACACGGAAGTGGTGCTGAACTTGCCGCGCGGCGGCACCATCGCCGCCATCATCACCAACCAGAGCAGCACCGAGCTGGGCATCGAGATCGGCAGCAGTGTGACGGCGATTTTCAAGGCGTCCAGCGTGATCCTGGGCGTGCCGGCGTAAATGGGGTAGGTCGGATTAGCGCGCAAGCGCGTAATCCGACAAGGTTCCGGGGTCAGACCCGGCGGGTCTGACCCCAGTTTTACGTTGCAGGCTTAATCCTTCAGCCTGGACAACCAATCCGCTGCCGCCGCCAGCGCCTGCTCCAGCTCCTGCGCCGTCTGCGCCAGCAGTGCCGGCACTGCGTCCAGGCGGCCCGCATCGATGGCTTCCTCGGTGGCGAACGCGGTGCGGATCAGGCGTTTCGTGCCCAGGGTGCCGACGGAGCCGCGCACGCTGTGCAGGATGCGCGCCACGTCGCTGTGGCGGCCTGCCTGCAATGCTGTTTCGGCGTCGCGCATGGGCGTCATGCCCTTGTTCAGCGCGTCTTCCACCATGCGCCGCAGCACGCCGCGCCCCTTCGCGTCGCGCCCCATCACGCGCATCAGCGGCGCCATGGAAAACACTTCCTCATCGGCGACGGGCGCTGGCCCGGCCGTCTGCACTGGCGGGCGCTTGGGCAGGTGGCGCAGGATCACTTCCATCATCTCTTCCACCACCACGGGCTTGGCGATGAAATCGCTGATGCCGGCCGTCATGCAGCGCTCGCGCTCGGACGCCAGCACGCCGGCCGTCATGGCGATCACGGGCAGGCTCAAGCGTAGTTCCGTGCGGATGATGTGGGTGGCGCTGAAGCCGTCCATGACGGGCATCTGCATGTCCATCAGCACGATGTCGTAGCGCAGCGCTTCCGTGCGCAGCCGTTCCACCGCTTGCAAGCCGTCGCCCACCACGTCCAGGGTGGCGCCCATGTGTTCGAGGATGCCGCGCGCCACGGCCTGGTTCAAATGGTTGTCTTCCACCAGCAGGAAATGCACGCCGGCCAGTTCCGTGCCCAGCGGCTGTTGCAGCATGCGCTGCTCGCCGCCGTCGTGCTTGGTAATCAGCGCCTGGTGCAGGGCGTCGAACAGGCTCGAGCCCGTGATGGGCTTCATCAGCACGACGTCGGCCTCGGCCGCGCTGGAGATTTCCTCGAGGTGGTTGCGGGCGAAGGCATTGACCATGACCACGATGGGCTGGCGCTGGCCGCTGGCCGCTTGGCGGATGGCCTTGGCCGTGGCCAGGCCGTCCATCACGGGCATGTGCCAGTCGGCCAGCACCACGTCGTACGGCTGCTGCTGCGCCAGGCGCTCGCGGTACAGTTCGATAGCGGCAAAGCCGGAGTCCACTTCGTCGGCCAGCCAGCCCCACGCCTCGATCAGCTTGACGATCAGTTCGCGCGTGGTGCGGTTGTCGTCGGCCACCAGCAGGCGCAGCTGGCCCAGGGTGGGCGTGCGCCGCGTTTCGGCCGGCTGCGCCAGCATCTCGAACGGCACGCTGAACCAGAAACGGCTGCCTTTGCCTTCGCTGCTGGCGACGGCGATGTCGCCGCCCATCATGTGGATCAGCTGTTTGCTGATGGCCAGTCCCAGGCCCGTGCCGCCGAAGCGCCGCGTGATGCTCTGGTCGCCCTGCGAAAACGCGGCAAACAGCTGCTGTTGCTGCAACTCCGTCATGCCGATGCCCGTGTCGCGCACTTCGAAGCGCAGCCAGGCGCGGCCGTTGTCTTTCTCGGCCAGGCTGACGGCCACCACCACTTCGCCGCTCTCGGTGAACTTGATGGCGTTGCCGGCCAGGTTGACGAGAATCTGCTGCAGGCGCTGGGCGTCGCCCATGAGGCGGCGCGGCACGTCGGGCTCGACGGCAATCGCCAGTTCCAGCTCCTTTTCGCCCGCATTCATCGTCATCGTCGTGGCCAGCGTGTTCATGACCTCGTCGAGGTCGAATTCGACGGGCGACAATTCCATGCGGCGCGCCTCGATCTTCGAATAATCGAGCACGTCGTTGAGGATGCCCAGCAGCGACTGGCCCGCCACGCGCACCATGGTCAGATACTTGCGCTGTTCCGTATCGAGCTTGGTATTGCCCAGCAAATACACCATGCCCAGCACGGCATTGAGGGGCGTGCGGATTTCATGGCTCATGTTGGCCACGAAATCGCTTTTCGCGCGGTTGGCCGCCTCGGCCCGGTCGCGCTCCTGTTCCAGCTCCGCCGCGCGCGATTCGAGTTCCTGCTGCAGGCGGTCGCGCTCGCTCATCAGGCCGTTGAACGCTTCCGTCAGCTCGCCGATCTCGTCGCGCTGCTGTACGGGAACGGGGGTGAAACGGCTGCCGCTGGTGCGCAGCGCCTGCAGGGTGTCGCGCAGGCGCACCAGGGGCGAGAGCAGGCGCACGGTGACCCAGCCCAGCACGGCTGCGGCCAGCAGCGAGGCGAGGATGCTCCACAGCACCAGCCGGTACAGCACGCCGTCGAACGGTTCGAAGGCGTCGTGGAGGGGCAGCGAGGCGGCCAGCAGCCAGTTCACCGATTTCAGGCGTTTGAAGCTGTTGACGGCCGTGATGCCGCGGCTGTTGGTGCTGACCATGGTGCCTTCGCCATCGTCCTTCAGCAGCCGGGTGGTCGTCAGGTTGGCGTTCGGCACGCGCGGCTGCAGCAAACGGCTGGTGTCGGGATGCAGCACATAGCGCGGCACGGCGCCGCGCGTGAGGATGAAGTAATAGCCGCTCTTGCCGATCTTTTCCGAGCGCAGGCGCCCCAGCAGGTTGTCCTTGTACAGGCGCAGCACGCCGATCACCACGCCGGCCACCTGGCCATCGGCGGCGAGTATGGGCGCGACCATCTGCACGATGGGCATGCCGCTTGATTTGCCCAGCATCGGCTCGGTGATCATGGGCTGGCGCGTGCGCAGCACGGTCTGGAAATACTCGCGCTCGGCGACGTTGATGCCGGCGCGCCCCGCCACTTCCGGCATGTCGGCCACGACGGCGCCGTGCGCGTCGAGCACCAGCACGTCGTCGAACAGCACCAGCATCGAGCGGCGCGAATAGTATTCGCGCAATTGGGCGGGCTGGGTGATCAGTTCTGGCGGCTGCTGCCGGGCCGTCAGGGTGACGATCTGCAGCAGCATGCCCAGCTTGTCGTCGAGCTCGGCGGCGGTGCGGCTGATCAGGGACGACTGCTGGCTCAACAGTACCTTGGTGAAATCGTCGCGCATGTGCTGCACCTGGATCATGGTGACCAGCGCGATCATGGCGATCGAGGTCAGGCTGGTGGCCAGCGCGACTTTTGCTTTGATGCCGAGAGGCTTCATGATTTCCTTTTCAGTACCGGGCGGCACAGGCGGCAGATAATGCTGTCAGGAATTTTCCTATCAATACCCCAGCTTGGCAAGCGCCGCCACGCAAATTGCCCTCTCCGCATGGGCTTTTGACGATGTTGCCATATAATTAAAGTCGGAACGTCGTTTATTCAGCGAAATTGCGGTGAAATTGGCACACGGCAACCCTGTATGCAGTAAACTTGTTGTTGCATTTTCTAAAAGGTACCGACATGACTGAAGCGCTACTCACTCCAACCTCGCCCACAGTGACCGTGGAAGCGTTGCGTGCGCGATGCTCGACCTGCAGCATGCATCAATTGTGCCTGCCGATGGGCCTCGACGTGGGCGACATGGACAGACTGGACCAGATCATCGGCCGCCGCCGCAAGATCGTGCGCGGCGCTTCGCTGTTCCGCATCGGCGACTCGTTCCAGAACCTGTATGCGATCCGTCTGGGCCACTTCAAGACCTACCAGATCAATCCGGGCGGCGAAGAGCAGGTGACGGGCTTCCAGATGGCGGGCGAACTGCTGGGCATGGACGCCATCAGCGCCGACCGCCACCACTGTAATGCGGTGGCGCTGGAAGACAGCGAAGTGTGTGAAATCCCGTTTTCCAGCCTGGAACAATTGCTGGGCAATATGCCGACCCTGCTGCGCCATTTCCACCGCATGATGAGCCAGGAAATCACGCGCGAGCAAAGTGTCATGCTGTTGCTGGGCAACATGCAGGCGACGCAGCGTTTTGCCGCCTTTATCGTCAACCTGGCGTCGCGCTATGAAGCGCGCGGCTATTCGGCCAGCAAATTTCAGTTGCGCATGTCGCGCGAGGAAATCGGCAACTACCTGGGCCTGACCATCGAAAGCGTCAGCCGTTTATTGTCGAAATTCAAGAAGGAAGGCTGGCTGCGCGTCTCCAACCGCGAGATCGAGATCTTGCAGCCGGCAAAACTGAAGGCCATTACGGCCGGCACCGACGTCTGCAAGTAACAGCACCGTCAAAACCTACTGCGCGTCGTGCTTTGCGGCCTGCGATGCTCGCTGTGCTATAGCACAGCTGTGCTTCTCAGCCACAAATCACTGCCGCTCGCTACGGTTTTCCCGGCACTGTACGTTATAGTTCCTCATCCGCGTGCAGCGCGATGCTGCGTTGCAGCGGCCAGGTCCAGATGCCGGACAGGCGCCACTCGCGTTTGTCGTTTTCCACCAGCACTTGCCAGCGGCTGCGCTCGAGCATCGGCAGCGCCACGGAAAAATTGCCGGCCGCATCGGGCTGCACCAGCAGCTTGATATCCTTTTCCGGCAGGGTCGCATGCGCCAGGTGCAGCTGCAATGGCCCCTGGTACGCCTTGCCGAAGCTGTGCACGGAGCCGCTCAGGCGCGCTGCAGCGACGTCATACGACAGGGTCGTATCCATCGCCAGGTCGCTGGCGATCGTGTCGCGCTTCAAATCCTGGTTGATCGCCTTGCCCTGCTTGTAATAGTCGCCCACCACCAGCGCGTCGGGCTGCGTAAACGCGATATAGCCCATGAAGCTGCCGACGACCACGGACAGGCCGGGACCGATCATCAGCAGCCATGGCCAGCGATGCTTGTACCATGGGGCAACGGGAGGTTGCAGTTTCAGACTGTCGGACATTGTGTTCTCCTTGGGGCCGGACCCTTTGGGTCCGACCCCAGCTTTTGCTTCCGGGTTGAAAATCAAGTGACCCTAACGCATGATTGATGATACCCCTACGGCGAAATACCGGGGTCGGGCCCGGAGGGGCCGACCCCAAATCAACATCACCGCGGCACGATGAACACCGCGCTTTCGCGCACATGCAGCGACGGGTCGTCCAGCGATTGCAATTCGATCGCAATCTTGTTCGAGCCCTTCTCGCCCACGCCGTGCGGCACGCGCAGGCGGATCGGCCAGCCCAGCGTTTCCGTCGGCTGCAAGGTCACTTCCTCGCGCGTCAGCAAGGTCAGGCCCGGCAAGCCGGAAGCGCTGATTTTGAAATGCTGGCTTTGCTCCGAGGTGTTCATGATCTGCAGACGATAGACGTTTTCGATCATGCCGTCTTCCACTTCGCGTCCCATCGAACCGCGGTCGCGGATCACGTCCATCTTCAGGGGCGTGCGCAGGGCCAGCGACGTACACACGGCGATGATGATCAGGGCCAGGATGGACGTGTAGATCAGCACGCGCGGGCGCATGGCGCGCTGGCGGATCTGCTTCGAATTGAAGTTGTTTTCCATCGCATGGTCGGTGCTGTAGCGTATCAGGCCACGCGGCCGCTCGACCTTGTCCATCACGGTGTTGCAGGCATCGACGCAGGCGGCGCAGCCGATGCATTCATACTGCAGGCCGTTGCGGATATCGATACCGGTCGGACACACCTGCACGCACAGGGTGCAATCGATGCAGTCGCCCAGCCTGTCGTTGTTGCCGGCCTTCTTGCTCATGGCGCCGCGTGGTTCGCCGCGCTTGGCATCGTAGGTGATGATCAGCGTGTCCTGGTCGAACATGGCGCTCTGGAAGCGCGCGTAGGGGCACATGTATTTGCACACCTGCTCGCGCAGCCAGCCCGCGTTGCCGTAGGTTGCCAGGCTGTAGAACAAGACCCAGAACCATTCCCAGGGACCGAAATTGAGGGTGGTCACCTCGCGCGCCAGTTCCTTGATCGGCGTGAAGTAGCCGACAAAGGTAAAGCCCGTCCACAGGGCGATGGCGCCCCATACCAGGTGCTTGGCCGTCTTCTTGAACGCCTTGCGCACGGAGGGGCCCTGCTTGTCGAGGGCCATGCGCGCGCTGCGCGTGCCCTCGATGCGGCGTTCGACCCACAGGAAGATTTCCGTGTATACCGTTTGCGGGCAAGAAAACCCGCACCACACCCGCCCGGCAATGGCCGTGACGAGGAATAACAAATACGCACAGATGATCAGCAGGGCCGCCAGATAGATGAAATCCTGGGGCCACAGCACGACGCCGAAAATGTAGAACTTGCGCGTGGTCAAATCGAACAGCAGGGCTTGCCTGCCATTCCAGGTCAACCACGGCAAGCCGTAGAACGCGAGCTGGGTAAGCCATACGCATACCCATCTCCAGGTAGCGTAGCGTCCTTTGGCCTCGCGAGGGTAGATTTGCTCGCGGGCCGCATACATCTTGATGACTTGAGGTTCCATTACATCATTTCACTGGCGTCTGGGGATTCGACAGGCTCCAGACATACGCCGACAGCACGTGTACCTTGGATTCGCCGAGGAAATCGCTGAAGGCCGGCATGGTGTTGCTGCGTCCCTTGCGCACGGTTTCCATGATGGTATCGGCGCTGCCGCCGTACAGCCACACCTTGTCCGTCAGGTTAGGCGCACCGAGCATCTGGTTGCCCTTCGCATCGGCGCCGTGACAGGCCATGCAGGCGCCGAACTTGGCCTTGCCCAGCACGGATTTGACAGGGTCCGAGGTGGAACCGGACAGGCTCAGCACGTAGTGGGCCACGTTCTCGACATCTTTTTCGGAACCGAGCGCGGCGCCCATCGGCGGCATCTGCCCATTGCGGCCATGCATGATGGTGGTCTTGATGATGTCGGGATCGCCGCCATACAGCCAGTCCTTGTCCGTCAGGTTGGGGAAGCCCTTGTTGCCGCGGGCATCCGAACCGTGGCACTGCGCGCAGTAGGTCAGGAACAGACGCTGGCCGATGGCTTGCGCCTGCGGATCGGCGGCCACCGTCTTCAAGTCCTGGCTCAGGTACTTGTTGAACAGGGGGCCGTAGTCGGCTTCCGCCTTCTTCAGCTCTTCCTCGTACTGGCCCGTCGATTTCCAGCCCAGACTGCCGGCGTAGGTGCCCAGGCCCGGGTACAGGAACAGGTAGGCCAGCGCGAAGACGATGGTGATGTAGAACAGCCACATCCACCAGCGCGGCATCGGCGTGTTGAGTTCCTTCAAGTCCTCGTCCCACACGTGGCCCGTGGTGCCGTCGGCGGGGGCGCCGGCGGCCACTTTCACTTTCGACTGCGAGTACAGCAGCACGCCGCAGCCGATGATGCCCAGCAGGGACAGCACGACGATGTAGATATTCCAGAAGCCATTGGTAAAGTCAGCCATGGTTGCGCTCCCCTTGTGCCGGCGCGGCATCGGCCGGATAGTCGAGCGCCTCGTCGGCGAACGGCAGGCGTGCCGCCGCGTCGAAGTCGCCATTGCTGCGGCTGAACGTCCACCACAGGATGCCCACGAATGTCATAAAGGAAACCACCGTCATGACGCTGCTGGCGCTGTCAAACAGGTTTTCGATTGCCATGCTAATTCCTTGTTTTGATTAATGTACCGAGGCCTTGCAGATAGGCGACCAGGGCGTCTTCTTCCGTCTTGTCCTGCAGCTGCGCGGGGCCGGCGGCGATCTCTTCGTCGCTGTACGGCTGGCCCAGGCGTTTCAGGGCGCGCATCTTCGGCATGATGTCGTCAGGCACCAGCTTGGTCTTCGCCAGCCATGGGTAGGCCGGCATGTTCGACTCGGGCACCACGTCGCGCGGGTTGTTCAAGTGCGTGCGGTGCCATTCGTCGCTGTAGCGGGCGCCCACGCGGGCCAGATCCGGCCCCGTGCGCTTGGAACCCCACTGGAACGGACGGTCGTAGACGAACTCGCCGGCGACCGAATAGTGGCCATAGCGTTCCGTTTCCGCGCGCAGCGGACGCACCATCTGCGAATGGCAGTTGTAGCAGCCTTCGCGCACGTAGATGTCGCGGCCCGCCAGGCGCAGCGGCGAATACGGCTTCAGGCCGGCGACGGGCTCCGTCGTGCTCTTCTGGAAGAACAGGGGGACGATCTCGACGGCGCCGCCGATGCTGATCACCACCGTGACCAGGGCGATCAGCAGCCAGGGGTTTTTCTCAATCCATGCATGTGAAAATTTCATTTGCTTTCGCTCCTATCAGGCGTGCGCCGCGTTCAGTTCCGGAATGCGGGCGACGGGGAGTTTGCTGCCGCGCAGAGTCATCCAGGTGTTGTAGCCCATGATGCACATACCCGACAGGTACAGCAGGCCACCGGCCACGCGCACCACGTAGTACGGATACGTTGCTTTCACGCTCTCGACAAAGGTGTAGGTCAGGGTGCCGTCCGGATTGACCGCGCGCCACATCAGGCCTTGCATCACGCCGGCGATCCACATTGCCGCGATGTACAGCACGATGCCGATGGTGGCCACCCAGAAGTGCACGTCGACCAGGCGCGTGCTGTGCATCTGCGTGCGGCCCGCCAGGCGCGGCAGCAGGTAGTAGATCGAACCCATGGTGATGAAGCCCACCCAGCCCAGGGCGCCCGCATGCACGTGGGCAACGGTCCAGTCGGTGTAGTGCGACAGCGAGTTGATGGTCTTGATCGACATCATCGGACCTTCGAAGGTGGCGATGCCATAGAACGACAGCGAGACGATCATGAATTTCAGGATCGGATCGGTACGCAGCTTGTGCCAGGCGCCCGACAGGGTCATGATGCCGTTGATCATGCCGCCCCAGCTTGGTGCCAGCAGGACCAGCGAGAAGACCATGCCGATCGATTGCGTCCAGTCAGGCAAGGCCGTGTAGTGCAGGTGATGCGGGCCCGCCCACATGTAGGTGAAGATCAGCGCCCAGAAGTGGACGATCGACAAACGGTACGAGTACACGGGGCGCTCGGCCTGTTTCGGGATGAAGTAGTAGACCATGCCCAGGTAGCCGGCGGTCAGGATGAAGCCCACCGCGTTATGGCCGTACCACCACTGGATCATGGCGTCCTGCACGCCCGCATACGCGGAATACGACTTGGTGAACGAGGCTGGCATGACGGCGCCATTGACCACGTGCAAAATCGTCACGGCCAGGATGTAGGCGCCGAAGAACCAGTTGGCCACGTAGATGTGCTTGACCTTGCGCTTGATCAGCGTACCGAAGAAGACGATGGCGTAGGCGATCCAGACGACGGCGATGAGGATGGCGATAGGCCATTCCAGTTCGGCGTATTCCTTGCCGCGGGTCAGGCCCATGGGCAGGCTGACGACCGCGCACAGGATCACGGCTTGCCAGCCCCAGAACGTGAAGGCGGCCAGTTTGTCGGAAAACAGGCGCACCTGGCAGGTGCGTTGCACGACGTAGTACGAGGTGGCGAACAGGCCGCAGATGCCGAAGGCGAAAATCACCGCATTCGTGTGCAGCGGACGCAGACGTCCGTATGTCAGCCATGGTATGTCGAGGTTCAGGGCAGGCCAGGCCAGCTGAGCGGCGATGATAACGCCAACCAGCATGCCGATGATGCCCCATACCACAGTAGCGACCGCGAATTGCTTCACGATCTTGTAGTTATAGTTCAGCGATTGATCCACAAAGACTCTCCCTGGAATTACTATTTATGATGGTGGCCAGAGAGTAAGTGTTTGACCGCGAAAAAACTTTGATGTGGATCAAAATTCCCCGGATGAAATAAGCGTAGCGAACTGGCATCGAAATAAAGTGATATTTCGATCAAAAAAGCCGTACAAGATCCCTGCAAGAGGTGCTTGAGCTATGTCAAAAAGCGTTTTCCTGCGATGGCCAGGCACCGGCGTGCAGGAGGGGGAAACGTCAAGCGTGCGGTTCGCCGGGCGCCGGCTTGACCGTCGTGTCGTCATCCTGCAGCACGCGCAGGCCCGGTCCGACGAGGTCGTCGAACTGGCCGCTGTCCGAGGCCGTGAAATACACCCACAGGGCGATGAAGACGACCACGACGCTCAGGGGGATGAGGAGATACAGTGCTTCCATGTTCAGGCTTTCCGCAGGCGCAGGGCGTTGGCGATGACGACGGCCGAGCTGGCAGCCATGCCGATGCCGGACAGCCAGGGGTTCAAGAAGCCCAGCGCGGCGGCCGGGATGGCCGTCAGATTGTACAGCGTGGCCCAGCCCAGGTTTTCGCGGATGATGCGCATGCTGCGCGCGGCCGTCTTGGCCGTGTCCAGCACGGAGACCAATTGGCTCGACAGCAGCACCGTGTCCGCATGCGCTTGCGCCAGCGCGGCGCCGGAACCCATGGCGAAGGACACGTCGGCACCGCTCAGCACGGCGGCGTCGTTGATGCCGTCGCCCACCATCGCCACCACGGCGCCCGTCGCCTGCAATTGCTGCACGAAATCGAGCTTTTCATCGGGCAGGCATTCGCCGCACGCCGTGGCGATGCCCAGCTCCGCCGCCACGCTTTGCGTCAGCGCTTCCTGGTCACCGCTCAGCAGCACGACTTGCTTGCCGTGCCGGTGGAAATACGCGACCACGTCGCGCGCTTCCGGGCGCAGCGCGTCGCTGAGCAGGAAACGCGTCAGCCAGCGGCCCTGCGTGCCCAGGTACAGCGGCGTCATGCCCTGCATGCCGACGGCCGTGTCACCCAGCGGCGGACCCGCGATGGCGGCGACAAAGGCCGCATTGCCCAGGCGGTAGCGCACGCCGTCGACGACGCCTTCGAGGCCCTGGCCCTGCACTTCCTGCAGGTTTTCCGCATGCGTGCGCGGCGTTTCTCCCGCTGCTGCCAGGATCGCCTGCGCCAGCGGATGGGCGCTGCCCGCCTCCAGCGCGGCGGCCACCTGCAGGCAGTCGTCTTCCGTCATGCCGTCCAGGCCCTCGATCTGTTTCAGCACGGGGCGGCCCAGGGTCAATGTCCCCGTCTTGTCGAAGACGATGTGGGTGGCGCGGTGCAGGGTTTCCAGCACATGCGGCTGGACGATCAGCACGCCGCGCCGCAGCAGGCTGTCGGTGGCGGCCGCCAGCGCCGTCGGCGTGGCAAGCGACAGCGCGCACGGGCACGACACGACCAGCACGGCGATGGCCACGGGCCACGCCTGCGACGGGTCGTGCCAGCTCCAGAAGGCGAACACGGCGATGGCAAACAGCAGCAGGCCCAGCACGAACCAGGCGGCGACCTTGTCGGCCCACTGCGCGATCTGCGGCTTGCCGCTGCCGGCCCGCTCGATCAGTTTCAACAGGTCGGACAAGGTGCTTTCGCGCGCCGGTTTCAGTACGCGCAAGATCAGTGCCGCGCTGGCGTTGATGGCCCCGCCCGGCACCCGCTCGCCCAGTTTGCGGCGCTGCGCCGCGCTCTCACCCGTCAGCAGCGATAAATCGAGCGCGCTCGTGCCTTCGATGATGACGCTGTCGGCGGCGATCGCCTCGCCCGGCTTGACCAGGATGATGTCACCGACGGCCAGGCTGCCGGCCGGCACCAGGGTGGTGGCGCGGTTGTCCGGAAAGCCCGCCATCAGCGAGGCGGACGCGGGCAAGGCGTGCTGCAAGCGCTCGAGGGCCGAGGCAGCCTTGCGGCGCGCCTGCAGCTCGAAATAGCGGCTGCACAGCAGCAGAAAAATGAACATCGTGGCCGAGTCGTAATACACCTCGCCGCGGCCCGTAAACGTCGCCACCACGCTGCCGAAGAACGCTGCCAGGATGCCCAGCGCCACGGGCACGTCCATGCCCAGGGTGCGCGCGCGCAGGCTGGCCCAGGCGCCCTGGAAAAACGGCATGGCCGAATAGCAGATGGCGGGCAGGGTCAAGAGCAGGCTGGCCCAGCGCATCAGGCTGGCCATATTCTCGTCCAGCGTGCCGTCTTCGGCCGCCAGGTAGGCGGGTGCCACGTACATCATTACCTGCATCATCGACAGGCCGGCCACGAACAGCTGGCGGCCCAGCGTCTTGCTGGCTTTTTGCAGGCGTTCACCATGGCGCACGGCGTCGTACGGATAGGCCGTGTAGCCGACTTGCCGCACGGCTTGCAGGATATCGCCCGGCTCGCACTGCGCGCGGCTCCAGCGCACGTACAGGCGCTCCGTGGCGACGTTCAGGCTGGCCGCCTGCACGCCGGGCAGGCGCGTCAATTGACGTTCGATCAGCCAGACGCAGGCGGCGCAGCGGATGCCTTCGACAGAGAGCGTTGCTTCGCAGCTGCTGGCGTCGCGCGCGAATTGCGCGTCGTCATTGCTGTACAAACGCAGTTCGGGCGGCACCATGGTGGCGTCAGCCGCGTTGACGGCGTATTCGTCGCGGTCGCGGTAGTAGGCGCTCTGGCCGATGTCGACGATGGTTTGCGCCACCGCTTCGCAGCCGGGGCAGCACATGGCGCGCGGCACGTCGTCGATGGTGACGTGCCAGCTCGAGCCGCTGGGCACGGGCAAGCCGCAATGGAAGCAGGCGGAGGGTTGTAAAACTGCATTCATAAGTTTGTTTTCATGCGTCTTTTCATGGATGGCCCGTGACGCACAGGGCGTCGAGCCAGCCCAGCGAGACGCCATTCGCTGCGCGCAGCAGGCCCAGCAAGCCAAAGCCCAGCACCAGCACGCCGCTGGCGATGCGCACGGGGCGGCGCTGCATCTGTGCGCGCAGGCGCGTGCCCAGCAGTCCCATGCCCAGCAACGTGGGCAGGGTACCCAGGCCGAAGGCGGCCATCGTGGCCGCGCCGCTCAGGGCCGAGCCTTGCATCATGGCCGTCAGCAGGGCGCTGTAGACCATGCCGCACGGCACCCAGCCCCACAGGCCGCCCACGGCCAGCGCTTTTAGAGGGGTATCCATCGGCATCAGCGGTTTCAGCAGGGGACGCACGCGGCGCCAGACGACGTTGCCCGCCGCTTCCAGGCGGGCCAGGCCGCGCCAGGCATCCATCAGGTACAGGCCCAACGCCACCAGCATCAGGTTGGCCAGCCAGTAGCCGGCCACTTGCAGGGACGCCATGTGCAGCATGCCCGCGCCGGCCAGGCTGCCGGCCAGGGCGCCAGCCAGCATGTAGCTGCCTATGCGCCCGCCGTTGTAGGCCAGCACGCGCAGCACATTGGCCTGCACGGTTGTCTGTAACGCCGGGCGCGCCACGGCGATGGCGATCACGGGGCGCGCTGGCGCGGGAGCGGCACCGCCGCTGATCGACAGGGCGCCCACGATGCCGCCGCACATGCCGATGCAGTGCACGCTGCCGGCCAGGCCGACCAGGAACATGGGCACGAGGCTGAGGGCGTTCATCGGGCGGTGTTACACCGTTTTCGAGTAGCGCAGCGGCTGCACCGCGTCCGGCGCCGCGTTGGCGCGCGCCATGGTCAGGTAGCGGTCGAAAACCATGCAGATATTGCGGATCAGCAAGCGCCCTTTCGGCGTCACCGTCAGCCAGTCTTCCTCGATGACGAGCAAGCCGTCACGCGCCAGTTCGCGCAGCTTTTCCAGTTCCGTGGCGAAGTAGCTGCGGAATTTCACGGGATGCGCCTGCTCGATGGTGGCGATCGACAATTCGAAATTGCACATCAGCATCTGGATGATGATACGGCGTAATAAGTCGTCCGTATCGAGCTTGATGCCGCGCGCGATCGGCAGCACGCCTTCGTCGAGCTTTTCAT
The DNA here is from genome assembly GCF_002735765.1 of Janthinobacterium sp. BJB304. Classification (NCBI taxonomy): domain Bacteria; kingdom Pseudomonadati; phylum Pseudomonadota; class Betaproteobacteria; order Burkholderiales; family Oxalobacteraceae; genus Janthinobacterium; species Janthinobacterium sp. BJB304. Next base: position 384,867 of record NZ_PDZN01000001.1, read on the forward strand.
AGTATGCGTCGAGCGTCTTTTCATTCTGGCTGTAGACGGCGCCGACGGAACTGATGGCCGACACGCCGCAGGCGATCAGGTCCGCTTCCGCGCGCGTGGAATAGCCCTGGAAATTGCGGTGCAAGCGGCCCTGGCGCTGCGCCACGGCCAGGTCGTCCGTCGGCTTGGCGAAATGATCCATGCCGATGTAGACATAGCCGGCGGCGGTCAGGCGTGCGATGCACAGGCCCAGCATGGCCAGCTTGGTGGCGCTGTCGGGCATGTCGGCGTCGAGGATGCGGCGCTGCGGCTTGAACAGGTGCGGCATGTGCGCGTAGTGGTACAGGGCGATGCGGTCGGGGCTGGCGTTGATCACCTTGCGCAAGGTTTCCGTCATCGTGTCCAGGTTTTGCTTGGGCAGGCCGTAGATCAGGTCGATGCTGATCGAGCGGAAACCGGCGTCGCGCGCCGCCTGCATGATGGCCACCGTTTCCGCTTCCGGCTGGATGCGGTTGACGGCTTTTTGCACGTCCGCGTCGAAATCCTGCACGCCCAGGCTGATGCGATTAAAGCCTTGCGCGCGCAGGGAAAACACGCGCTCGCGCGACACGGTGCGCGGGTCGATTTCGATCGAATATTCGCCGTCTTCATCGGCAGCGAACTCGAAATGCTGGCGCAGGTGCGCCATCAGCTCGTCCATCTGCTTTTCGCTCAGGTAGGTGGGCGTGCCGCCGCCGAAGTGCAATTGCTCGATCTGGTTCATGCCGGCAAACAGCTTGCCCTGCATGGCGATTTCCTGTTTCAGGTAGCTGAGGTAGGTGGCGGCCTTGCTGCGGTCTTTCGTGATGATCTTGTTGCAGGCGCAGTAGTAGCACAGGGTGTCGCAGAACGGCACGTGCACGTACAGCGACAGCGGACGGCGGCCGCCGCGCATGCGCAGCGCGGCCAGCGCTTCGAGGAAATTGCCGTAGCCAAAGTCGGCACTGAAACGGTCGGCGGTCGGATACGACGTGTAGCGGGGGCCGGACTGGCTCATCTTGCCGATGATGACCGGGTCGAATTCGACGACGGCGTCCAGGTCGGCGGAAGCACTGCTGAGGAGTGTAGGCATGATGTGTTTTGATGTCTTGAAAGGTTTAGGCGGCCAGGCGTTTCATGGCGGGTTTGCCGGCGTTCGCGGCGCCGCCCTTGCCGCCGGGCATGGCGACGCGGCGCGGTGGCGGCATCTTGCCGAAATTGAACAGGCTCACGGCTTGCGACAGGCTGGCTGCTTCTTCCGCCAGGCGGGTGGCGGCCGCGGCGGCTTCTTCCACCAGGGCCGCGTTCTGCTGCGTCACCTGGTCCATGTGGGCGATGGCCTGGTTGACCTGGTCGACGCCGATGCTCTGCTCGCGCGAGGCGATGGAAATTTCCTGCATGATGGCCGTCACCTGCTTGACGGAGCTGACCACCTGCTCCATGGTGGCGCCCGCGCGGTTCACCTGCAGCATGCCGGCGCCCACCTTGCCGACGGAAATTTCGATCAGCTGCTTGATGTCCTTGGCCGCCACGGACGAGCGCTGCGCCAGGTTGCGCACTTCGCCCGCCACCACGGCAAAGCCCCTGCCCTGCTCGCCGGCGCGCGCCGCTTCCACGGCCGCGTTCAGGGCCAGGATGTTGGTCTGGAAGGCGATGCCTTCGATCAGGCCGATGATGTCGACGATCTTCTTTGACGAGGTGTTGATGTCGTCCATGGTGGTGATCACCTCGGAAACGATCTCGCCGCCCTGCACCGCCACTTTCGAGGCGGCCACGGCCAGTTCATTCGCCTGCACCGAGTTGTCCGCATTCTGTTTCACGGTCGACGAGAATTCCTCGATGCTCGAGGCCGTCTCTTCCAGGCTGGCCGCCTGCGATTCCGTGCGGCCCGACAGGTCCATATTGCCGACGGCGATCTGCTTGGTGGCCACGGCCATGGTTTCCACGTTGATGCGCACGTCGCGGATGGTGGCGATCAGGTTGCTGTTCATCTGTTGCAGCGCGCGCAGCAGCTGGCCCATTTCATCCGTGCTGTCCGTTTCGAAACTGCCCGACAGGTCGCCGGCGGCAATCGCCCGCGCGCCGTTCAGGGCCTTGCCCAGCGGCTTGAGCACGGACATGCGCAAGGTGTACCAGAGGAAGACGTTGATCAGGAAACCGAACAGGGTAGCGCCGAAGATGGCGTAATTGGTGATCTTGCCGCCGCTGGCGAACAGGCTGATGATGCACACCAGCAGCTGCAGGCAGTTGACGATGGAGGTGGCGGCCCAGATGCGCAGGTTGAGCGACATGTGCGTCAGGTTGTGCAGCAGGTGCGCCAGGCCCGGGCGCACGATCTGGCCATGCTTGATGACGATGTTGCCGCCTTCCTTGTTGCGGATGGCCGCGTAGGCTTCCTCGGCTGCCTTGACCTGATCCTTGTCGGCCTTCACGCGCACCGACATGTAGCCGATGGTCTTGCCCGCTTCGCGGATGGGCGTGACGTTGGCGCGCACCCAGTAAAAATCGCCGTTCTTGCAGCGGTTCTTGACCAGGCCCGTCCAAGGTGTGCCCGCCTGGATCGAGGCCCACAGGTCGGCGAACGCTTCGGCCGGCATGTCCGGGTGGCGCACGATGTTCTGGGGCGAACCGAGCAGCTCTGCCTCGCTGAAGCCGCTGACCTGGCTGAAGTACGGATTCACGTAGACGATATTGCCGTTCATATCCGTTTTCGACACGATGGCCTGGTCGTCCTGGACGAGGACTTCACGGTTAGTCACTGGCAAATTTTGTCGCATGGTCGCGGCTTCCTGGTCGGTTAAATGAGCAATTGGTGAGTAAGACTTGCACGATTGCAAGAATGGAGATCAGTGTAAGGAGTCACCTGCGCAAATTTATTGATGTAGATCAAAATCCTCCAGATTGGCTCGGGTAATTTGCCGCAGCTCTCAAGCGAGTCCCATTTCGTCCCGGCAGCTTTTCGTTTATAGTGCCAAATTGGCTATTTCTTTTGCTAATTGGCACTATTTGCCTTGGCGGCTTTCTTTGGATTCAGGAGACCCATGGGTTTATTCGATTTTTTCCGCAGCCCTCCCTCGCGCGATGCCTTTGCGCAGCTCGTCCTGCGGCAGATCGGCCAGGATGGCCTGGCATCCGACAGCCGCTATGAACGGGAACAGTTTCGCATCGTGTCGGGCAGCGACGACGGGCATGTTTTCAATCTGGACAATGCCTACCGCGACTATTGCGCCGCGCCGCGCAAGCAGCGGGCACACGTCGTGCAGCACTACCTGAGCATCTACTCGGCTCCCGGCGTGCCATCCAGCTTTGCCGACGCCCGCGCCAGCCTGATGCCCGTACTGCGCAGCCGCCGGCAGGGCGACCATCTGCGCCTGCTGGCGCAGACCGAGCCGCAGCGTCCGGCATTTGCCACTGCCTGCCAGGACTTCAGCGAGGATGCGGTCGTCATGCTGGCCTACGATACGGAAGCGAATATGGCCACCATCGGCCAGGCTACGCTGGCGCAGTGGGGCGTGACGTTCGAACAGGCGCTGGCGGCGGCCATGGACAATTTGCGCGACCGCACGGCGCACAGTTTCGTCGCGTTGGGCAACGGCTTGCTGCTGGGCGACTGGAACGACGCCTATGATTCTTCGCGCCTGCTGCTGCCGGACTTGCTGTACCGCGCCTGCGAAGGCGGCGAACCGCTGGTGATGGTGCCCACGCGCGGCCGCTTCCTGCTGGCGTCGTCGCACCATGCGGCGGGACAGCTGGCCATGGTGGCCCTGGCCGACCAACTGGCGCGCGACGAGGGGCGGCAGGTCTCGACCGCCCTGTATGGCGTGCGGGACGGGAAAATCGTCGCCTGCGAACCGGCCGATGCGGCCGTCGCCACGGCGCTGCGGCGTTTCCAGACGATCGTGCGCGCCGATCTCTACAACCAGCAGAAGGAAGAGTGGGAGCAACTCAACACGAGCACGGGCGAAGATGTCTTCGTCGCCAGCTGCCTGCTGATCGAACGGCAGCCGGGCGAGCGCGTCGTTTCCGTGAGCAGCTGGGCCCGCGACGTGCATACCTTGCTGCCGCGCACCGATGTCGTGGCGCTCGAGGTGCGCGACGAGCATGGCGAGCGCAGCGGCAGCAAGCTGCTGGCGTGGGACGAGGCGCAAGCCATCGGCGGCGGCCTGATGGAGCAAATCGATTGCTACCCGGTGCGCTACCGCGTGCGCGCGTTTCCCGATGCGCAGTGCGTGGCGGCGGCGCCGGCCTGCGAGCTCTGAAGCCTGGCCGCTAGTCCACGCCCGCCGTCAGCGGCCGCAGGCTGCCCACGGCGTAGCCTTGCGCATAGTCGATGCCCAGCTCGCGGATGACGGCCAGGGTGGCTTCGTCTTCCACGTATTCGGCCACCGTTTTTAAGCCCATCACGTGGCCCACTTCATTGATGGCCTTGACCATGGCGCGGTTGATGGCGTTGGTGGCGATGTCGCGCACGAAGACGCCGTCGATCTTCAGATAGTCGACGGGCAGGGCCTTCAGGTAGCCGAACGAGGAAAAGCCGCTGCCGAAGTCGTCGAGCGAGAAGCGGCAGCCCATGGCCTTGAGCTGGCGCATGAATATTTGCGCCTTGGGCAGGTTGGCGATGACGGCCGTTTCCGTGATTTCAAAACAGATTTGCTCGGGTGCAATCGCGAATTGCACGAACTGCTCGGTGATGTAGTCGTGCAAGCCCGTGTCGGCCAGCGACATGCCCGACAGGTTGATGGAATACAGGGCCGGGGTGCGGCGCCGGCTTTCGGCCAGCGCATCGAGCGGCGGCAGGCCGTCGCGCACGCTTGCGATATGCGCGCAGACGGCACGGATGACCCAGCGGTCGATGGACAGCATCATATCGTAGCGTTCGGCGGCGGGGATGAAGGCGCCGGGCAGTATCAGGTCGCCCTTGCTGTTGCGGATACGGATCAGCACTTCGTCGTGGTGTTCCGGATGGTCGCGCAGGTGCACGATGGGCATGGCGTACAGGCGGAAATAATCGTGTTTGAATGCTTCGTTCAGGCGGGAAATCCACAGCATTTCGCCATGCCGCTGCGCCAGCATGACGTCGGACTCCTGGTACACGTGCAGGCGGTTGCGGCCCTGCTCCTTGGCCAGGTAGCAGGCCCGGTCGGCCGCGCTCAGCAGTTCGCTCATGGACTTGCTGTCCTGACTGATTTCCACGATGCCGATGCTCACGCCCAGCTCGAAGCTGCGGTTATCCCAGGCGAAACGGAAATCGCGGATGGACTGGCGCAGCTGTTCGCCGATCTGGCGCGCATGGTCGAGCGGACAGTGCGGCAACAGCACGCCCAGTTCGTCGCCGCCGAGGCGCGCCAGGATGTCACTGTCGCGCATGCGGCCCTGCAGCATCTTGGCCAGCAGCTGCAGCAGCACGTCGCCGGCGCCGTGGCCGCAGGTGTCGTTGATGACCTTGAACTGGTCCAGGTCCAGGTACAGCAGCGCATGCACGTGGCCGTCCTGCTTGGCCGTGTGCAGGGCGCCGGCCACCAGGTGTTCGAATTCGCGCCGGTTGATCAGGCCCGTCAGGGTGTCGTGCGAGGCTTGCCACGACAGTTCCTGGCTCAGCTTGCGTTCGTGGCTGACGTCGCGAAACACGACGACGGCGCCGAGGATCTCGCCGTCGCGCGACCAGATGGGCGCGGCCGACTCCTCGACGGCGATGCGCCGCCCTTCGCGCGTGATCAGCTGCGAGTGAGGGGAAATGCCGATGGCCTTGCGTTGTTGCAGGCAGTGCATGGCCACGTGCTCGAGCGCTTCGCCCGTGCGTTCGTCGGCCAGCGGCATGGTCTGGCCGATGTCCAGACCCTGCGCCATGTCATTGGTCCAGCCCGTCAACTGCTCGGCCACGCGGTTCAGGTAGCGCGTCTTGCCCTGCGGATCGGTGGTGATGACGCCGTCGCCGATGGAGCTGAGCGTCACCTCGGCCAGTTCCTTGCGCTCGGCGATCATCAGCTCGCGCGCCATGTGCTCGGTGATATCCCAGATGATGCCCAGGGTGCGTTCGGGTTGCCCGCCGGCATCGACGAAGACGTGCGCCTTGGCCGCCAGCCAGTGTTCGCTGCCATCGGGCCAGACGACGCGGTATTGCAGGGCGTAGCCGCCGCCCCGGCGCACGCCGTCCTGCAGCACGCTCAGTACCTTGTCGCGGTCGCTGGCGTGCACGCAGTCGAGAAAGACGCGGAACGGCTGCGTCAGCGGGCGCTCCTCGAGGCCCAGCAAGGTGGCGCCTTTGGCCGACCAGCTGACCGTGCCGTCGATGACCTGGCCATCGACGATGCGCGAATCCCAGATCGCCATGTGCGCCGCCTCCAGCGCCATCTGCAAACGTTTCTGCTGGTCGCTCATCATCCTCTCCTGACATGGATACAGGGATAGATGCGCGGCTGATATTTAAGTTCCCGGCGCCTCGGCAGAGGTGGCTGGCGCGGCGCGCGCCACGTCGCGCACATTCTTTTGCACGGCCACGGCTGCAAACAGGCTCAGCAGGAATGCCATCGCATAAAACCCCTTCTCGCTATTTTGCAGATTAGCGTTCCACAGGCCCACAGTCAATAACAGCAAGGCCAGCAGCACGGAAATCCAGCACAGGCCAAAGTAAATCCCCGTCACGGCGATGCCCTCGCTGCGGTCGCGCACGGATTTCTGCAGCGAGATGGCGGCGAACAGGCCGTACATCAGGATCGTAAAATAATAGCCCTTCTCGTTGAGGGCCATGCCGGCGTTCCACAGACCGGACAGGTAAGTGACGATGCCGATCAGCAATGCCGCCCAGGACGCGCCGATAAAGGCGCTGCTGGGGCGTGGGGCGGGGGAAGTCTGCATAAGGTCTCCATGGGCAGCGGGCGCCGCCGGCATGGCCGGGGCGGCAGGCACGGATGCGCCTGCCGCCTCATCAGACCAGAAAGTTTATTTGCTTGGCTTGATCATGCGCAACAAAGCCGACACGGCGGTGACGCCGGCCAGCACCAGGCCGCCGGCGATCAGGCCGGCCACCGCGTTGATCAGGCTGGGCGTGACGGCGGCCAGCACGGGGCCGATGCCGGCCACGCTGCCGACGGCTTCTTCCGCATGGTGCAGCATGGCGCTGGCCCATGGCCAGCCGTGCGTCAGGATGCCGCCGCCGACCATGAACATGGCCAGCGTGCCCACGACGGACAGGAATTTCATCAGTTTCGGCGCCGCCGACACCAGCATGCGGCCAAAGCCGCGCACGCCGTCCATCAGCGCGCCCGCACCCTTGCGCGCGGACAAATAAAAGCCCGCGTCATCGAGCTTGACGATGCCGGCCACCAGGCCGTACACGCCCACCGTCATGATGATGGCGATGCCGACGACGACGGCCACCTGCTCGGCGAAGGTGGCTGCGGCCACGGTGCCCAGCGCGATGACGATGATTTCCGCTGACAAAATGAAGTCGGTGCGGATGGCGCCCTTGATTTTGTCCTTTTCCAGGGCGACGAGGTCGACCTGCGGGTCGCGCAGCGCCTGCGCCAGCTCGGCCTTGTGGCTGTCGTCCGGGTGCAAATACTTGTGGGCAATCTTTTCGAAACCTTCGAAGCACAGGTAGGCGCCGCCCACCATCAGCAGCGGCGTGATGGCCCACGGCGCAAACGCGCTGATGGCCAGCGCGGCGGGCACGAGGATTGCCTTGTTCTTCAGCGAACCGACGGCGACGGCCCAGACGACGGGCAGTTCGCGTTCGGCACGCACGCCGGCCACTTGCTGCGCGTTCAGGGCCAGGTCGTCGCCGAGCACGCCGGCCGTCTTCTTGGCGGCCACCTTGGTCATCAGGGAAACGTCATCGAGGATGCTGGCGATGTCGTCTAGCAGGGCCAGCAGGCTGGAGCCGGCCATCTCAGTGCGCTCCCACGGTAGCGGCAGGAAATTGTGGAGCGAGGAAAGTGTTGTTTTTCATGATGTTATTCTTGGTTGTACGGCAAGGAAGTGTGTGACTGCGATCTTACCTCAGGGCGGGCCGGCAAGGCCGCACCGACCGGGTTAAAATTGCTCATCGTCACCATTTTTTGGACACCGCATGCATTTCGCCACCTGGATCACCTTTGTCATCGCCGCTTCCATCATCGCCGTCTCGCCCGGATCGGGCGCCGTGCTGTCGATGTCGCACGGCCTGTCGTATGGGGTGAAAAAGGCCAGCGCGACGATTCTGGGCCTGCAGCTGGGGCTGCTGGTGGTGCTGGGCATCGCCGGCGCCGGGGTCGGTTCCCTGCTGCTCGCTTCCGAAGTGGCGTTCAATATCGTCAAGACGGTGGGCGCGCTGTACCTGATCTATTTGGGCCTGTCGCAATGGCGTGCCAAGGTGGCCGTCACGGGCGACCTGCATGCCGACGCCGTGGTGCCTTCCATGGGCCGGCGCGTGCTGACGGGCTTTCTGACCAACGTGACTAACCCGAAAGGCATCATTTTCATGGTGGCGGTGTTGCCGCAATTTATCAGCCCGGCAGCGCCGCTGTTGCCGCAGCTGCTGATCCTGGCCGTCACCATGTGCACGATCGATCAGATCGTCATGCACAGCTACGCCTTCCTGGCTTCCTCGATGCAGCGCTTTTTCCGCGATGCGCGCGCCGTGAAAAAGCAGAACCGCTTCTTTGGCGGCTTGCTGATGGCTGTCGGCGCGGCCCTGTTCTTCGTCAAGCGGGGCAGCCAGGCGGCATCCTGAACGAAGTCAATATGCAAACATTTGTAAGCCCGCTTGCGAGGTCCGTCGAATGCGGATGTAATCGGTAGCAATCATCCCTGTAAGTCCTGCCTGGAGCGCTGCCATGCGTCCGACCCTGACTCTCCTCTTCCTGCGCACCCTGTGCGCCGTGCTGCTGTCGTCGGCGTGCGCCTTCGCCCTGGCGCAGGACCCGCCCGCCCGCGTGGGCCGCATTTCCACCGTCGAAGGGCAAGTGCTGGTGCGCGCCGGCGATGGCGACGCGCAAAACGCCCTCTTGAACTGGCCCGTCACGACGGATAATCGCTTGAGCACCCTGCGCGGTGCGCTGGCGGAATTTCGCGTGGGCGCGGCCGCCGTGCGCCTCGATGGCGATTCCGAGCTGGAAGTGAGCGAACTCGATGACGACAGTTTCAAATTGCACCTCAGCTATGGCACGGTCAGCGTGCGCGTGCGCAACCCGGACGCGCTGCGCGGCTTCGAGCTGACCACGGCCCAGGCCCGTGTGATCCTGACCCAGCCGGGCTGGGTGCGCATCGAGGCGGGACGCCAGCCCGGCACCAGCGTCGTCAGCGTGCTCGACGGCGCGGCCGACGTGGATGGCGCGACGGGCAGCGTGACCTTGCGTGCCGGCAAGCGCGCCGAGTTGACGGACGAAGAATTGCGCACGGGCGCCGTGCAGCGCGTGGCGTTCGACCACTGGCCCGAAGCCTTGCCCGCCGCCGCGCCGGCCTTGCGCTATGTCACGGACGATACCACCGGCTATGAAGAGCTGGACCGCTACGGCGCCTGGCAGGAAGACGCACAATACGGGCCCCTGTGGTTGCCCAGCGCGGTGCCGGCCGGCTGGGCGCCGTACAGCGACGGGCGCTGGACGTGGATCGCGCCGTGGGGCTGGACCTGGGTCGACAATGCGCCGTGGGGCTATGCGCCCTCGCACTACGGCCGCTGGGTGCTGCTGGGCCACCGCTGGGGCTGGGCGCCGGGCCGCGAGCGCGGCCGCGTGCCTTGGGCGCCGGCCCTGGTGGGCTGGGTCGGCGGCAACCATGGGCAGCAGCACGGCCAGCGGCCGGGACCCGGTATCGGCTGGTTCCCCCTGTCGCCGCACGACCGCTACGTGCCCGGCTACCGCGCCAGCGCGGACTATGAACGCCGCATCAACCGCGTCGCCGAAGGGCGCCGTTTCGTGGCGGGCGAACGCGAACGGCGCGAAGGCATGACCATGCTGCCGGGCGAGCGTTTTGGCGCCTCGCGCACGGTCGACGTGCCGCGCCGCAACCGCACCACCATGCCGCCGCCCGTCATGCAAAGCTTGCCGTTGAGCACCGCGCCTGCGCCGGCCGGCAACTGGCAGCGTCCCGTTGAGGCGCCGCGCGGCGACCGGGAGCCCCGGCGCGACTGGGGCAGCCGCCCTGGCCGCCTGCAGACGGACGACGGCCAGACGCACCTGGCGCCGCATCCCATGCAGCCGAACCGCCCGCCCGTGCCGGCCCAGCCGCAGCAGCCCCCCATGCCGGCGCAGCCCGTGATGCCGGCGATGCCGGTCTTGCCACCGGTGCATGACCATGTGGCCCGTCCCGGCTGGCGTGGCGAGGAGCGGCCCCGCGCCGACTGGCCCCGCGCCGAGCGTGGCCCCCGCCGCGAGGTGCTGCAGACGGCGCCGCCGCCATCCTTGCCCGCGCCGCCGCCCGTGGCACAGCCGCGGCCCGCGCCGCCGCCGATGCCGGCTCCTGCCGCCCGTCCGGCCCAGGAGGCGCGCAGCGCCGAGCGTCCCAATCCGCCCCGTGAACGCAACAATGAGCGCAACAACGAGCGCGGCGGTCCCGGCCGCAATGGCCGGATGCAGGAAGCGGAGCGCTGACGGCCGTGCCGTCTGTCGCGCCGTATCGACGTTCAAGCCGCGAAATGCGCAGTTCGTCACATACCGGAGGTAAAGCTGCCGTGGTTTGTCTACAGTACGGCCACTGCTTATCCTCCAAGTGACAGCATCGACTTTTCCGGCTATTTTGTCCAAACGAAATAGTTTTCGCCAGCTTACCCAGCTGGCTTTTTTTTTCCGCGCCCCTGGGGCCATGGCGGCCGGCGCAGGCGCTGCAAAAGTTGGCTACAATACGCCTTTATGCAGCCGCCGCGCGATAAGCGCTGCCTGTTCTGACCGGCACTGATTGGATTTCCCATGCAAACCACCCCACCGACCGAAGTGACGATTCCTCCCAGCGAATCGCTGATCGAATACCCGAGCGATTTTCCCATCAAGATCATGGGTCCGACGCATGTCGATTTCGCGCCGACCATGCTCGAGCTGGTCATCAGCCACGATCCGACCTTCCATGTGGGCCGCATGGAAGAGCGTCCATCGGGCAAGGGCAATTACACGGGCCTGACCGTGACCGTGCGCGCCATCAGCCGCGAGCAGCTCGACGCCCTGTACATGGCGCTGTCGGGCCACCCGATGGTCAAGATCGTCATGTAAGGCTGGCTGCCGCCACGCTGGCCCGGCTCTTCGTGAGCAGCCAGACGGCGGCAAAGGCGCCGCTGGCCGCCGCCGTCACCCACAGCAGCGGCTTTTCGCTGCCGTCCGTAATGGCGGCGATGACGGCGCCGCAGGCGGCGGTGATGGCCATCTGCACGAAGAAGAACAGGCCCGAGGCGCTGCCCGCCTGGGCGCCATACGGCTGCAGCACGGCCAGCTGGCAGGCGGGAATCGCCATGCCCACCGACACCATCACCAGCAGCATGGGCGCCACCAGCGACGCCACGTGCTGCGGCGCCAACGTACCCGCCAGCAACAGGCTGGCCGCCCCCGCCACATTCAGCAGCACCGCCACGCCCAGCATGTGATCGGCGCCCAGGCGCGGTCCCAGCGCCCGGAACAGGCTCGACCCCGCGATATAGCCGCTCACCGTCAGCCCGAACACCAGCGCATACGCGCCGGGCGACAGGTGCATGCCCCTTTGCAACAGCACGGACGATTCCGCAATGAAGGGGAAATACGTGCAATACACGCAGCCGATGGCCAGCGCATAGCGCAGGAAATATCTGTCGCCCAGCAGGCGGTAGTACAGCGCCAGGGTATTGCCCTGTGGTACGACGCTGGCCGGCTTGGTTTCCGGCACGTAGGCGGCGATCAGCCACAGCGACAGCGCACCCAGCAGGCACAGCACGCCAAACACGGCGCGCCAGCCGAACGCCGCGTCGAGCACGCTGCCGGCCAGCGGCGCCAGGATCGGTGACAAGCCCATCGCCATCGATATTCTGCCCAGCATGCGCGCCTGCGTGGCGGGATCGAAGCGGTCGCGCACCATGACCCGGCCGATGATGGTGCCGCTGCAGCCGCCGAACGCCTGCAGCACGCGCGCGGCGATCAGCACGTGCACATCGGAGGTCACGGTGCAGACGATGCTGGCGAGCACAAAAATGCCCGTGCCAGCCAGCAGCACGGGCCGGCGTCCGTAGCGGTCGGCCAGCGGTCCGCAGGCGAGCATCGAGGCGGCGGAGCCGGCCATGAACAGGCTCAGGGTCAGTTGTAACTGGGCATCGCTGGCATGCAGGGCATCGGCCATGGCCGGCAGCGAAGGGAGATAGATGTCGATGCTGATGCGCGACAGGCAGACCAGCAGCAGCACGATGCCACCCCGGGCCCATAAAGCGATGTGTTTCTGCATTGTTTTATACGATCCTTGCAAACGTGCGCCCCGCTGGCGCACCGGAACGGTGAGAGTAGGATGGTTGTGGTGTAATGCGAAGTGCCACTCATCAGAAAACTTATTGGACCACTTGGACGATCATCATGCCGCGAGGAAAATCACCGCACGCCCTGGACTTGCCTCGTCCCACCAGCTGGCTCGACAAGGCAGGCGTCAACAAGCAGGATGGCGCGTATGAAGCGCTGCGCTCGGCCATCCTGACGAAGATGCTGCCGGCGGGCAGCCGGCTGCCATCGAGCCGCACCCTGGCCGAACGGTGGGAGTTGTCGCGTGGCACCATCGAAACCGTGTTCGACCGTCTGCACGCGGAAGCGTATGTGACGCGCGTGCCCGGTTCCGGCACGCGCGTGTGCGCCGTGGTGCCGGAGCGCTTCCTGATGGCAGGCTTCGGCGATGCCGCCCCGGCCGCGCCGGCCAGCGTGCCCACGCCCGCCCCGGACACGGGTGTGCGCGACGGCTTGCCCTTCGTGGCGCGGCGCGCCGACGCCAGCCTGTTTCCCATGGCAGCCTGGTCCAAGTGCGCCACGCGGGCGCTGGCGGCCGCCACGCCGGAGCAGCTGTGCAGCGCCGATCCGGCCGGCTTGCCCCAGCTGCGCCAGCAGATTGCCGACTTCCTCGCCAAGTACCGCGGCATCCGCTGCGACCCGCAAGACATCGTTGTCACGACCGGCATCCGCCACGCGATCGACTTGCTGGCGCGCGGCATCGTGCGCGATGGCGACAAGGTGTGCCTGGAAGAACCGGGCTATCCGGCTGCGCGCGCCCTGTTCGCCCTGGCCGGCGCCGTGCCCGTGGATATTGCCGTCGACGCCGAGGGCATCGATTGCGCCGCCCTGGCCGTGCACACGGACGCCTGCCTCGCCTATGTGACGCCGGCGCACCAGTCGCCGCTGGGCGTGACCATGTCCGTCACGCGCCGCCTGGCCTTGCTGGAATGGGCGAACGACAGCGGCGCCTGGGTGGTGGAAGACGATTACGACAGCGAATTCAATTACCACAGCGCGCCGCTGGCGGCCCTGAAGGCGCTCGATCAATACCAGCGCGTGATTTATTGCGGCAGTTTCAACAAGACCCTGTTTGCCGGCCTGCGCGTGGGCTTCATGGTGCTGCCGCCCGCCTTGCGCCCGCAGCTGCTGCGCATCGTGCAATTGACGGGCAGGTCCGTGGGCGTGACGGAACAGCTGGCGCTGGCCGCCTGGATGGAGGAAGGCGCTTTCGTGCGCCATCTGCGCCAGGCGCGGCTGGCCTACAAGGAGCGGCGCGACTTGCTGCTGGCCTGTCTCGAGCAGGCCGCGCCCGGGTGTTACACGATTTCCGGCCAGCAGGCGGGTTTTCATTGCGTGCTGTGGCTGCCGCCCGATGGCGACGAACGGGCGTTTTGCGCGCGCGCGGCGCAGGACGGGCTGGCGCTGCAGCCGCTCGGCGATTTTTGCCACAGCGCCAGGCTGGCGCCGGCCGTGCTGCTCGGCTACACGGCCCTGAGCCTGGCCCAGGTGCGCCACGCTGCACAAAAATTGGGCAGATTGCTGCTGTCGCCGGCGCCTGCGGCTGAATGAAACGGCGGCCTGGCTTATAATCACGGCTTCGCCGCAGCGTCCGCAGGGCGCCGGCAGCTGATTACAGAATCTGTCATGACCACCACCCGCACCGAAACGGCGCTGATCCGCGAGCTGGGCCGCGTCGATTACGAGCCGACCTTTGCCGCCATGCGCGCGTTTACCGACGCGCGCACGACGGACACGCGCGACGAACTGTGGATCGTCGAGCATCCGCCCGTATTTACTTTGGGCCTGGCGGCCGACCGCGGCCATCTGCTGGCCGGCGCCGAGAGTGTGCCCGTGGTGCAGACGGACCGGGGCGGCGAAGTCACCTTCCACGGCCCCGGCCAGGTGGTGATTTACCTGCTGATGGACTTGCGCCGCAACAAGCCGGGCGGCAAGCTGTATGCGCGCCAGTTCGTGCATAAAATCGAGCAAGCCATCATCAACGTGCTGGCGGCGTATAATCTCGCTGGCGAGCGCATCGATGGCGCGCCAGGCATCTATATTGCCGGCGGGCCAGACAAGGGTGCGAAGATCGCCGCGCTGGGATTGAAAGTGCGCGGCAACGGCTGCACCTACCATGGCGTATCGCTCAACGTGGCGATGGACCTGGCGCCGTTTTCCTGGATTAACCCTTGCGGCTATTCCGGCCTGAAGACGGTGGACATGCGCAGCATGGGCGTCGTGGCGCCGCTGGCCGAGGTGCAGCGGGCCCTGGCCCATGAATTGACCGTATTACTCGATGTAAGCGAAGTAAACAGCGCCGCAGGCGCGCCTCAGGCAGCGGATGCCTGAGCAAACAAACCAACATGCCCGTCAAGGGCTTGCAGCCATGACTTCTGAGACCATTTCCAGCACCGCCCCCGCCGCTCCCGCCTACAACCCGAGCGAAAAGCAAAAAGGCGCCAGCAAGACGTCGCGCATCCCGATCAAGATCATTCCGATCGAGCAAGTCGAGCGCCTGAAAAAGCCGGACTGGATCCGCGTCAAGGCCGCTTCGGCATCGACCCGTTTCTATGAAATCAAGGACATCCTGCGCGAAAACAAGCTCGTGACCGTATGCGAGGAAGCCAGCTGCCCGAACATCGGCGAGTGCTTCGGCAAGGGCACGGCCACCTTCATGATCATGGGCGACAAGTGCACGCGCCGCTGCCCGTTCTGCGACGTCGGCCATGGCCGTCCGGACCCGCTGGACAAGGAAGAGCCGGCCAACCTGTCGAAAACCATCGCCAAGCTGCGCCTGAACTACGTCGTCATCACCTCCGTCGACCGCGATGACTTGCGCGACGGCGGCGCCGGCCATTTCGTCGAGTGCATCCAGCAAACGCGCGCCCTGTCGCCGAACACCCGCATCGAAGTGCTGGTGCCCGACTTCCGTGGCCGCCTGGAAAAAGCGTTGAATCTGTTCAAGGATGGCTTGCCTGACGTCATGAACCACAACCTGGAAACGGCACCGCGCCTGTACAAGGAAGCGCGTCCCGGCTCCGACTACATGCACTCGCTGAAATTGCTGAAGGATTTCAAGGCCATGTACCCGGACGTCAAAACCAAGTCCGGCATCATGGTGGGCCTGGGCGAGACGGACGAGGAAATCCTGCAAGTCATGCGCGACATGCGCGAGCACGACATCGACATGCTGACCATCGGCCAGTACCTGGCGCCATCGAACAGCCACCTGCCCGTGCGCCGCTACGTGCACCCGGACGTGTTTAAAATGTTCGAAGAGGAAGCCTATAAAATGGGCTTCACCCACGCCGCCGTGGGCGCCATGGTGCGCAGTTCGTACCACGCGGATGAACAGGCGCACAGCGCCGGCGTGGAATCGGCGCTGAATTTCTAAGCAGCTTGCGCCACATCAAAGCCGCCCGCGATAGCGTGGCGGCTTTTTTTTGCCTGATTGAGGTGATGTACAACATCCTGTACAATTATTGGCATGTACTTTCAATGGAGTGGTGGCACGGCATGAATATCCTGACTTTCAGCGAGGCGCGCGCGGGCCTGAAAAGCGTGATGGACGACGTCTGCAACGACCATACACCCACCGTGATCACGCGCGTGAATGGCGAACACGTGGTGATGCTGTCCTTGTCGGACTACAACAGCATCGAGGAAACCCTGTATTTGCTGGGCACGGCAAAGAATGCCAGCCGCCTGATGGCGTCCGTGGCGCAGATCAAGGCGGGCAAGGCGCAGCCACGGGCATTGGCGCGGCATGAAAAACCGGAAGACTGAAAACAAGCAGCAGGCGCGCGCCGCCGTGCTGGCCTGGACCGATCATGCCTGGGAAGATTATCTGTTCTGGCAAGAGCGCGACCTGAAAATCCTGCAAAAAATCAATGACTTGCTCGATGCATGCCTGGCCGATCCGTTCAAGGGCACGGGCAAGCCGGAACCGCTGAAAGGCGACCTGACGGGCTTTTGGTCGCGCCGCATCGACCGCCAGCACCGGCTTGTGTATCTGCCCGACGCGGGCTGCATCTACGTGGCGGCTTGCCGTTATCACTATGATGACAAATAGGCATTGCCCAGCCGTACCGTAACGCGGTAACGAACGTGACGCGGCTATACTGATCAATGATGTTTTAAAAACATGATTGACGGGGGAGCCATGGACGTACGCATCGACGCATCGTGGAAGGCGCGGCTGGAGGGGGAGTTTGCCCAGCCCTACTGGGAGCGCCTGGCCGCCTTCGTGAAGGAAGAGTACGCGGCGGGGCCGTGTTTTCCGCCGGGTAAATACATTTTTCGCGCCTTCGACCTGACGCCGTTCGAGCAAGTCAAGGTCGTGATCCTGGGGCAAGACCCGTATCACACGCCCGGCGCCGCCATGGGACTGTGCTTTTCGATTCCCGAAGGCACGCCGCCGCAGCCGAGCTTGCAGAATATCTTCAAGGAATTACACAGCGACGTAGGCGTGATGCGCACGCGCACGGATTTGTCCGATTGGGCGCAGCAAGGCGTGTTCTTGCTCAACAGCGTGCTGACGGTGCGCGCGGGGGCGGCCGGTTCGCATGCGGCCAAGGGGTGGGAAAAGCTGACGGACAGCGCCATCGGCCACCTGTCGGCCGAGCGCGAACACCTCGTGTTCATCCTGTGGGGCGGCTATGCGCAAGCCAAGCGCACCCTGATCGATCCCGGCAAGCACCTGGTGCTGGCAGCGCCCCATCCATCTCCCTTGTCGGCCAGCAAAGGTTTCTTTGGCAGCAAGCCGTTCAGCCTGGCAAATGCGTATCTGCAGGCGCATGGCCAGGCGCCTATCGCCTGGGGTGATGGCTGATTCCTGACGGCAACCGACAGCGGCAGGCGTTGCTCCCTGCCGCTGTCTTCGCGCGACTTACAACACCTGGACAGAACCGTAGCGAGCGGATGTGCGGCGTGGCCGAGAAGCGCAGCTGTGCTTTAGCACAGTGAGCATCGGAGGCCGCGCCCCACGCCGCGCAGTAGGTACTGTCAGGTGTTAAAAACTGGTGGACAGGCCTGCGTAGAAACTGCGGCGGGCGCCATACTGCGGCGCTCCCACGCCCACGCCGGAACCGTCGCGCAGCAAATATGACTTGTCGAACAGGTTGATCAGGGCCAGCCGTCCTTCCACCTTGCCCAGCGGCGTGTTTTTCCACGTGTGCGTGAGCGCCGTGTTGACGGTGAAGTAACTGGGCAGATGGCCGGAATTCGGTGCACCGCCATCCGGCGTCATGCGCAGGCCGCTGCCGTAGAGGAAGTCAGCGCTCACTTGCGAGTCGCCGAAGTGATAGTGGCCGCCACCGGACAGCGTGTATTTCTGGTCATGATCGAGATAGACATAGTGGCTGCTGATGTAGTTCAACTCATCGGCGCCAAACAGGGCTTGCCCCGAATTGATGTTGCGGCCCTGCGCCTTTTGCGTGCTGGCGTTGAGGAACAGGCCCCAGTTTTTCTCGCTGTAGATGGCGGACAGCTCCAGGCCCTTGGCGTAGCCGTCCGCATAGTTGAACGGCGTCAGGATCAAAGCCTGGCCGAACTGGCCTTCGTCCAGCAGATTGTTGATCTTTTTATAGTACACATCGGCCGTCACGGTCAGCTTTGAATTCACCTGGTGGCTGATGCCGATATCGTAGTAATGCGTGCGCTCGGCCTTGACGTTGTCGGACCGGCCGATTTCCGGCGCATTCGTCGTGTTCGCGTACAGGTCGATGCTGCCCTGGGCGGCCAGTTCCTGCGGCGGCGGCGTGAAGTAGCGCGAATAGCCCGCGTGCAGGGCTGTGCCCGGCGCGATCTGGTAGGCCAGGTTGACGCGCGGGCTCCATTGCTGTTCGCTCGTGTAGGCCGAGACCTTGTCGAAGCGGGCGCCGTAGTTCAGGGTCAGCGGCTTGCTGATATGCCACTCATCCTGCAGGTAGACACTGGCCAGGGTGCCCGTCTTGCCGCTGTTGTCCAGAATGCTGACCGGCGTGGTGGAAGTTTGCGCCCCGTCCATGGCGGGGAACACGGCCACCGTGTTGTCGCTCGTCGTCTTCTGGCGCGTGTAGGCCAGGCCGGCGCGCACGGTGTGGTCCTGGTGCAGCTTGTAGCTGATGTCGAACTGGGCACCGGAAGCGCTGTTCGCGCGGCGCGAGTCCGAGGCCACGCCGTTGTAGATCAAGTCGCCGATGGCGTCGGGCGTGAAGTGCAGTTCCGAATACTGGTGGAAGGCCGACACCTGATAATTGACGTCGCCCAGGCTTTTTTGCAGCGACAGCACGAGAAAACGGTTCACTTCGCGCTGGTTTTCATTCAGCTGCGAGGAAGGGATGCTGGACGTGCCCGCCTGCGCATCGCTGTGGCCGGCCAGCGAGAAGCCCGGCGCCTGGTTGGGGTTGTTCGGGATCTGGAAGCGGCCGTTGTACGTGCCGAACATGGCGCCCAGACGCGTGTTGTCATCGAGGAAATACGACAGGCTGCCGAAGGTTTTATTCTGGCGCGTCTTGTCGTGCAGGGCGCTGCGCGTGTCCTGCGGGTTTTCCACGCCCAGGGCATTGCCCAGGTAGCTGCCGGACAGGTAGTAATTGAACTTGCCCACGCTGCCGAAAAATTCGGCACTCGGCTCCACGTGGTCATGGCTGCCGACCATGATGCCGATGCGCCCGCCGGGCGTCAGTCCGCCCTCCTTCGTTTCAATATCGACAATGCCGGCCGTGCGCAGGCCGAACTGGGCCGGCAAGGCGCCCGTCATGAAATCCGTCTTGTCGATCAATCGCGTGTCGATCGACTGGCCGAAGCCGCTGATGCTTTCGGGCAGTTGCACGCCATTGATGCGGTATTGCACGTTGGCATGGTCGTCGCGCACGTGCAGGGCGCCGGAACCCTTCGAATCCTGCGACACGCCCGGCAGGCGCAGCAGCACTTCATTGAACGGCGTGTTGTCGCCCTGGCCCAGCATGTCGACCATGTGGCTGTCGATGCTGTAGATGGTGGTGCCGACCTTCGGCGACAGTTCGATGCGCGCGCTTTTCAGATGGGCGGAGGTGACTTCGACCTTTTGCATTTCTGACGGGGCGGCATCGCTACTGGCCTCGGCAGGCTCGGCGGCATGGGCGGAAAAGCTAAACAGGCTGGCAAGGGCGAGCGACAGCGCGCTCAGACGTGGAGTGTGTTGCATGGTAAACCTCGAAAATAGTCAACGCCAGGCGGCCCGGCGCGCATGCGGAGAACGCGGCGCGCGGCGGTGCAGCCTGAAAAGGATAAAAACAGCGTGGGAACTACAGTGAGGCGGCAGGCGGGCCGCGTACGGGCGGCAGCAGGATGGCGGCGACGGGCGCCAAGGTAGCGGGCGCCAAGGCCAGCAGGCGGTACGGCAGTAACTGGGCGGGCGGCTCGGCGATGGCCGGCGGCACGGCGATGTCGGCCACCTTGTCGATGACCGTGGCGCACAGCGCGCACTCTTCCGCGTCGAGCGTCGTCTTGTGCAGGTGCGACGCGGCCGTCGACAGCAGGAACACGAGGGCCAGCGCACTGAACAGCGCCACGCAGAGCTTCCACGGCGTGCGCGCGGGGGCGGACGCCGGGTAAGGCTTGCGGGATGGCTGGCGGGAAGACATGGGCGCATAGTAGCAAGAAAATCGTCCCGCTGTCAGCGCTTGTTGCGTGATTTGCGCCAGAGCGCCCTTACAGCGTGGCGCGCAGTTCGCGCGGCGACAGGCCGTAATGCTGGCGGAAACGGGCCGCGAAGCGCGATGGCGAGGCATAGCCGCAGGCGGCGGCGATGTCGCCGATGGGTAAGATGCCAGATTGTAATTCCTGCAAGGCCAGTCCCAGGCGTACGTCTTCCAGGATGGCGCGGAAGTGACGCTGTTCCAGGGCCAGCTGGCGGCGCAGAGTGGAGGCGCCCAGGTGCAGATGGCTGGCGACCTTGGCCACGCTCCAGTCGGCGCCCGGGTCCAGCAGCAGCACTTGCTGCACGCGCGCGGCCAGCGGATCGCGGCGGTCCAGCAACAGCGGGCCGCAATGGCCGCCCAAGGCCAGGGCCAGCAGCAAGCCTTCCGCCTGGTGCGCCAGCAGCGCGGGCGGTGTGCTGCTCGCCAGGCTGGCCGTCAGCTGGTCCCAGGCCAGTGCCGCGTGGGCATCGAGCGGCACGCACAGGCTGGCCGTGGCCGCCTGGCGCAGCTGGGTATCGACGAGGCCGCCATGGCGCGCGCGGAAACGGGCGATCAGGGCCGGCGAAAAACTCAGCACTTCCGCCCGATAGCCTTGCGCGTCAGGCAGGTTGGCTACGCCCAGTTCCTGTCCCGCCGGCATCAGCACCACGTCGTGCGTGCCGGCGCGCGCCTGGCGCGCCCCCCATTCCAGCAGCTTGGTTCCCTGCCGCACGCGGCACAGGGCGCTCTGGAAGACGGGCACGCGGCGCAGGGTTTGCGCGCGGCGCGCCTCGATGGTGCCGTGGGCGATGCGCAGCTCGCTCAGGGCCACCGCTTCCATGTCATCTGCCATACAGTCCCGTCAGCTGTGCCTTGCCCAGCGCGTTGGCATTGAGCATGTAGCCGAGCATGGCGCCGCTGGCGTGCTGGTCCAGCGGCAGCTTGTCCGTTTTCAGCGCCCACACCGTGATCTGGTAGCGGTGGGCCTGGTCGCCCGGTGGCGGGCAAGCGCCGCCGTAGGCGCTGTCGCCGTAATCGTTGCGCCCTTGTACGGCGCCCGCCGGCAGGGTGGCGGTTGTCGTTCCCGCAGGCAAGGACGTGGTGCTGGTCGGTACATTGAATACGCTCCAGTGCCACCAGCCGCTGCCCGTGGGCGCGTCCGGGTCGTACAGGGTGACGGCGTAGCTTTTGGTGCCGGCCGGTGCGTTGCTCCATGACAATTGCGGCGCCAGGTTGCCGCCCGTGCAGCCGAAGCCGTGGAACACTTGCGCGCTCGCCAGGCGCTGGCCGGGGGCGATGTCGGTGCTGGTCACCGTGAAATCGGCGGCGTGGGCGCCCAGGTGAAGAGCGAGGCCCAAGGTGGCGGCGAGGAAGCGGGAGGCGGTCATAGTTTTCCTTTCGATAAGTATAGGGGAAAGTGTATGCCGCGCAACATAACCGCGCGATGCCGATGCGCTCGCTGATGGTGCCGAAACGCTCGTTTTTATCCGAATCTGCCGTTGTCATGAGCGTGTTGTTCTATTCCTTCCTTTCTTGCTGCGCGTGATTTTCCCCGCAGGGCTTTCATGCTATCGTTTCGCAGCCCAAATTTCCCAAAGTTTCCATGTCACAACGCTCGATCAAGTGGTTGCTCAGCAAACTGCACCTGTATGCGGGGCTGTGGTTCGGCGCCCTGTTCGTCCTGCTGGGCTTGACGGGCTCCGCCATCGCCTGGATGCCGGAGTTCGACGCGTATCTGAATCCGAATTTGTTGCAGGCGAGCACGCCCGCGCCCGGCCAGGTGTTTCAGGTGACGCCGCGCACGGTGCAGGCGGTGGTGGACCAGCTTACGGCCGACCCCGCCTATGGCAAGCCGAGCCAGCTCAATCCGCCCGCCGACGCGCGCGACGTGTACGTGGCCTCGTACCGCCAGCCAGGCAAACCATCCCTCTTCAGCCAGGCCATCGTGCGCCAGGTGATGGTCGACCCGTACACCCTGCAAGTCAAAGGCGAGCGCGACTGGGGGCGCTTCGGCCTCACGCGCCCATTGCTGATGTCGGGCATGTTTCATTTGCACCGCTATGTATTGTCCGGCGACGCGGGCAAGACCATTACGGGCATTTCCGGCGTGGCCCTGCTGCTGATGGCCCTGAGCGGCATCTACCTGTGGTGGCCGCGCCTGCAGTGGACGGCGATCAAGCGCGCCCTGACCGTGTCGCATGGCGGCTCCTGGCCCCGTTTTAATTACACGTTTCACAAGGCGGCGGGCTTCTTTGCCGCGCCCGTGCTGGCCGTGCTCGCCTTTTCCGGCATCTATTTCAATTTGCCGCAATTGATCGTGCCCCTGGTGGAGCTCGTGTCGACGGTGCCCGATACCGTCAAACTGAAGAATGTGGCCCAGGACGGCGCCGTGCTCGATGCGGGCCAGGCCATGGCCGCCGCGCAGCAGCTGTATCCGCAGGCGCGCGTGTCGCGCATCGTGCTGCCGGCGAAAAAGGACCAGCCGTACGACGTGCGCGTGCGCCAGCCCGGTGAAATCGCCCACGGCGACGGCGCCACGCGCATCACCCTGGACGCGCGCAGCGGCTTGCCCCTGCGCATACGCGATCCCTTGCGGGCGCCGGCCGGAGACGTTTTCCTGGGCTGGCAATTCCCCCTGCATTCGGGCCAGGCGTTTGGCGTGGCCGGGCGCGCCTTCATTACCGTCTTCGGTTTGATGCCCTTGCTGTTCCTGCTGACGGGGACCCTGGTGTGGTGGAAACGGCGGCGCGGCCGGAAATAAGGGGCCGCCAAACCGTTGCGGGGAAAGTTGCTATCATCATAGTATTTTCCGGCGTATCCACTGTCCGGACTCACCCGCACAAGGACCAGCATGAGCAATCCCGACATCACCGTAGCAATGTTGAATGAACGCGGCACGGGCCGCTTGCCCGGCCACCTGGGCATCGTCATCACGGCCGTGGGCGACGGCCAGCTGACGGCGGAATTGCCCGTGCTGCCGCATCTGCTGGCGCCGAACGGCTACCTGCACGCGGGCAGCGTGGTGACCTTGGCCGACACGGCGTCCGGCTATGGCTGCATCGTCAACCTGCCCGAGGGCGCCAACAATTTTACGACCATCGAATTGAAATCGAACCACCTGGGCACGGCCCGCGAAGGCACGCTGATCTGCACGGCGAAAGTCGAGCACAAGGGCCGCAACACGCAAGTGTGGGATGCCGTGGTGAAAAGCAAGGAAACGGGCAAGACGATTGCCCTCTTCCGCTGCACGCAGATGATTCTGTATCCAAAGTAAGGTAAGCAACCCAAATCAACTGCTGGGGTCAGACCCGACGGGTCTGACCCCGGATTTTGCGTTAGGGTTAAATTTTTACCCAGTTACCTTTATACAAAACGGGTCCCGTCGGTCCGTTCGGATTCGGCGAACCGCCTTTCGGCTCCAGGGTGACGGCCAGCAAGGCCACGTCGTTGCCGATGGCGCGCTGCGACAGGGCCAGTTTCACGTTGCCCTTGTCTGCCAGCAAGCCCAGGGAGCGCGGGTTGCCGCTCTTCGGCACGGCCCACAGTTCCAGGTCGCGCTCGGCCGGCACGGGCGCGTTGGCCACCATGCGCACTTCGAGCGCGCCGTGGCGGCTGTCGGCCGTCAGCAGCAATGCCGTTTGCGCCTTCTCGTCCGTCAGGCTGGCGACATAGCTGATCTGCGGCGCCTCCATCACGCGCGTGGCCAAGACGATCACCAGCAGCGCGGCGATGGCGCTCGAGGCCATGCCCAGGCCACGCCAGAACGACAGCGCATCGCGGAACCAGGACCAGCCGCCCTGCGGCTTCAGGTGCAGGCGCTGCTCGATCTGCTGCCACACGCGCTTGGGCGGCGCCACGGGCGTGGCGAATTCGGCCATCGGTTCCAGGCGCTGGCGCCATTCGGCCGTGATATTGCGCAAGTCGGCGTCGTTGTGCAGCCAGCCTTCGAAACGCCGCCGCGCGCCCCCTTTCAGGGTGCCCAGCACGTATTCGGACGCCAGTTTCTGGCGCAGCGCGTCATTGCCGCGGATATTCATGATGCCTCCCGTTTCGCCAGGCACGTGCGCAGCCGTTCCAGGCTGCGGCGTATCCACGTCTTCACGGTGCCGATCGGCAGCGACATCTGCTGCGCCACTTCGCTGTGCGACAGGTCGTGATAGAACGCCAGGGCCACCACCTGCCGGTGCAGCCCTTCCAGGGCCGACATGCAAAACGCCAGCGCCTTGGCGTCACCGCTCAGCTGCAGCGATTCGATCGGCGTGGCCTGGGGGTCCCGGAGTGCATTCATGACTTCGCTATCAAACTGTTCGGCATCGATTTCCACGGTATCGTCGCTGCGCCGCAGCACATCGAACGCCTTGTTGCGCACGATGGTGGCCATCCAGGTCATCGGCGCGGCCAGATGGCTCTGGTAAGCGGCGGCGTTGTTCCAGATGGCGACGAACCCCTCTTGCAAGGCCTCTTCAGCGAGCTCTTGCTTATGCAATATACGCAGCGCGAAGCCAAACAGTTTCGATGATGTGGAGTTATACAGCTGGCGGAAGGCCGTGGCGTCCTTGTTGCCGGTGGCAAGCAGCCAGGCTTTCAGTTGCTGCGGGTCGAGCGATGGAGCGGCTGTGGACACGGCTGGCCTTCACAAGGTGAATGGGATCACGCCTGGGAAGGTTATAACAGATTGACAACGCTTGGCAACAGGGTTTTGTGCGGTGTTTGCGCGGTGTCTTAGCCCGCGATGGCCGATTCGAGCAACTTGTGCAGTTCGGCAAATTCCGGCTTGCCCACGTAGCGCTTGAGGATCTTGCCCTGCTTGTCGAGCACGAAGGTGGTGGGCGTGAGGGCCACGTCGCCGTAGGCCTTGGCCGCTTCGCCCGT
Source organism: Janthinobacterium sp. BJB304 (assembly GCF_002735765.1). Lineage (NCBI taxonomy): Bacteria > Pseudomonadati > Pseudomonadota > Betaproteobacteria > Burkholderiales > Oxalobacteraceae > Janthinobacterium > Janthinobacterium sp. BJB304. The sequence goes on from NZ_PDZN01000001.1 coordinate 409,780, forward strand.
CACGTCGAGCGCCACCTTGAACGGCAGCTGGCGCGTTTCGGCGAAGTTCAGCACGTAGTTGGCCGGATCGTATTTCATGGCCACGGCCACGAACTCCAGGCCCTGCCCCTTGTACTTGTTGTAGGTGTCGATCATGTCCGGCATTTCCGCCACGCAGGTGGTGCACGAAGTGGCCCAGAAATTGACCATCACCACCTTGCCGCGCAGGCTGGCCGAAGTGATTTTCTCGCCATGGATGCCGTGGAAAGTCACGTCCGGCGCGCTTTGCTTGTCATTGAGCGACAGATAGCCGGCCGCAGCCACGCCCGCCACGAACACGGCGACGAGGGCTGGCTTGATCCAGGACTTGCTTGCGGAGGGCGAAGTGGACATGGCAAAGTTTCACTAATGTAGAGCAACGATGCGGCCATTATAGACGCATCGTCAGTCTGGCGCCGTAGGTCAAACGGCGGAGGCGTTTATTGCTGGACCGTATCGCTGACCGTGCTGGTCGTGCGCTGCTGCGGCGGATCGGGCTGCAATTGCTTCAGTTCCGCTTCCGAAATGTAGTCGAACAGCTTGACCACTTTCTGCACGCCGCCCACGCCGCGCGCCACGTCGGCCGCGACCGTGCCTTCGCGCTGGGTCACGCGGCCCATCAGGAAGACGGTGCCGTTTTCCGTGACGACCTTGAACGAGGCGGCCGAGATGGTTTTCATGTCGACCAGGCTGGCCTTGACCTTGGTGGTGATCAGCGCGTCGTTCGAGCGCGAGGTATAGCTGGCCGGTCCGGCGATGATCAACTCATTGGCCACCGACTCCACGCCCTCGATATTGCGCACTTCGCGCTCGACGGCATTTTTCATCGCCTCGTCGCGCACTTCGCCCGTCAGCAGGACACGGCGGTTGAAGCTGGTGACGTTCACGTGCCCCGCATCGCCGACGATGGACGGGATGCGCGCCTCGCCCTTGACGGCGATCGACTTGTCTTCGGTCTGGGCGCCCAGGGTGCGGCGGTCCGCCGCGGCAACGCCGCCCATCACCGCGCCGCCGACCATCAATTCGATGCAGCCGGTGAGCGAAGTGAGCATGGCGCCGCACAGCAGTGCGGTGGCCAGCGGGCGTTGTACGCGTTTCCAGCCTGGGCCAGTACCGAATTTAGTCATTCACGTCTCCTCCGAATAGCGCGACGTCGATGCCGTCGCAGATGCAATGTATGGTGGTCAGGTGGACTTCCTGGATGCGCGCCGTGCGCTCGGCCGGCACGCAGATATGCACGTCGGCGTCCGTCAGCATCTTGCCGATGGCGCCGCCGTCCTTGCCCGTCAGCGCCACGACGCGCATTTCGCGCTCGAGCGCCGCTTCCACGGCCGCCATCACGTTGGCCGAATTGCCCGACGTGGAGATGGCCAGCAGGATGTCGCCGGCCTGGCCGAAGGCCTGCACCTGCTTCGAGAAGATCTCGCGGTAGCTGTAGTCGTTGGCCACGGCCGTCAGGATCGACGTATCCGTCGTCAGCGCCAGGGCCGGCAGCGGAAAGCGCTCGCGTTCGAAGCGTCCGACCAGCTCGGCCGCGAAATGCTGGCAATCGGCGGCGGAACCGCCGTTGCCGCAGGCGAGGATCTTGTTGCCGTTGGACAATGCATAAAACATCAGGTCGATCGCCTGCGCAATGGGTTGCGCCAGTACGGTGGCTGCCTGGATCTTGAGTTCGGCACTTTCGTGGAAGTGCGAGAGGATGCGTTGATTATTCATAGTCTGCCGATTATAGTGCAGGCGCGCGGCATGGCGGACAAGCACTGTTAAAAATGCTTACATATCGAGGATGTTCTTCAGCCAGCTGATGCGCCCGCCATCGATGGCCAGCGCGTCGAAGCGGCATGGCGGCACGGTTTTTTGTCCCAGCAGCCAGGTTTGCGCGGCCACCACCATGCGCCGCTGCTTGGCTGGCGTGATGCTGGCCAGGGCACCGCCGAAGCTGGCACTGCTGCGCAGCCGCACTTCGACGAAGACGATGGAGGCGCCATCGCGCATGATCAGGTCCAGCTCGCCGCCCTTGCACAGATAATTGCGTTCCAGCAGCACCAAGCCTTGCAGCAACAGATACGCGAGCGCATCATCTTCCCCCTGCCGTCCCCGTTCCCGTTTGTTCCAGAAGGGCGGCATGGCGGTGTCCTTATTGTACCGGCGGCGCGGCCGGCGGGGCCGGTGGCCAGGTGCCCAGCACGCCCTGCTGGTAGGTGGCGGCCTGTTCCGTGCGTTCGAACAAGCTTTGATCATTCTCAAAGCGCACGGCCAGGCGGCCCGTCACGCCATCGAGCGTGAATGGCGCGTTCGGCCGCAGCGCCACTTCGCGCGCCACGCGGAAGGCATCGATGCCCAGCGCGTACAGGCGTTCCATGTCGGCCGTCAAACGGGCGTCCGCCGGCTGCGGCGGCTGCGGATACACCATCACTTGCGGATGGTCGCGCCGCACCTGCCATGGCAGGTCCAGCAGGCGCGCGCCGTCGAGTTCGGGACCGCTGGCGCCGCGCCCGGCGCCGGGGTTCAGTGACGAGGTGCCATACAGGGGCAGATCGCTGCCGATGGCCACGCGCAGCTGGCGCGCCTGGTCGGCGTCGAGCGCGGCAAACAGCAGGCCCGGCGGCGTGGCGGCCAGGCGCGCGCGCAGTTGCACCAGTTCCGCATCGCTGAGGTAGCCATTCGTGGCCGTCAAGTCCATCACATCGACCTTGCCGCCCTGGCGCAGCCATTCCTGCTTGAAGGCGGCGCTGATGCGGCGCTGCGAAGGCGAACCGGCCGACAGGATCAGCGCGCTGGCGCCCGGCTGTTCGCTCGCGGCCCAGGCGGCGACCTGACGCGCTTCCGCCTCGATCGACAGGCCCATCACCAGCAGCTTGGCCGGAAGGCGCGCTTCGCCGCGGTTGTCCGGGTGGTTCAGGGCGATCGTTGGTTTACGCACCAGGTCGCTGTTCGCCACGGCCGTCACGGCCGAGCGCGACAAAGGCCCCACGACGACGTCCTGTTCCTCTTGCGCTTGCGCAAACTTGTTCAGCACGTCGGTGCTGCCGTCGCCCGTGTCGATCACCGTTACTTCGAAGCCGCTGCGGTCGCGCTCATACGCGGCCATGAAACCGGCGCGCAGCAGTTCGGCGGCCGGGCCCAGGGACGCCGAGCGCAGCGGCAGCAGCAGGCCGATATGGTGCAGATTGCCGTCGGACGGCGCCGGCGCCGTGGCGGCCGGCATGTCCTGCGGCGTGCCCGTTGCCGGCTTGGTGGTGGTGGGCGCCAGCGGCGCGCCGCTGCCGTCGTACGCGGTAATATCGGGCACGGCCACGGCAAACGTCACCGGTTCGGGCGCGGGCGGCTTGGGCGGCACGGGAGGCGGCAGCGGCTTCGGTGGCGGCAGCGCCCTTGTGTTAGATTCAATAGGCGCGCACAATTGCCCGGGCGCGTCGCAAGGCGTGCTGCAAGCGCTCAGCATGCCGGTCGCGGCACAAACAAGCAGTAACTTCACACTATTAGCAAGCATTCAACCTCCAAAATGACCGTACAAGAAATCAGTTCCATCGCCAGCCTGCCCATCATGACAGAGGCGGCGCACCAGGTCTATCCTATCGCAACATTGTATATAGTGGCCACGCCCATCGGTAATGTGACCGATATCAGCCTGCGCGCGCTGCACTTGCTGAGCCTTGCCGATGCCGTCGCCTGTGAAGATACGCGCAACACGGCGCACCTGCTGACGCGCTTCGGCTTGAACAAGCCATTGATTGCGGCGCATCAACATAATGAGCGCGAAGTGGCGCAGACCTTGATCGCGCGCCTGCACGCGGGCGAGCGCATCGCCCTCGTCTCGGACGCGGGCACGCCCGCCGTGTCCGACCCCGGCGCGCGCATCGTCGACGCCGTGCGCGCGGCGGGATTGCGCGTGCTGCCCCTGCCCGGCCCGTCGGCGGCGATTACCGCCATTTCCGCCAGCGGGCTGTTGAACGACCAGTTCTACTTTGTCGGCTTCCTGCCAGCCAAGGCCAAGCAGCGCGAAAACATCTTGCACAGCCTGCGCGGCGTAACGGCCACGATGGTGTTTTATGAGGCACCGCACCGCATCCTCGACTGCGCCACGGCCCTGGTGGAAGCGTTCGAGCCGACGCGCCAGGTGGTGTTCGCGCGCGAACTGACGAAACTGTTCGAGGAAATCCACCGCTGCCCCCTGTCCGAAGCGGAAAGCTGGATCCGTGCCGACGCGCACCGCGAAAAGGGAGAATTCGTCGTCCTGCTCGAAGGCGCCACGCAAGCGCAGGATGCGGAAGACGTGGAAGCGGAACGCATCCTGAACATCCTGTTGGCCGAATGCAGCGTCAAGCAGGCGGCGAATCTGACGGCGCAGATCACGGGCCGCAAGAAAAACGCCCTGTATGAGCGGGCGTTGCAGTTGAAGGGGCAGGAATAATGTGATGATGGCCTAGCCAAGATGGATATATTGCCAGATCGTTACCACTTGCAGCCGCTATCCTTCTTGTCCAGTAACATCAGCACGGGCGCCAGCAAGCCTGCGCCGGAATAGGCGGTGCGGCAATCGCCGCGTTTGCCTTGCGCGATATCGCGCGCCAGCTGGCTTTCCGTTTGCAGGGGCTTGCCGGGGATTTGCCCCACGGCCGTGCCCACCTTGGACGGGTCGCGCTCGCCCGCCATCTTGCGCGCCGTGCGTCTGGCCGCTTCCATGTCGAACTTGGGCGTTTCCGGAGTTTCTTGCCTGAAGGTATCGGGACTGACCGCCGGCGTTGCCGGGACCACCGTGATGGCTTGCGGGCTGGCCACTGGTGTTGTGGCCGCCGCCGGCGTTTCGCGGACAGCGGCGTGTTTCTGTTTGCTGATGGGCTTGGGTTCGCGCTTCGGCTTGACGACCTCGACAGGCGGCGGCGGGGGCTTGGCGGCCAGCGGACGTATCCACACGGCGATCGATTCCACGCGCGGTGCCGTGTCCGGCGGCACAGGTGGCTGGACGTGGCGCCACAGATAGATCAAGGCGCCATGCAGCAGCAAGGACACGCCGACGCCCAGCGCGATGCCGCGGCGATTTGGCATGGGCTGGCCGCCGCCGCTGCTTCTTTCTATCCTGAACTCCATTGCCGTCGTCGCCTTCATGTCTGATCGGGAAAACTTGCAAACCCAGTGTCGCATACTTCAATCGTTTTGAAAAATACATGAGTCGCAGTGCCGCGCGTAAATAATTTACACAGAGTTTCACCTGACCCTTGACCGAAGTCGATACGGCCTGTATTATCTTGGTCTTCGGAGTGTGGCGCAGCCCGGTAGCGCACCTGGTTTGGGACCAGGGGGTCCAAGGTTCGAATCCTTGTACTCCGACCAAATTTGTAGAAAAAAACCCAAGAGTTTCGGCTCTTGGGTTTTTTTTCGTCCGTATGGTTCAGGCAGGTCAGGTAGGTCGGGTTAGCGCAAAGCGCGTAACCCGACAACAGTGTTGGCCATGGCCATGGCCATGGCGCTGGTGGCGTCGGATTACGCGCTTGCGCGCTAATCCGACCTACGCCGCGAGGCGTTTCGCCGCAATCGCATTACCCGCTCGGCTGGAACCCTTGCGCCCCAGCTGCTGCGCAATGAACTGCCCCGCGTCGACCACCAGGTCCAGGTCGATGCCGGTGGCGATCCCCAGCCCTTGCATCATGTACAGCACGTCCTCGGTGGCCACGTTACCGGTGGCGCCCTTGGCGTACGGGCAGCCACCCAGGCCCGAGACGGATGAGTGATAGATCGCAATGCCCGTTTCCAGGCTGGCGTAGATGTTGGCCAGCGCCTGGCCGTAGGTGTCGTGGAAGTGGCCGGACAGGCCGCCCACGTGGAAAGCCGCGATGGCGCGCTGCATCACCGCCTGCGTCTTTCTCGGCGTGGCCACGCCGATGGTGTCGGCGATGTCGATCTCGTCGCAACCGAGGTCGCGCATGCGGCCCACCACGTCGGCCACGGCGTCGAGCGGCACGTCTCCCTGGTAGGGGCAGCCGAAGGCGCAGCTGATGCTGCCGCGCAGGCGCAGGCCGTGTTCCTTGGCCGCTTTCGCCACGCCTTCGAAGCGGGCGATCGATTCGGCGATCGAGCAGTTGATGTTCTTTTGCGAGAACGCCTCCGATGCCGAGCCGAAAATCACCACTTCATCGGCTTTTGCCGCCAAGGCGGCATCGAAACCCTGCATGTTCGGCGTCAGCGCCGAATAAATGGTGCCCGGGCGGCGCGCGATTCTCTCCATCACTTCCGCGCTGGTGGCCATCTGCGGCACCCATTTCGGCGAAACGAACGACGCCGCCTCGATGTTGGCGAAGCCGGCCAGCGTCAGGCGGTCGACCAGCTCGATCTTGACGGCGGCGCTGATGGTTTCCTTCTCGTTTTGCAGGCCGTCGCGCGGGCCCACTTCGACGATCTTGACCTGCTTGGGCAAACTGGTAGTAGGGTTCATCTCAATATCCTTGCAAACGGTTGACGATGCCGGCCACAAGCTCTCCGGCGTGCAGGCGGCGCATCTTGGCGGCGATCTGCGCCACGCTTTCGCGGCGCAGGGTGGCGGCCGAAATATGCGGCGTGATGGTGATGCGCGGTTCTTGCCAGAACGGGTGCTGCTGCGGCAGCGGCTCGTTGCGGAACACGTCGAGGGTCGCCCCGGCGATATGCCCGGAGCGGATCAACGTCAATAAGTCCGGTTCGGCCAGATGCGCGCCGCGCGCCACGTTGATGACGTAGGCGCCCGGCAGCAGCATCGACAGGCGGGCACGGTCGAGCAGGTTGTGCGTGTCCGGCGTGAGCGGCAGCATGCACACCAGCACGCGCGTGCCGCGCAAAAAGGCATCGAGCCCCTCTTCGCCCGCAAAACACTGCACGCCATCGATGTGCTTCCGGCTGCGGCTCCAGCCCCGCAGGGGAAATTCGAACTGCGCCAGCGCTTGCAGCACGCGCGTGCCCAGCACGCCCATGCCCAGCACGCCGACGGGAAAATCGGCCTTGTCGAAGGCGGGCAGCGGCTGCCAGATGCCGGCGCGGCCCTGCGCCTCGTAGTCGTCGAAGCGGCGGAAGTGGCGCAGCACGGCGTGGCTCACATATTCGGCCATCTGCACGCCCATGCCCGCGTCGTCGAGGCGCACCAGCGGCACGTGGGCCGGCAGCGCGTCGCCGAACTTCAACAGCGCGTCGACGCCGGCGCCCGTGTTGAAGATGGCTTTGACTTCGCTCAATGCCGGCAGCATGGCGGCGGGCGGCTGCCACACGACGGCATAATCGCATGGCGCGAACGTCTCGCCTTCGCGCCAGAAGTGGATTTCAGCTTCGGGCAGCAAGTCTTTAAAATCGGCGATCCACGCCGCTTCCTTGCCGTCCGAGCGTTGTAAAAGGATGCGCATCGTGGCTGCCTCTATGCGGCAGCCTTGAAAGCCAGCAGCGGCGCGCCATCGGCCACCTGGTCGCCGACCGCGTACAGCACGTCTTCCACCAGGCCGTCATGCGGCGCGGCGATCGTGTGCTCCATCTTCATCGCTTCCATGATGACCAAAGGCTCGCCCTTCCTGACGTCCTGCCCTTTGTTGACCAGCACGGCGACGACCTTGCCCGGCATCGGCGCCGTCAGGCGGCCGCCTTCCGCTTCGACTTCGCCCGCATGCGCCATCGGGTCGCTGTAGTGCAGCGTGTAATGCAAGCCGCCGGTGAATACGTGGAACTGCTCGCCGTCGCGCAGCACCGTGCCATGCACGGCACGTTCACCGAGCTTGATGTGCAGCTCGTTGCCTTTGCGCGCCGTCAAAGTGAGAGTCTGGCCGTTGAACAGCCAGCCATCGGTCTTGTAGGCGATGCGCGCGGCATAGGTTTTGTCGTCGCTGGCCAATGCGAATTCATCGGCGAATGACAGGCTGCGCCCCAGGGTGCTGTTGAGGCGCCAGCCCAGGACATTGCCCCACGGGTCGGCGCGGTTGGCCGACTGCGCTTCGGCGGCCGTTTTTTCTTCCAGCAGCAGGGCGACGGATGCCAGCGCCAGGGCCGTGTCTGGCGCTGCTTGCAGGGCGGGGAACAGCGACGCTTGATTGCGCTCGATCAAACCCGTATCGAGATCCGCCGAGCTGAATGCCTGGCCTTCGACCAGGCGTTTTAAAAAGGCGATATTGCTGGCCAGGCCGACGATCTGGTAGTCGGACAGCGCCTGCGCCATGCGCGCCAGCGCTTCGCGGCGGTCCACGCCCCAGACGATCAGCTTGGCGATCATCGGGTCGTAGAACGGCGAGATGGCGTCGCCTTCGCGCACGCCCGAATCGATGCGCACGGACGCCGGCACCACGGTGCCGCCCAGTTCGAACGTCACGGCCGATGGCGACTGCATGTGGCGCAGGGTGCCGATCGACGGCAAAAAGCCCTTTTCCGGGTTTTCCGCGTAGATGCGCGCCTCGATGGCGTGGCCGTGGATCGTCAATTCATTCTGTTTTTTCGGCAGCGGCTCGCCAAAGGCGACGCGCAATTGCCATTCCACCAAGTCGGTGCCGGTGATCATTTCCGTCACCGGGTGTTCCACCTGCAGGCGCGTGTTCATCTCCATGAAGTAGAACGAGCCATCCTGGTTGGCGATGAATTCCACCGTGCCCGCACCCACGTAGCCGACGGCCTTGGCGGCGGCGACGGCCGCCTCGCCCATGGCCGCGCGGCGGTCAGCCGGCATGCCCGGCGCCGGCGCTTCTTCCAGCACCTTCTGGTGACGGCGCTGCACCGAGCAATCGCGCTCGAACAGGTAGATGCAGTTGCCGAGCGTGTCTGCAAACACCTGGATTTCGATATGGCGCGGACGCGACAGATATTTTTCGGCCAGCACCTTGTCGTCGCCGAAAGAGCTGATCGCTTCGCGCTTGCACGAGGCCAGCGCGGCCTTGAAGTCGGCGCTGTTCTCGATGACGCGCATGCCCTTGCCGCCGCCGCCGGCCGAAGCCTTCAGCAGGACCGGGTAGCCGATCTTGTCGGCCTGGCCGTGCAAGAAGTCCGCATCCTGATTCTCGCCGTGGTAGCCGGGCACCAGCGGCACATTGGCTTTCTCCATCAGCGACTTGGCGGCCGATTTCGAACCCATGGCGCGCATGGCGGACGCCGGCGGGCCGATGAAGACCAGGCCCGCCGCGTGGCAGGCGTCGGCGAAGTCGGCGTTCTCGGACAAAAAGCCGTAGCCGGGGTGGATCGCCTGCGCACCGGTGGCCAGCGCCACGGCGATGATCTTGTCGCCGCACAGATAGCTTTCCTTGGCCGGCGCGGGGCCGATCAGCACCGCTTCGTCGCAGACGGCGACGTGCTTGGCGTTGGCGTCCGCCTCCGAATACACGGCGACGGTCTGGATGCCCATGCGGCGCGCGGTGGCGGCGACACGGCAAGCGATTTCGCCGCGGTTGGCGATCAGGATTTTAGTGAACATGGTCTCTCTCTATTCTCTCAAAAAGGGGCAGCTGTCTCTTGTCATGGACGTTGTGTGCTGGCGTGTCGGCTTACGCGCTTTGCGCTAAGCCGACCTACGCATTGGTGAGGCGGTATTCGTAGGTCGGGTTAGCCGGCACGGCGTAACCCGACAGGGCTGGATCAGCAGCCGCACTTCTCTTTCTGTACCGATTCCAACATGGCGCCGCGCGTCTGCAAGCCCAGTTTATTCAACAAGACGCGGTCGTCTTCCGCTTCCGGGTTGTCGGTGGTGAGCAGCTTGTCGCCGTAGAAGATGGAATTGGCGCCGGCCAGGAAGCACATGGCTTGCACGGCTTCGCCCATCTGGCGGCGGCCGGCCGACAAACGCACGCGCGCTTTCGGCATGGTGATGCGGGCCACGGCGATCGTGCGCACGAATTCGAACGGGTCCAGCGCTTCCAGGCCGAACAAAGGCGTGCCCTCCACCTGCACCAGGTGGTTGACGGGCACCGATTCCGGGTACGGATTCAGGTTCGCCAGCTGGGCGATCAGGCCCGCGCGCTGCAGACGCGTCTCGCCCATGCCGACGATGCCGCCGCAGCACACTTTCAAGCCCGCTTCGCGCACGCGGCCCAAAGTATCGAGGCGGTCCTGGTATTCGCGCGTCGAGATGACGTTGTCGTAGAACTCGGGCGCCGTATCGAGGTTATGGTTGTAGAAGTCCAGGCCCGCGTTTTTCAGGCGGTCCGCTTGTCCCTCTTCCAGCATGCCCAAAGTAGCGCATGTTTCCAGGCCCAGCGCCTTGACCTTGGTCACCATCTCTTCGACTTTTTCCATGTCGCGCTCTTTCGGGCTGCGCCAGGCGGCGCCCATGCAGAAGCGCGTGGCGCCGTTGGCTTTCGCCTGGCGGGCCGCGTCGAGCACCGTGTCGATGTCGAGGATTTTTTTCGCTTCCACGCCCGTGTCGTAGCGGGCCGCCTGCGGGCAGTAGCCGCAGTCTTCCTCGCAGCCGCCCGTCTTGATCGACAACAGGGTCGCCAGTTCCACGTCGCCGTCGGGGAAGTTGACGCGGTGGGTTTGCTGGGCCTTGAACATCAAGTCATTGAATGGCAGGTCGAACAGGGCCAGCACGTCGGCGACGGGCCAGGTGGCCGCTTCCGGCACGGTGATGCGCGCCGCTGGGCGGTGCAGTTCGACGGTTTTTGCTGCTTCTTGGACGTGAGACATGTGATTCCTTCGTTTCTATTTTTGAATGCGTTTAAGTGTTGGGATGCTGCGCCGGCCAGTTGGGCAAGCCGGTGAAATCGAGATACGCGGCCGCCGCTTCCGCAGTGGGTTGCGCCAGGCGCGGCACCCTGCCCAGCAGCGGCGCCGGGATGCGCTCGATCAGCGCATCGATATTTTCGTCGAGGAAGCGCATTTCCACTTCCAAGGTGTTGGCGACCCAGCCGATCACCGTCAGGCCGCGCGCCTCGATGGCTTCCACCGTCAGCAAGGCCTGGCTGATGCAGCCCAGACGCATGCCGACCACGAGGATCACGGGCAGGTCGAGCTGCTGCGCCAGGTCGGCCGAATCGAAACCGGGCGACAGCGGCACGCGGAAACCGCCCACGCCTTCGACCACGACGGCGTCCGAGGCGGCGGCGATTTCCAGGTAGGCGGCCAGGATCGGCACCGATTCGATGCTCACGCCTTCGAGCGCGGCGGCGATGTGCGGCGCGGCCGGTTCCTTCAGCATGTAGGGCGTGGTCAGGCTGCGCAGCATGGTGACGTTGCCGGCGGCGATCAGGCTGTCGGCGTCTTCATTATGCAGTTCTCCGTCGCGCATCTCGGCGCCGGCGGCCACGGGCTTCATGCCGCAGGCGCGCACGCCGCGCGCCACCAGCGCGTGCAGCAGGGCCGACGACGTCAATGTCTTGCCGATTTCCGTGTCGGTGCCGGTGACGAAACAGGCAAAGCGCGAGGGCAGGCCGATGGCTGCCGGCGCCGGCTGCACGGCCGGCGCCAGGTCCGCCAGCACTTCCGCCACGATAGGGTCATCAAGGCTCATGGCGAGTCCTTTCCAGGGTGTTGACTGCGTTGATCAATTGCGCCACTTCCTGCGCCGTATGGCCGGCCGACAGGGTTACGCGCAGGCGCGCCGTGCCGGCAGGGACCGTGGGCGGGCGGATGGCGCCGACCCACAGGCCTTGCTGGTACAGATTCGCGGCGACGGCCAGCATGTCCGCATTGTCGCCGATGATGACGGGCTGGATGGCGGAGAGCGATGGCAAGGCTTGCCAGCGCTGCAGCTGCAAGCCCTCGTTCCATTGCGCCACCAGCGCGGCCAGGTGCATCCGGCGTTGTTTTCCTTCTTCACCGGCGATGATGTCCAGGCTGGCCAGGAGCGCATGCGCGAGCGCGGGCGCGGCCGCCGTGGTGAAGATGTAGGGGCGGGCCTTCTGGATCAGCGTCTCGATTACGGCTTCGTGCGCGCAAACGAAGGCGCCGCCCACGCCGGCCGATTTTCCCAGCGTGCCCACGTAGACCAGGTGCGGTGAGTGCAGGCCGAAGTGTTCCAGCGCGCCGCGGCCATTGGCTCCCAGTGCGCCGAAGCCATGCGCGTCGTCGACCACCAGCCAGGCGCCGTACTGCTCGCACAGGGCCAGCAGCGCGGGCAGCGGCGCCAGGTCGCCATCCATGCTGAAGACGCTGTCCGTGACGACGATTTTCGTTTTGGCTTTGCTTTCCGCCAGCAGGAGCGTCAGGGCATCGAGGTCCGCATGCGGATACACGCGCGTCTTGACGCGTGCCAGGCGCGTGCCGTCGATCAGCGAAGCGTGGTTCAGCGCTTCCGAGAAGATCTCGGTCTCCGCGTCGCCCGCCGACAGGGCCGTGAGCACAGCGAGATTCGCCATGTAGCCGGTGCAGAAATACAGCGCGCGCGCCTGTTCCAGGTTGGCGCCCACGAAAGCCGCCAGCCGTTCTTCCAGCTGCGCGTGGGCGCGGCTATGGCCGCTGATCAAATGCGAAGCGCCGCTGCCGGCGCCATACAGGTCGGCGCCCTCTTTCAGCGCGGCGACGATGCGCGGATGCGACGCCAGGCCCAGGTAGTCATTGCTGCAAAAGGCCAGCATGGCGCGCCCGTCCACCGTCAGGCGTGGCGCGCACGGCGTGTCGACGGTGCGGCGGCGGCGGATCAGGCTGCGCTCCTCCAGTCCTTGCAACTGCTGTTGTAATCGCGCGATCAGTTCCATCTCAGGCCCCGATCACATGATTGAAGACGGCCAGCGTCTGCTGGCCCAGGCCCGCGATTTCCTCGTCGTCGAGGATGTACGGCGGCATCAGGTAGACGGTGGAACCGATGGGGCGCATCAGCAGTTCGTGTTCCAGCGCCGTGCTGAAGAAGCGGCGCGAAAAGTCGGGCGCCGCATCGACCGCGTCAAACGCCCAGATCATGCCCTGCTGGCGGAAGTGTTTGACTTTTTCATGCTGCGCCAGTGGCGCCAGGGCGCGCGTGATTTTCTCGGCGCGCACCCGGTTGGCTGCCAGCACATCGTCTTCCTCGAAAATCGACAGGGTCGCCAGCGCCGCGCGGCAAGCCAGCGGGTTGCCCGTGTACGAGTGCGAATGCAGGAAACCGCGGCGCACGTCGGTGCTGTAGAACGCCTGATAAATATCTTCGCGCGTCATCACGAGGGACAGCGGCAGATAGCCGCCGCTGATGCCCTTCGACAGGCAGACGAAATCGGGCCAGATGCCGGCCTGTTCGCAAGCAAAGAAGGTGCCCGTGCGCCCGCAGCCGACGGCGATTTCGTCGAGGATCAGATGGACTTGATAACGGTCGCACAGGTCGCGCACCAGCGACAGGTACAGCGGGTCGTGCATGGCCATGCCGGTGGCGCACTGCACCAGCGGCTCGATGATGATGGCGGCGATCTTGTCCGCTTTTTGCTGGAACAGCTGTTCGACTTCGGCGGCGGCGCGGCGGGCCACGTCCTGGGCGGACTCGCCCTCGGCCGCCTGGCGGAAGTCGGGCGACATCACCGTCTGCGAGGCACGCAGCAGGGGGCCGTAGGCATCCTTGAACAGTGCCACGTCCGTAACGGCCAGGGCGCCGATGGTTTCGCCGTGGTAGCTGCCCTTCAAACAGACGAATTCCTGCTTTTCACCCTTGTCGCTGTTGCGCCAGGCGTGAAAACTCATTTTCAGGGCGATTTCCACGGCCGAGGCGCCATCGGACGCATAAAAACTGTGGCCAAGCACGCCGCCCGTCAAGGCGGAGAGTTTTTCCGACAGCTCGATCACCGGTTCATGCGTAAAACCGGCCAGCATCGCGTGTTCCAGGCGGTCCAGTTGATCCTTGAGTTCCGCATTGATGCGCGGGTTGGCATGGCCGAACAGGTTCACCCACCAGGAGCTGATGGCGTCCAGGTAGCGTCGGCCCTCGTGGTCATACAGCCAGGCGCCGCGGCCATGGCTGACGGGGATGAGGGGAACCGTCTCGTGATGCTGCATTTGCGTGCACGGATGCCACACGCTGCGCAGACTGCGTTCGACCCAGCCCGATTGTTTTTCTGCTTTCAAAACTGCTCCAATGATATTCTTAGTCCATGAGCTTTGGACTATTAACTAGCCCATGAGCCAACCCGGCTTGCGCTTGTCGAGGAACGATTGCACGCCTTCGCGTCCCTGCTCCGAGGCGCGGATCTGCGCGATGCGCTCGGCGGTGTCCGCCAGCAGCGCGTCATCGACCGGCTGGCCGGCGATCTCGCGCACCAGCGTTTTCGCTTGCGCCACGGCGTGCGGGCTGTTGCCCGTCAGGGCTTTCAGTACCTCGGCGGTTTTCGCGTCCAGCGCGCTTGCCTCGACTACCTCGTGGGCAAAGCCGATGCGCAGCGCTTCCTGGGCGGAGAATCGCTCCGCCGTCAGGAAATAGCGGCGTGCCGCGTTTTCGCCCATGGCCTTGATGACATACGGTGAAATAGTGGCCGGGATCAGTCCCAGCCGCACTTCGCTCAGGCAGAAATGCACGTCTTCCGCAACCAGAATGATATCGCATGCGGCGACGAGGCCCATGCCGCCCGCATAGCAGTCGCCCTGGATCTTCGCCACCACGGGCTTGGGACACAGGTAAATCGTGCGCAGCATCTGCGCCAGCTGCAGCGCGTCGGCCTGGTTTTCGGCATGCGTGTAGCCTGCCATCTTCTTCATCCAGTTCAAGTCCGCGCCGGCGCAAAAGGCCGCGCCGTTCGCGGCCAGCACGATGGCGCGCACCATGTCGCTGCGCCCCAGGCCCTCGAAGGCGCGCGCCAGTTCGGCAATCGTCGTCTCGTTGAAGGCATTGCGCACGTCGGGGCGGTTCAGGGTCACGGTGGCGACGTTGCCTTCGATGACCAGCTTTAAGGTTTCAAATTCCATTATCTTCTCCCTGAATGCCGCTTACATGCGGAATACGCCGAACTTCGTGTCCGGGATTTCCGCGTTCAAGGCGGCCGACAGGCCCAGGCCCAGCACCATGCGGGTGTCGGCCGGGTCGATCACGCCATCGTCCCACAGGCGCGCGGTGGCGTAATACGGGTGGCCCTGGTGTTCGTATTGATCCTTGATCGGCTGCTTGAAGGCCGCTTCCTCGTCCGCGCTCCATGCGCCGCCCTTGCCCTCGATGCCGTCGCGCTTGACGGTCGCCAGCACGGAAGCGGCCTGGTCGCCGCCCATGACGGAAATGCGTGCATTCGGCCACATCCACATGAAACGGGGAGAGAACGCGCGGCCGCACATGCCGTAATTGCCGGCGCCGAAGCTGCCGCCGATGATCACCGTGAATTTCGGCACGGCGGCCGTGGCCACGGCCGTCACCATCTTGGCACCATTGCGGGCGATGCCCTCGTTTTCGTACTTGCGGCCCACCATGAAGCCCGTGATGTTTTGCAGGAAGACGAGCGGGATCTTGCGCTGGCAGCACAATTCGATGAAATGCGTGCCTTTCAAGGCCGATTCCGAGAACAGGATGCCGTTATTGGCGATGATGCCGACTTTGACGCCATAGATGTGCGCAAAGCCGCAGATCAGGGTGGTGCCGTAGCGGGCCTTGAATTCGTCGAAATCGCTGCCGTCGACGATGCGCGCGATCACCTCGCGCACGTCGAACGGTTTGCGCGTATCGACGGGGATCACGCCATACAGTTCCTGCGTCGGGTATTTCGGTTCGACAGACTCGCGCAGCGCCATCTGCTGCGGTTTTGTACGGTTCAGGTTCGAGACGATGGTGCGCGCCAGCGACAGCGCATGCAGATCGTTCTGCGCCAGGTGGTCGACCACGCCGGACAGGCGCGTGTGCACGTCGCCGCCGCCCAGGTCTTCGGCCGTCACCACTTCGCCGGTGGCAGCCTTCACCAGCGGCGGGCCGCCGAGGAAAATCGTGCCTTGCTCCTTGACGATGATCGATTCGTCGCTCATGGCCGGCACATACGCGCCGCCCGCCGTGCAAGAGCCCATCACGACGGCGATTTGCGGAATGCCCTTGGCCGACAAATTCGCCTGGTTATAGAAGATGCGGCCGAAATGGTCGCGGTCGGGGAAGACGTCGTCCTGGTTCGGCAGGTTGGCGCCGCCCGAGTCGACCAGGTAGATGCACGGCAGGTTGTTCTGGTCGGCGATTTCCTGGGCGCGCAAATGCTTTTTCACCGTCATCGGATAATACGTGCCGCCCTTGACTGTAGCGTCGTTACACACGATGACGCATTCCTGGCCCGAGACGCGGCCGATGCCGGTGATGATGCCGGCGCTGGGCGCCGCATCGACGCCCTTGGCGTCCTGGTACATGGCGTAGGCCGCCATCTGGGAAAACTCGAGGAAGGGCGTGCCGGGATCGAGCAGCATCTGCACGCGGTCGCGCGGCAGCAGCTTTCCGCGCGCCAGGTGCTTGGCGGCAGCCGCTTCGCCGCCGCCGGCCGCGATCTTTTCCACCTTGTCGCGCAGATCGTCGACGATGGCTTGCATGGCCGCGGCATTGGCCTTGAAATCTTCACTGCGCGGATTGAGTTTGCTTTCGATGTGCGGCATTGCGGTTCCTTTTTATTATCGCCCGGTCTCTCGGGTCGCGCTATTCGGGAAAACTGCCGTCGAGATAAAACCAGCGCAGGGCGCCGCCCTCAGCCGCTTCGCGCACAAAGCGGCTCACTTCATGCAGGCGGTGCGCGCGGCCGTTGACCTTGTAGCGGGCCACGAATTCCACGGTGTCGCGATGTATCTCTTCGGCCTGATCTGCTGATTCTGCTTTACGTTGACGTAAACGTAAAGCAGATTTTACCTCAAGTCCCATCCAGTGGACTTTTTCTTCTTCGGCAAACAAGGCGTCGGCGGGACGGGTGCTGGCATGCCAGGTGGCGCGCAGATACGCTTCATCGCGCAAGGTAAACGCCGTGTAGCGCGAACGCATCAGGACTTCGGCCGTGGGCGGAAAGGCGTCGCCCGCGATATACGGGCCGCAGCAGCTGGCGTAGGAGGCGCCGCCACAGGGGCAGGCGGACAATTTCGAAGGTGTGGGCATGCGCTGACGATATGCAACAGAAAAGAGGGAACAGGAAAGTTCCACAATTATCCGCCATAACGGCGGCGCCGGTCGCCGTTGCTGTCGCTCCGCCTACTTTTGAGGCGCGAGGAAGTCCAGCGCGAACGGCGGCGCCTTGCCGGCCATGAGGTCGGCGAGGATGCGCGCCGTGCCGGCGGCAAAGGTAAAGCCCAGCGGACCGTGGCCCACGTTGAGCCAAAGGTTCGCAACTTTGCTGGCGCCGACCAGCGGCGCGCTGTTCGGCGTGGCGGGGCGCAGGCCGGCCCAGGCCGTGGCCTGGTCGTAGTCGGCGCCGTGCGGCATGGCTTCGCGCGCCAGCCGCGTCAGGCCGGCGATGCGGTTCCAATCGATGCTGTTGTCGGCGCCCACCATGTCGACCATGGCAGCCACGCGCAGGTCGCCGCCTATGCGCGCATACAGCACCTTGCGCTCGAAATCCGTGATGCTGATCTCGGGCGCCCTGTCCTGCGCGCGGATGGGGGCCGTCAGGCTGTAGCCTTTCAGCGGATACAGGGGCAGGTAGATGCCGGCCGTGGCGGCCAGGTCGCGGCTCTGGATGCCGGCCGCCAGCACGTAGTGATCCGCTTGTAGCAGGCCCAGGCTGGTGTCGACGCCCGTGATCCTGCCCTTGTGCGTGAGGAGTCGGCGCGCCTCGCCTTTCAATATGAGTGAACAGTTCGGATGCTGCAATAAACGCGTTTCCAGGGCCAGGCAAAAGGCGTGGCAATCGGCCACCGCCTCGCCTTCTGTAAAGATGCCGCCCGCCAGCGCGCCCTGCAAGGCGGCCAGCGCCGGTTCGCGTTGTACGGCTTCAAGCGGCGACAAGACGATGCGCGCCTCTTCCGATTCGGGCCGCGCCACGGCCCGCTGGAAGATGGCGGGCGAGCGGTAGACGATGAGTTTGCCCGCATCGCGCCAGGCATACGCCTCGGGCGGCACCGCCAGTTCCAGCTGCGCCATGCCGGCGCGGCTCCATTCGCCCAGCTGCAGCAGCTTGGCCGTCGTGCGGGCATTGCTGGCTGCATTGCAATTGCGCAAGAAACTGGCCAGCCAGCGCCATTGGCGCCAGTCCGCCTCGGGACGGAAGCGCAGCGGACCGTCTTTCTGCAGCAGCCATTGCAGGGCTTTGAAGGGCACGCCCGCGTCCGCCAGCGGTGCCACATAGCGATAGCTGAGCTGGCCGCCATTGCGGTAGCTGGCGGCGATCGCCACCTGTTCATTGCGTTCGAGTACCGTGACCTTGTAGCCGGCCTCGGCCAGCCACCAGGCCGATGTCAGACCGACGACGCCGCCGCCGATGATGATGACGTGTTGCTGCATGTTGCCTCGCTGCGTTGCGCTCCCATGGTGCGGGAGCATTCGATGAGAGCTTAGAGGCTGGCCATCACGGGAGCCAATGAAACATCATGGTGCAGCCATAACTTTCAGGAATGCACCATTTCAATGCAAGGGCTAGTTGTTGTCAATCGCACCACGGTATAGCGCGGTGAGTATCAATTCCTCGCTGCGCCCCATGGCGGAATACGTGCCCGGATAACGTTCGGGATCGCTGCCCGTACCGCCCACCAGCATCACCATGCCATTCTTGTGCTTGAAATCGAGCACGAAGGCGGAGACCAGGCCATACGCGTCGCCCAGGTGGCCCACGGCCGTGAAGCTGGCGCCTTCGACCAGGCCGTTGCCCTGCTCGATATCGGCATCGAATTGCTGATTACCCAGGCCCCAGACACGGTACAAGCCCCGTTCGCTGTTGCCATTGCATCCGTCCGGCGCCAGCTGCCATTGGCGGCCAAACATCAAGGCGACGGTGGCTGGCTGCAATAGTTGCTTGCCCTCATGGCGGCCACCGTCGAGCAGCATCTGCATGATATTGCCCAGCCCCGCGGCGGAGATGCGCAAGCCGCCCGTGGGACTGAAGACGGTGGCGTTGCTGCCGATCACATAGTTGGCCAGGCCGGCCGGTGGATGCTGGTCAAAATCGTCGGCTTGCGCGATCCAGGGGCCGTGCGGCCGCCACTCTTCCGTCTCCAGCGTGCGCTTGCGGTACAGGGTGGCCGTGTTCGCTATCTCGTCCGCGGTGAATGCCGGCGGATGGTAGCCGCCGCGTACATCGAGGGGATCGAGCAGCAGGCGCCGCATCAGCAAGTCGAAGCGCTCGCCCGTGACTTGCTCCATCACCGTGCCGATCACGCCCCAGTTCAGGTTGGAATACGTAAAGTAGCGGCCAGGTGCCGCGCTGGAATCCCACATCGCGTCGCCGCCGGCCGTAAACACGTCGCGCAGGCTGCGCTCGGGGCCCCAGGCATAGCCGCCCGCATCGCGCAGCGAGGAAGTGTGGCTGAGCAGGCTGCGCAAGGTCAACGGTTGCAGGGGGAAATGCGGGTTGCGCAGGGAAAACCCCAGATAGATGCCCACATCCTGATCCAGGCTCAGCTTGCCCTGCTCGACCAGCCGCATCAGGCCCACGGTGGTCATCATCTTCGAGACGGAAGCGATGCGGAACAGGGTGGCCGGCGTCACGGGCAAGTTCTCTGCCGGCGTGGCGCCGATACGCCGGTATCCAAATTGTTGTTGATACGACACCTTGCCGTGGCGGATGGCGAGTACGGACAGGCTGGCCAGCGGGTGGGCCGTATCGTCGACGATGGCGGCCAACGTGGCATCGAGCGCGCGCTGCTGGTCCTTGCCGCTGCCGGGCGGGGCGGCCAACGCGCTCCAGGTTGTGCCCAGCAGCAGCAAGCCCAGCAAACCCGTCATTTTATTGTGCATGTTTCCCTGTGTCGCGATGTGGTGGAGGCATCGCCAGCATAGGGCGGGATCGTTTCCCAGGCTAATGAAAATTGCTTATTTATCTATAATGCAAAGCTATACGTACGGTAAAACATTGTTTTTTTAAATGTATAACCGTTATTTATGGTCATTTTCCATTTATTCATGGGTGGACGGGCTACGCGCAAGCGCCATCGCTATTACACTAGGAGGACAAGGAGAACTGTATGAGCCAGACCAGCGTAGAACTCAAGGTCGATTTAAATGACAATTCGCCTTTATATATGCAGATCGCCCGCAAGCTGAGCGATGACGTACGCAACGGCCGCTACCAGGTAGACCAGGCCCTGCCATCCGAACGTACCCTGTCCGAACTGCTCGACGTATCGCGCGTGACTGCCCGCAAGGCCATCGATCAATTGGTCGAGCAAGGCCTCGTCGTGCGCCGCCGCGGTTCGGGCAACTATATTGCCCCGCGCATCGAGCAGCCGCTGTCGAATTTGTCGAGCTTTTCCGAGCAGCTGCAGCAGCGCGGCTACCGTCCCGGCTCGCGCTGGCTCAAGCGCGAAGTCGTCATCGCCAGCAGCGACGAGCAGCTGAGCCTGGGCCTGGCGCAAAACACGAAAGTGGCGCGCCTGGAGCGCCTGCGCCTGGCCGACGACGTGGTGATGGCGTATGAAGTGAGCGTGCTGCCCTTCAGCGTGGTGCCGGACCCGGCCGCCATGGGCGACTCGCTGTATGAATACTTGAGCAGCATCAAGAAGGCGCCCGTGCGCGCCTTGCAGCACATCCGCGCCATGAATGCGACGGACGTGCTGGCCAAGCAGCTGGGCATCCCTGATGGCCAGGCCGTGCTGTTCATCACGCGTATCGCCTACCTGGAAACGGGCGAGGCGGTGGAACTGACGCATTCGTATTGCCGTAGCGACCATTACGACTTCGTGGCCGAGATGCGCCGTTCTCCGTAATTCAGCTGCCGGAATTACTGCTGGATCAGGCGGATCATGGATTCGGCCACGCCCACGGATGACTCCCAGCTCATGCCGGTCACCAGCCGGCCATCGACCTCGACGTGACTCTTGCCGTTGGCGCCGTGCCTGAAGATGCCGCCATGGCGCTTGATGCTCGCTTCCGCCGAAAAGGGATAGGCCTTGTATATCGGCGATTCCTTGTTGAGATACGCATCGGGGAACGAGGTGAGCACCTTGCCCTGGATCAGGAAAGTACCGTCGCTGAGCTTCAGATTCTTGATGCCCTCGGTTCCATGGCAGATGGCCGCGATCACCCCGCCGTGTTGCTCGTAGATACGCACAGCGATGTCCTGCAGCGGCTTGTTGTCCGGGATGCCGACGATGGCCGCGCCGCCGCCGACGAAAGCCATGCCCGCATACTCGTCTGCCCTGACCTCGGCGACGGGCTTGGTATGGGCCAGTGCCCACATGAAATCACTGTCGTACAGATGCTTTTTGAGCAACTCGTCCGACGTGACGATCATTTCCAGGGGAATGGCGCCCCCCTCGGGACTGACGAAGTCGACCGCGTACCCTGCCTTGCGAAAGACATCATAGGTATAGGCCAGTTCGGGAAAATTGTTGCCCGCGTTAACTTTTGTACCGGGATATTGATGCACATTCGATACCACCAGCAGCACCTTGCGTGCCTGGCGCGCGGCGGCCGGCTCGCGGTCGGCCGACTTGCTGACGATCTTCCAGGTGCCGGCGATCTTTCTTAAAAGAAAGACATCCATATAGCGCACCCCTTGCTGGGGAATGTGGATCTCGGCCTTGGCGGTGGCCACCTTGCCGCTCGCCTCCACCTTGATCAGTCGCCCATGGCGTCCATTGAATTGGCCTATTTTCTCCTGGGGAAAGAGTTTGGCGTATTCCGGACCGCTGAGCTCCCATTCCGTATCGTTTTTGCCGTCCAGATAAAGACGGGAGGTGATATGGAAGGCCTGGTTGATCTCGTCCTGTACGTTGAAACTGGTGCCATGCAGATACAAGCGCACGGTTTCCCGGATGGCATTTTCGTCCTGGTCGGCGGATGCGGCGGTGCCGGCGGCGGCGCTGCTGAGCAAGCAACAGGCGAGTACCGTTCGCAATAAAAACTGAATCATGACTTTACCCTGAATGAATAACTGCGTTTATCGGAGCAACGACTATTTCAGGTCGTTGTTGGTCGATAAGTTATCGAAATGCAGGGGAGTTGATGTCGCCAAACAGGATTTCAGACTCCGGAATGGCGATTCCGGAGCGGTTTTACGCGGAAATGGCCGTGGCCGCCTGGCTGGGCTGGGCGCGGAAGCTGGCGGGAGTCTGCCCAGCCACTTTCTTGAAGGTGGAGTAGAAGGTGGAGCTGGAATTGAACCCGCAGCGCTCGGCAACGGTATCCATGTTTAGTTGCGGCTCGTCGACCAAGACCTGTTTTGCTTCGGCGATACGGTATTCGTTGACGTAGGTGCTGAAGCTCTTGCTCAGCTTGTCATTCAATACCTGCGACACCTGCGCCTGCGTGCACCCCGCCCGCTTGGCAAGTTGGGCCAGGGTCAGGTTCGGGTTCAGATAGGATTTCTGCCCGGTCATCTGTTGTTCCAGCGCAGCGAGCACGGCAAGCGCATCGTCGTGCGTCAGGCGGCTGTTCTGGTATTTCGGCTTCGGTTCGGCAGGCGTCGCGGTTTCCTTTCTCAGCAGAAAGACCATGACCGCGACATGCAGCGAGAAGGTGAACGACAAGGCGCCGACAATATACGACGTGAACGGCGTGCTCGCGTACGCCGCCAACATGACACAGCTGCCCGCAAAGACGCTCAGCATCAGCATGCTGCCGGTCGCCATCCGCTGTCCGTCGTGCAGCCAGACATGGCGGCTTTGCCAGAGCAAGCTGGCGGTCGCCAGCAGGTAGCATAGCCAGAACAGATGAATCGTATGACTCGAACGGTCCCACACAGGACGATACGCGGAATATGGAAAGGCAACGCCGATGGCTATCAGCAGGCAGGACAGGCCGAGATGCCAGCGCCATTGCTGGCCGGCAGGCTGTTGTGCAAGGCCGGCGATGAAGGAATGCACATAGAGATAGGTCAAGGGACCGATCAGCAGACAGGCCGACAGTCCCAGCTGGCGGAATTCGATGGCGATCGCCGGGTTGAAGTAGAGGAAGGCGGATTTGGCGGTGCGCACCCCCACGGCAAGCAGCAATGCGCCGAGCATGCAGTCGGCCAGGCAGCGAGGCCGGCGGCTGAAAAAATAGACGGCCAGGAAAATGCCGTTGATGGCGCCAAGGGCGCTAAACAGGAACAGCAATTGGCGAGCGATCATGGGGCATGTCGTGGATGTTGGCGTCGAACCCAAGTATAGACACAAACGGGAGCGTATCGAAGTACAAGTAGTACACCACGTTCCTGTATTAGCCATAAACTCCCGTTATGCCCGCCCGCCATCCTTTCATGGCTGATCTTGCTCGTTGGTATTAAACTGGTTTCACCTTCAACCATGTTCTGAAATCATGTTGAAAACTGAAACCCCGAGCCGGCGGCATCCGGATCTGGACTTGTATCCGGTGGAGCAACTGGTGGCGGCGTTGGTCGACGACCAGTTCTGGGCCGTCGAAGCCGTGCGGCTGGCCTCGCCGCAAATCGGGGCCGCCATCGCGGCCGCCCTGCCCCGCATCGCGGCCGGCGGACGCTTGCTGTACGTGGGCGCTGGCACGTCGGGACGTCTGGGCGTGCTCGACAGCGTTGAATTGACGCCCACGTTTTCCTGGCCGCCCGAGCGGGCCGTCGCCATTCTGGCCGGCGGCGCGGGCGCCATGTTCACGGCCGTGGAGGGGGCGGAAGATGATGTACAGCAAGGCGAACGCGATGTGCTGGCCCTGTTGCCGCAAGAAAATGATGTCGTGATCCTGCTGGCCGCCTCCGGCGCCACGCCGTACGTGCTGGGCGCCCTGCTGGCCGCGCGCAAGGCGGGCGCCTTGACGATAGGCATTGCCAACAATGTGGACGCCCCCGTGGCGCACGAGGCACAATGCGGTATCGTGCTCGACACAGGCACGGAAGTCATTTCCGGCAGCACGCGTTTGAAAGCGGGTACGGCGCAGAAAATCACCCTGAACACGATTTCCAGCGCCCTGATGGTCGGTTTGCACAAAACTTACGGAAACTTGATGGTAGACTTGAAGCCGACCAACGCCAAGCTGATCTGGCGGGCCGTGCGTCTGACCATGCATGCCACCGGCGCCAGCGAGGTGCAGGCCAGGACCGTGCTGGAGCAATGCCACTATCACGTCAAGGTGGCGATTGTTGCCTTGATCAAAAAAATCAACACAAACCAGGCACAGGCATTGTTGGCCGGCGCAGGCGGCAGTGTGCGGGCGGCACTGGCGGCGTGATCCGATGGCGCGGCATTCTTCTGTCTGGGAGACCAAGAAGGATGTATGGAGCTAGTGAAACAACCCGTCCCGGTGCGCACCAATAAGCCGTGGCTGTGGATCCCTTCCCTGTATTTCGGCCAGGGTATCCCCTACGTAGTGGTCATGACCTTGTCCGTGATCATGTACAAGAATTACGGCTTTTCCAATACGGATATCGCGCTGTACACGAGCTGGCTGTACTTGCCTTGGGTCATCAAGCCCCTGTGGTCGCCCTTCATCGATATGTACCGCACCAAGCGCTTCTGGATCGTCGGCTTGCAGCTGGTGATCGGCGCCGCGCTGGCGCTGGTGGCCCTGACGACGTCGCTGCCCCATTTCTTCCAGATCAGCCTGGCCATCTTCTGGCTGATGGCCTTCAGTTCCGCCACGCATGATATTGCCGCCGACGGCTTTTATATGCTGGGCCTGGAAGAGCATCAGCAGGCGGCCTTCGTGGGCGTGCGCAGCACGTTTTATCGCCTGGCCATGATTGCGGGCCAGGGCGGCCTCGTGTATCTGGCCGGCTATCTGACGCATGCGACGGGCAATGTGCAGCTGGCCTGGTCCGTCGTGTTCGCCATCCTGGCGGGCCTGTTCATCGCCCTCTTCCTGTACCACTATTTCATTTTGCCCAAGCCTAAAGATGACCGGCCCAGCATCCAGGGCGCCGGCATTTCTCCGCTGCAAGAGTTCATCGCCACCTTTGCGGCCTTCTTCAAGAAGAAGGATATTGTCGTCATCCTTGGCTTCTTGCTGCTGTTCCGCCTCGGCGAAGCGCAATTGCTCAAATTGGCCGCGCCCTTCCTGCTCGACCCTGTCGCCAAGGGCGGCCTGGGCCTCACGACGGAACAGGTGGGCCTCGTCTACGGCACCATCGGCGTGATCGCCCTGACCCTGGGCGGCTTGCTGGGAGGCTTCATCATTTCCCGCTTTGGCTTGAAACGCTGCCTGTGGATCATGGTGCTGTCCGTGCACTTGCCCGACCTGGTGTTTGTGTACCTGGCCAGCGCCTTGCCCAGCAACATTTATGTGATCGCCGGTGGCATTGCGTTGGAGCAATTCGGTTACGGCTTTGGTTTCGCCTCGTATATGTTGTACATGATCATGGTGTCCGATGGCGCGCATAAAACGGCCCATTACGCCATTTGCACGGGCTTCATGGCACTGGGCATGATGTTGCCGGGCATGGCCAGCGGCTGGATCCAGCAAATGCTCGGTTACCAGCACTTCTTCATCTGGGTGTGCATCGCCACGATTCCCGCTTTCATCATGGCCGCGCTGGTCAAGATCGATCCCGAATTCGGCAAGAAGGCCGAGACCTGATTCTTTTGAACCGTGCGCCCGCATGGATGGCGGGCGCACAGTAAAATGCCCGCACCGATAGACCTGCGCTTCACCACTGCAAGGAATTGTTTTGTTGTCTACTTTGAAAAAACGCCTGAGTGCCACGGCCGGCGTGCTGGCCGCCTTGGCCACCGCCACATTGCTCAGCAGCTGTACCAGCACCAAAATGCCGTCCGCAGTGACGCCAGGCGAAGCGGGCTTGCCGGCCGTGCCGCCCGTGCAGCACATCACGGGCGAAGTGCCGCCGCCGGCGCCGCGCGAATTCCGCGCCGCCTGGGTCTCGACGGTGGCCAATATCGACTGGCCCAGCCGCAGCAATTTGCCTGTCGCTAAGCAGCAAGCCGAAGCGATCGCCATCCTCGACCGCGCCAAGTCCTTGAATCTGAACGCGATTGTGCTGCAGGTGCGCCCCAGCGCCGACACGATTTACCCGTCGCAGCTGGAACCGTGGTCGGAATACCTGACAGGCAAGCAAGGCCAGCCGCCATTGCCCATGTATGACCCGCTGGCCTTCTGGGTGGCCCAGGCGCATGCGCGCGGCCTCGAGTTGCACGCCTGGTTCAACCCGTACCGGGCCCGTCACGCCACGGCCAAGTCGCCGCTGGCGCGCGACAGTTTCGCGTCCACCAACCCCGCGTCCGTCAAGCAATACGGCCGCTACCTGTGGATGGACCCGGGCGATGCGGCCGCGTCCAAGCATACGACGGACGTGGTGCTCGACGTGGTGCGCCGCTACGATATCGACGGCGTGCACATCGACGACTATTTTTATCCGTATCCGATCGACGCGCCTGGCGCCGGCGCCGGTGCGGAAACGGCCGCGCTGGACGCGGGCAATGGCGGCGCCAAGCGCGAACTGCCCTTCCCCGATGAGCCTTCCTGGCAGCAATATCTGCTGGCCGGCGGCCAGCTGGACCGCGCTTCGTGGCGCCGCCAGAACGTCAACCAGCTGATCGAAGCCTTGTATACAGGCATCCACCGCGAAAAGAGCTGGGTGCGTTTCGGCATCAGCCCGTTCGGCATCGGCCGTCCCGACCGCCGCCCTGCCGGCATCGTCGGCTTCAGCCAGTACGATAAATTGTATGCGGATGCGGAACTATGGCTGGCCAAGGGCTGGCTCGACTACCTGTCGCCGCAGCTGTACTGGCCCGTGGCGCAGGCGCCGCAAGCGTTTGGCGTGCTGCTCGACTACTGGCTCGCGCAAAATCCGTATGGCCGCCACGTGTGGCCCGGTTTATATACGAGCCGCATCGACAATTCCGCCAAATCCTTCACGCCGCAAGAGATCATCAAGCAGATCGAAGTGACGCGCACGCGCCCCGGCGCGAATGGCCAAGTGCATTTCAGCATGGTGCCCCTGATGCAGAACCGCAAAGGTGTCAGCGAGCAACTCAAGGCGAGCGTGTATCAAAGCCCGGCCCTGATTCCCGCCACGCCGTGGCTGGGCAAGGAAGCACCGGGCACGCCCGTGCTGGCTTTGCGCCGCGATTCCACCAGCCTGAACGTCAAGTTGACGTCGGGCGGCGGCAAACCCGTGGCGCAATACGCCATCTGGGCCCGCTACGGCGAAGACTGGCGTTTCACCGTGGTCACTGGCGTGCAGGCTGAACTGACCCTGGTTGATGATGCCATCGGTAAAGTCAATGCGGTGGTGGTCAGCGCCGTGGACCGCCTCGGCAATGAAAGCCCTCGCGTCACCGTGCGCGCACCGTTTACGGCCCCTGCCAAGTAATTGTTGAGCGTTCACCACTAGTCCATAACCTGTAGGCATGAAACATGCGCAAGCTTTCATGCCTGCAAGCTTCGCTTGGCTTTACACTCATGCCATGATTTCCTTCCCTGCAACCAATACTGATACTGCCGTGCTCGGGCTGGGCATCGACGCGGGCGGCACGCAGACGCGCTGGGCCTTGGCCACCGCCGACGGCGCCATCGTGGCCGACGGGGCCGTCGAAGGCTTGTCTGCCTTGCAAATGGGCAGCGATGCGGGCCGCGCCGCCGTGCACGCCACGTTTGCCCGGCTGTGCCAGGCCGTGCTGGCCGTTGGCCAACCGCGTGCCGTGGTGGCGGGCTTGACGGGTTTTGGCGGCGATGATGTTGTGCTGGCGCAAACCTTGGCCAGCCTGCTGGCGCTGGATGCCGCTGACGTCAGCCTGGGCAACGACATTGAAATCGCCTATCGCGACAGTTTTGAACCTGGCGAAGGTTATCTGGTCTACGCTGGCACGGGTTCGATCGCCGCCTGGATCGATGTGGATGGCGGCTTTCACCGCGCGGGCGGGCGCGGCGTGCTGCTCGACGATGGCGGCGGCGGCTACTGGATCGCGCGCGAAGCCTTGCGCCACATCTGGCGCCGCGAAGACGAGGCGCCCGGCAGCTGGCACAGTTCGCCTATGGCCGAAGCCGTATTTGCGCAACTGGGCGGCAGCGACTGGTCGCTGTCGCGCGCCTTCATGTATGGCCAGGACCGGGGCGCCATCGGCCGGCTGGCGCTGGCCGTGGCCGCCAGTGCGGATGCCGACCCGCTGGCGCTGGACATCTTGCAGCGCGCGGGACAGGAACTGGCGCGATTGGCGCTGGCGCTGACGGCGCGCTACGGTCCCCGTCCCGTGGTGCTGGCCGGGCGCGCGGCGCAATTGCACCCGGCCATCGCGGCTGCCATGCGCGCCGCTTTGCCTGTATCGTTGATGATGGAGCAAAAAGTTGCCCGTTCGCATGAGGCCGCGGCCAAGCTGGCGGCCAGGACGGCGAGCCAGCGTATTGTCAAGTACTGACTATTTTATTAACCCGAACACGGATCTTTCATGAAAAAAATCGCCCTCGCCCTGCTGGTGGCACTGCTTTCCGCGTGTACCACGCCCGCGCCGCACCTCGACCATAGCTTGACGGCGCGCAGCCAGAGCCCGCGCGTGAAATTCATCGTCATCCATTACACGGTCAGCGACCTGCCCCGTTCGATCAAGATCCTGACGGAACAAGTAGTCAGCAGCCATTATTTGCTGACGGACACGGATAAGCCGAAGTTTTACGTGCTGGTCGACGAATCGCGCCAGGCCAATCACGCGGGTGTGAGTAACTGGAAGACTTATACACAGTTAAATGTCAGCTCGATCGGCATCGAGATCGTCAACCCTGGCTACAAGGACACGCCGGAAGGCCGCCTCTGGTATCCATTCCCGCAGGCACAGATCGATGAACTCATTCCGCTGTTGAAAGATATCCAGGCCCGCTACAACATCGCGCCGGAAAATATCCTGGGCCACAACGAAATCGCCCCGCAGCGCAAGCAGGACCCGGGTCCGCTGTTTCCATGGCGTCAGCTGGCCGATGCGGGCCTGATCGTCTGGCCCGATGCCAACCGCGTGGCCGCGCAACGCCTCATTTTTGAGCAGCAAGTGCCGGACGCCGTCTGGTTCCAGAAAAAACTGGCCCAGCATGGCTATGCGACGCCGCAGACGGGTATGTTCGACGAAGCGACGCGCAATGTGCTGATCGCCTTCCAGATGAAATACCGCAATACGCGCTTTGACGGCATGCCCGATGGTGAAACGGCCGCCCTGCTGGAAGTGCTGACGACACCGGCCACAGCTGTTGCAACAAAGTAGCATGGCCGTTCCAGCCCATGACTTTTTCTTATATGCTGAACATTACGGCCCAGGCGGCCACGGCAAGGTAAAGGAATAGCTCATGCGGCTGCGTCATATCGAAGTGTTTCACGCCATCATGCAAGTTGGCACCATCAGCGGCGCCGCCCAGGTGCTGCATATCTCGCAGCCGGCTGTGACCAAGGTCTTGCAGCATTGCGAGTTGCAACTGGGCATGCCGCTGTTCGAACGCGTGCGGGGCAAGCTGTACCCGAAGCCCGAGGCGCACCGTTTGTTTGTCGAGACGGAAAAGCTCAACCGCGATTTATTGGGCATTCGCCGCCTGGCGGCCAGCCTGAAGGGCCATGCGGTGGAAACCATCCGCCTGGTCTCGACGCCGACGCTCGCCATCAGCGTCTTGCCCTTTGCCATGACGGAGTGGCGGCGCGACTTTCCTCACACGCGTTGCCAACTGGCTACCCACCACACGGGCGAGATCGTCAATACCTTGCGCCTCGGTGAAGCGGACCTGGCCGTATCGCTGCAAGACCCGCGCCATCCGGGCATCGTGGCCGAACCCATTGCGCAGGGTGTTATGACGGTGATCGCCCCGGCCGGCACCTGGCATGCGGCCGATTGCGGCACACCGTTGACGGCGCATGGCCTGAATGGCGAACTGATCGGTCATGCGGACAACGATCCGCTGGGCGAACTGGTGGTCGCCGCCTGCGAGGCGCAGGATATCCACCCCGTGTTTTCTACCGTGGTGCAGACCTATCAAATCGCCCGTTCCCTGGTGGAAGCGGGCGCCGGCATGGCCGTGGTCGACCCGTTTACGGCCGCGTCCGGCTCGCCCGAGCGGCTGCAGCGCCGTCCCTGGGCGCCCACGATACCGATCCAACTATATTTATTGACGGCGAGCCACTCGCCGCTGTCGCATGGCGCGCGGCGCCTGGCCGACAGCATTGGCGTGGCGGCGCGCAACTGCCTGGAAAGAGGAGTCTGATGTCTGTTGCAAGTTTGCAATTGGAAGCGGTCGGCAGCGATCCGCAATTTCGCCATCTGAGCAGCATCGCCGGCATCGCCGTCGACTTGCGCTATGCCACGCCCGACAATTTCGTTGGCCGCGACTTGTACAGCCCCATCGATTGCGCCTGGCTGCATCGCGACGCCGCCGCCGCGCTGGAAAAAGCCGTGGCTTGGCTGGCCGTGCATCGCCCTGATCATCATTTATTGGTGCTCGACGCCCTGCGCCCGCAGCGGGTGCAGCAGCAATTGTGGGATGCGCTGCAGGGAACGGAGTTGCTGGGCTACATCGCCGAGCCGTCGCGCGGCTCCATCCACTCGTTCGGCATGGCACTCGACATCACGATCGTCGGCCCGGACGGCCGGGAATTGGACATGGGTACGGGCTTTGATGACCTGAGTGAGCGCTCACACCCTGCGTTGGAACTGGTGTTGCTGGAAAAGAGAGAAATTACCGAGGAGCAAGTAGAACATCGCCGTTTGTTGCGTGACGCCATGTTCCAGGCGGGTTTCTTCGGCATCAACAGCGAATGGTGGCATTTCGATTGCGGCGACCGGGTGCTGGTGCGCCAGACCTACACCCGGGTACTCTGATTAGAAGACCTTTAATCCCTTCAGCATCACGATCAGGATCAGCACGGGCGAGACAAAGCGCAGCAGGAACAGCAGCACGTGCGCCAGAGTTTGATTTTGCAACTGACCATGATTGCTGATCGCCTCGATGAAATGCTGCTTGCCCCAGGCCCAGCCTGTAAACAAGGCAATCGCGATGCCGCCCACAGGCAGGAAGATATTCGACGAGACGAAGTCGAACAAATCAAACATATTCAAATTGAATAGCTTGAAGTCCGCCAGGGTGCTGTTACTCAGCGCGCACACGGAACCGAGCACGGCCAGCAGAAGCATGGTCACGATGGTGGACTTGGTGCGAGTCCAGCCGAAGCGTTCATGGAAAATCACCACGGGCACTTCCATCAGCGACAGCATCGCCCCTGTGGCAGCCACGGCGGCCAGGATGAAGAACACCACCATCAGCACTTGTCCCATGGGAATTTGCGAAAACACGGCCGGAATCGTGATGAACACCAGCGACGGTCCCGCGCTGGGGGCGAAGCCAAACGTGAACACGGCGGGGAAGATGGCGATACCGGCCAGCATCGATACGCCGAGGTCGGCCGCCATCACGCGCAAAGTGGTGACGGGGATATTCTGGTCATCGCGGAAATAGCTGCCGTAGGTCATCATCGTGCCCATGCCGACGGACAATTTAAAGAAGGCCAGGCCCATGGCTGTCAGCACGACGGAAGCCGTCAGCTTGGAAAAATCAGGGCGGAACAGGAAAGCCAAGCCTTCGCCCGCCTTATCGAGCGACAGGCTGACCGCGCACAGCAGCAGTAACAGCAGGAACAGCAGCGGCATCAGCTTCTTGGCGATCGCCTCGATGCCCTTGGTCACGCCCAGCATCAATATGCCGCCGATAAACAGCAGCACGCCCCATTGCCAGAACAGCGATTGCAAAGGATTGCTGATCAGCGAGGCGAAGGCCGCTTCCGTCACCAGCTTGTCGCTGCTCAAGATGGAGCCGTCGATGGCCTTGGCGATGTACGCAAACACCCAGCCCACCACTTCCGAATAAAACGCGACGATCAGGAAGGCGGCGACCATGCCGATAAAGCCGACCAGCCACCAGGGCTTGCCCTTCGGTGCCAGCTGTTCCATGGTGGAAATCGGGTTGACCTTGGCGCGGCGCCCGAGGGTGATTTCCGCGATCATCACGGGCAGTCCTACTAATAAGGTGGCGAGCAGATAGATGAGCAGGAAGCCGGCGCCGCCATTGGCGCCTGTTAGATAGGGGAACTTCCAGATATTTCCGAGACCGACTGCGGAACCGAGGGTGGCGGCGAGCACGCCGAAGCCAGTGGTAAAGCCAGCTCGTTTCAGGGTCAGGCCTGATCCTTGAGCTTGTTGTTTCATGGTGAATCTTCTATGGTTCTATATATAGACAAGCGCCGTTTGGCGCGGAGGGGGCGAAATTGTAGCAGTTGGCCGCAAAAGCACCGGAAAAGCCTTGCTTCCGCTGGGGCGCTTTGCTATAGTTCGCCTCCCCAATGAGACGCAGTCAAATGCGGCAGTTGAGGATCACCGGAAACGGCGATGAGTAGTAAAAGAAGGAGTTGACGGATGTAGTGAAATGCTTCATACTCTTCCTTCTTCGCAGCTGACAAACACAACGCTTTGTCGATAGCGCGAAAGTAGCACCGAATACAGTTCTTTAACAATTAACAGTCGATAAGTGTGGGCATTTGATGCAAGTGCAGCGTCAATCTTCGGATTGACGTAAAACTTAAAATATCAAATGTTCACAAGAAATAATGAAATAGGATACTTCTTCGGAAGTAGCCTGTCAGTTTTTTGAGTGAGCAAACACCTCGCAATGCGAGGGGTTTGAACTAGTTAAATAGTTCGACCATGCCGGTAAAACGGCAAAGTAACAGAGATTAAACTGAAGAGTTTGATCCTGGCTCAGATTGAACGCTGGCGGCATGCCTTACACATGCAAGTCGAACGGCAGCACGGAGCTTGCTCTGGTGGCGAGTGGCGAACGGGTGAGTAATATATCGGAACGTACCCTGGAGTGGGGGATAACGTAGCGAAAGTTACGCTAATACCGCATACGATCTAAGGATGAAAGTGGGGGATCGCAAGACCTCATGCTCGTGGAGCGGCCGATATCTGATTAGCTAGTTGGTAGGGTAAAAGCCTACCAAGGCATCGATCAGTAGCTGGTCTGAGAGGACGACCAGCCACAC